>JBDSND010000195.1:0-13027 GCA_039915505.1 Casimicrobiaceae bacterium
GACCGCCACCGCCATGCGTCGCACGATAGTTGCCGACCAGGCGATATTGCAGGTAGCCCCATGCGAGCAGCGGCAGGGCCCAAGGCGCGACGACTGGGAGGCCACCGCCGCGCGCCCATTCGAACGCGGCGACTGCCAGCGGGTAGACGATGAAGGTGCGGTTCGACGTGCTTGCGAGCCAGCGGCGCAGGCCGCGCCGCCGTGCCGTCACGCGCGGGCCCGGTCACCGGGCAGTGTCCCTGCCGGCATTAGGAAGATGAACAGGTTCGCGACGACGATGGTGAACGCCAGGAAGTAGAAGGCGCTCAGGAGGCCATAGTGGTCGGCGAGCATGCCACCGGCCAGCGGTCCTGCCGCCGAACCCAGCGACTGGGTTGCGAACAGCACGCCGATACTCGTTCCACCCATGTTCTTGGGAGTGGATTCGAGCAGCCACGCCTGCAGCACGGGGCGGATGGCATACAGGAAGAACCCCAGGACCGCGATCAAGGCGACGAAGGCGATCGACCGGCCGGCGAACGTCATGGCCAGCAGGATCACGGCGGTCATCGCCATGCTGGTCATCATTACGCTGCGCCGGCCCATGCGATCGGACAGATGCCCGGCGATGGGCGCGGCGGCGAAGCCAGCCGCCTGCAGCAGGAACATGCACGCGCCGACCCATACCAGCGAGTAGTGCATCTCATACGCGAGGTAAAGGGGAAGAAAGGTGAGCAGGGCGTTCTGGGTCATGGCCCGGAATGCCGAGCTGGTCGAAAGCAGGACGAGCCCGCGATTGCGAAAGAGCGCGGGCACTCCGGCGAAATAGTCCTTGAGGCTCTGGCCGGACTCCGCGGTGTCGGTCTTTTTGCTCGCCTTGCCTGCGACGGTGAGGCTCCCGAGGAACGCGAACAGCAGGGCCGAGATGACGATGCCGGGCAGCACGTTGCCGATCACGATCGCGCGCCAGCCGAAGATGGTGAGCAGCGAGCCGACGACGATCGGGGCCAATGCGTCGCCGATGTTCCCGCCCATGCCATGCAGCGAAAGCACCAGGCCCTTGCGCTCGGGAAAGCGGTTGGCGAGGGTGGGGATCGCCGTGGGGTGCCAAAGATTGTTGCCGATGCCCACCAGGGCGACGCATACCAGCAGCAGCCAGTAGCTGTGGACGAACCCCATCAGCAAGTAGGGCACGCCGACCCAGAAGAGCGAGAGCGCCATCAGCAGGCCCTTTCTGCCCACCGTATCGACCACCATGCCGCCCGGGACATTGGAGATGGCGCCCGCGACGTACTGGCAGGTCATGATGAGACCGATCTGGCTGAACGACAGCCCGAGCTCCCGACCGATGACCGGCAATAGCAGGTAGAACGTCGCCGGGTACCAATGGGTCAGGGCATGGCCGAGGGTGATGAGCCAGACGTCGCGATACGACTTGCGAGGTGGGGCATCGGGAGCGGTGGCGATCGCGGTCATGGGTTCCGAGGGCTGCGCGAGACGGGTGCGGTTAATGGTCCGCGCGCTCGGCATGACGAGCGCCCGGTCTTGATGCATCCTAGCAAGAAGCGGTGCGGAAATTGACACGCGAAGTTGGCGAATGATAACCTCGATTTTATCCTGTCGGAACACCGTTTCGCATAGCGGAACGATATCGAAGGGCCCGCTCGAGAGCTCCCATCCGACCTTCCATTCAAGGTTCATCGTCGCGCCCGCATGCCGCGTTCGCGTCGAATCCGATGCCCCGGAGGAAAGTCCCCCATGCTGAAGCGTGAACAGAACGATCTCTTGACCCAGACCGGTCCCGGGACGCCGATGGGCGAGCTCTTCCGCCGCTACTGGTTGCCGGCGCTGCTGTCGTCGGAGTTGCCCGAGCGGGACGGTCCGCCGGTCCGGGTGAAGCTGCTGTCGGAGCGGCTCATCGCCTTCCGCGACAGCGACGGCAAGCTTGGCCTGGTCGACGAGTTCTGTGCCCACCGCGGCGTGTCGCTCTGGTTCGGTCGTAACGAGGAGGGCGGGATCCGCTGTCCGTATCACGGCTGGAAGTACGACGTGAACGGCCAGTGCGTCGAGGTGCCGAGCGAGCCCGCCGAAAGTGGCTTTTGCCAGAAGATCAAGCTCGCCTCCTATCCGCTCATCGAGCGCGGCGGCGTGATCTGGGCCTACATGGGGCCGAAGGACGACGTGCCGCCGCCGCCGGAATACGAGTTCGCGACGGTTCCGGACAACCAGACCTACATGTCCAAGCGCGTTCAGGAGTGCAACTGGCTGCAGGCGATGGAAGGCGGCATCGACTCGTCGCACGTGTCGTTCCTGCACCGGGGTGCGCTCAACGTCGATCCGCTGTTCAAGGGCGCCAAGGGCAACCAGTACAACCTCGGGGACTCGGCGCCGAAGTTCGAGGTGGTGGAGTCGGAAGGCGGCCTCCTGATCGGCGCACGCCGTAACGCCGAGGAGGGCAATTACTACTGGCGCATCACCCAGTGGGTCATGCCATTCTTCACGGTCATCCCGCCGCGGGCCGATCATCCGATCCACGGTCACTTCTGGGTCCCGATCGACGACGAGAACTGCTGGTCGTGGAGCTACGACTACCATCCCACGCGGGCCCTGACTGAATCCGAAGTGAAGGCCATGGACGACGGCTACGGCGTGCACGTGAAGTTCGTACCCGGCACCTTCCGGCCGCTGCAGAACAAGGACAATGACTACCTGATCGACCGCAAGGCCCAGAAGGAAGGCCGGACCTTCAGCGGTGTCGAGGGCTTTGCCATGCAGGACGCGTCGGTGCAGGAAAGCATGGGACCGATCCAGGACCGCACCCGCGAGAACCTGGTGTCGACCGACAACGGCATCATCATGGCCCGCCACAAGATGATGAAGGCCGCGCAGGCGCTCGCCAAGAGCGGCAAGCTGCCGGTGGGACGCGAGCCGGCGCACCACCGCGTGCGCTCGGCGTCGGTGATCCTGCCGCCCGATGTGCCGTTCAAGGATGCGGCCAAGGACGCGCTCATCGCGCGCGAGGGCGTCGGCCAGGCGACGGTCTAGCCGTCCATCGTCGCTGCCCCGGAGCTGCCGCGTGGCGCAGCCCCGACGGGCTTTGCGGGCCGCGGCTGTTTTTCCACCCCGCGCCGCGTCGCGTCCGTCGAACGAGTCACCCAAGGAATCCCATGGAACAAGCCCTAGCCGCGGTACGCACCGGTCCGAGCCGGACCGAGATCCGGGAGTATCCGATTCCGGACATTCCCGAGGACGCCGCGCTGATGCGCGTCGAGGTCGGAGGCATCTGCGGGACCGACGTCAAGCTCTACAAGACGCCGCCGTCCGACGAGCCAGTGATCATGGGCCACGAGAACATCGGCACCATCGCCAAGGCCGGCCGCGAGTTCACCCGGCGCAAGGGCTTCAAGGAAGGCGACCTCGTTTTCGTCGAGCACTACGTGTCGTGCGGCAAGTGCGAGTGGTGCCACCTCGGCCAATACCGGCATTGCGAGAATACCGACTGGCGCTATAACCCGGACGCCATCCGCTACGGCTACACCTCGGCGCGCAAGCCCCCGCACCTGTGGGGTGGCTTCGCGCAGTACATGTATCTCCCCTGGAACTCAGTCGTGCATCACGTACCGCGGGGTGTGACGGCCGAGCTCGCCGGTTTGGTCACGCCCATGGCCAACGGCGTGGAGTGGTCGCTCTTCGATGGCGAGGTCGGCTACAACTCGACGGTGCTGATCCAGGGCCCCGGCCAGCAAGGCCTGTCGCAGACCGTCATCTGCAAGCAGGCGGGTGCGTCGCTCATCATCGTCACCGGCACGTCCAAGGACCATGCCCGCATGCAGGTCGCCAAGACCCTCGGCGCCGACTACGTGATCGATGTCAATCAGGAGGACCCGCTCGCCCGCATCAAGGAGATCACCGGTGGCAAGGGCGTGGACGTGGTCCTCGACTGCACCGCCGGTGCGGGCACGATCCCGGTGCTGCTCGGCATCGAGGCCCTGAAGCGCAAGGGCGGCGTCATGGTCGTGCAGGGCGAGATGGCCGAGTTCCCAAACTTTCCGATCGGCCGCATGACGGTCAAGTTCATCACCCTGAAGAGTGCCCGCGGCCACAGTTACAAGGCGTGCGAGCTCGCCCTCGAGCAACTCGCCTCCAAGCGCTTCCCTCTTGAAATGATCACCACCCATCGTTTCGCGCTGAACGACGTCGACCTCGCCATCCGCTCGGTCGGCGGCCACGGCGTGCCCGACGTCATCCACGCATCCCTGATGCCCTGGATGTAATCCGCGCCATGGGCGAGCGCATTCCCGTCACGGTGCTGACCGGCTACCTCGGGGCGGGCAAGACGACCCTCCTCAATCGCATCCTCTCGGAGGCGCACGGCCATCGCGTCGCAGTGATCGTCAACGAGTTCGGCGAGGTCGGCATCGATGGGGCGCTGATCGTCGGCGCCGACGAAGAGCTCTTCGAGATGAACAACGGCTGCGTGTGCTGCACCGTGCGCGGCGACCTGCTGCGCACCTTGCACGCGCTCGTGGCGCGCGATTCCGGTGGTGGAACCGCGGCCCGGCCCTTCGACGCGATCGTGGTGGAAACGACCGGCCTTGCCGATCCCGGACCGGTCGCGCAGACGTTCTTCGTCGACCCGGTGTTGCAGCAGAAGCTCGTGCTCGACGGCATCGTCACGGTAGTCGACGCGCGGCACATCCTGCTGCGCCTTGCCGACAGCCGCGAGGCGCAGGAGCAGGTGGCGTTCGCCGACCAGATTGTGCTCAATAAAACCGATCTCGTGGACGCTGCGGCGCTGGAGCGTATCGAGGCACGGCTGCGCGCCATTAACGTCCTTGCGCCGATCCACCGGGCACGGCGGGCCGAGGTGGATCTCGACGCGTTGATCGGTCGTGGCGGCTTCGATCTCGAGCGGATCGTGAATCTCGACCCGGGCTTCCTGGCCGCGGACGCACCGGCACATGGCGAGACGGACCATGTGCATGATGTGCACTGCGGGCATGCGCCGGTCGTTGCGGAATCCCGCGGCGGTGGTGCCCGCGACGATCAACGCCACGACCCCACCATCCGCAGCGTGTCACTGACCACCGCCGTACCCATGGATGCCGAGCGGGTCAGCGAGTGGCTTACCGCGCTCACCCAGTCGCGCGGGCCGGACATCCTGCGGGCCAAGGGCATCATCGCCATCGCCGGCGAGCCGCGCCGCATGGTCTTCCAGGCCGTGCACAGGCTGCTCGAGGGCGATTTCCAGCGCGCGTGGCGGCCGGACGAGGCGCGCATCAGTCGCCTCGTGTTCATCGGCCGGGATCTCGACGCTGAGGCGCTGCAGGCCGGCTTCGACGCCTGCGCGGCCGACGCGGCCGAGGTCCATCCGAGCCCCGGCCGCGGCGACGCGGTGGATTCGGGGCATCGAGCCCGGACGTGAGCGGCGATGCTGCGCAGCTTTCGCCCGGACGACGCGGCACTCGCCGCCGTGGAACGCGTGCGCATGTGGACGCGACAGCGTTTTGCGCTCGACGATGCGTCCGCCGTGTTCGTGGCCGAGCTCGCCTGCGCCGTCCCCGGATGTCCGCCGATCGAGACCGTGGTGGGGTTCTGGACGCCGGACGGGGTCAGGCACCACTTCAAGGTGTTCAAGCCGGCGGCAGCAGTCGAAGCAGGCGACCTGCCGCCTGCCTGGTACCTCGACGCGCTCGTCGTGGATGCGGACGCCACGTGCAGCTGCTAGCGTCACGCGCGACGCTCGATCCCACGGGTCCAACCCGTCCCGGTCGGTGAGTCTCCATCCCATCCCGGCCAGCCCCGGCGATAATTCAAATTCCATGGACACGCTTCGGACCGTCACCCGCACCCAGGGCAACAACGCCGCTCTCAAGGACGGCACCGTGCGCCCGCGCACCTTTGAATTCGCTTTCGAGGAGGTCGATCCCCTCATCGCCGCGTTCCGGCGCATGGTGCGCAATCTCGAGTTCGACATCGCCGAGATGGCGATGACCACCTACATCACCGCCCGCGAGCACGGCAAGCGGATGACGGCGATTCCGGTCTTCCTGGTCCGGGCTTTTCACCACGGCGCGATCCTGCACAACGTCAAGGCGGGGATCCGCCATCCGAAGGATCTGGAAGGCCGGCGCGTGGGGGTCAATCGCGGCTACACGGTGACCACCGGGGTATGGGCGCGTAGCATCCTGCAGCACCAGTATGGCGTTGACCTGTCCACGATCACATGGGTGCTCTCGGGCGACGAGCATGTCGCGGAATACAGCCCGCCGGCCAACGTGGTGCGCCTGGAGAGCGGCAGGAAGATGGCCGATCTCCTGGCCTCCGGCGAGCTGCCTGCGGCGATCGGGGTGGAGACCGACCACCCGGACGTCGCGCCGCTCATTCCCGACGCGCTAGAGGCGGGTCTCGACGCCCTGCGCGAGCGCGGGCACTATCCGATCAACCACACCATCGTGGTGAAAGACGAGCTGCTCGAGGCGCGACCGGACCTGGCCGCGGATGTGTTCGATGCATTCGCCCGGGCCAAGCGGGTGTATCTCGAGCGCCTGGCGGCTGGCCGCATCGAAGACCCGACCAAGATCGACGAACTGCATCGGCGGGTACTGGCGATTACCGGCGATCCGCTGCCGTACGGCATCGCTCCCAATCGCGCCGTGCTCGAAGAGCTCGTCGGGTCCGCGCGCGAGCAGGGCATCATCAACCGGCCCGTGGCGATCGACGAACTCTTTGCGCGTGGGACGCGCGATCTCGTCGCCTGACGGCGGCGCAACGAGGATCTTTCATGACAGGCAAGGACGCGGCGGTCACCATCCCCGCCCTGCAACAGATGAAGCGCGACGGCACCAAGATCGTCGGGGTCGTGGCGTGGGACTACCAGATCGCCCAGGTCGTCGACCGGGCGGGGGTCGAGATCGTGTCGGTAGGTGACACCGTCGGTATCAACCTGTGGGGTCACCCGAATCCGCTCGAAGTCACCATGGAGGAAATGATCGTGGTGTGCCGCGCGGTGCGGCGCGGGGTGAAGCGAGCGCTGGTGAGTTGCGATTTTCCGTTCGGGCCGCTGCAGGAAGGCACCGAATCGGCGCTGCGCGCGGCAATCCGGCTGGTGAAGGAGGCCGGTGCCGACATGATCAAGCTCGACGGCGCGGCCGACTTCCCCGACGCCGTGCGGGCGATCGCGCGGGCGGGCATTCCCGTGTTCGCACAATTCGGCATCACGCCTCAGACGGCGCTCCAGTACGGCATCGATTATGCGGCCATGCTGAAGGGCGGGGTGCAGGTTCCTGCCGAGATGAGCGAGCGCCTGGTCGAGGAGGCCAGGACCCTGGAGGCCGCCGGCGCCTCGTTGCTCGACTTCACCAACTCGGGCCCGATCGTTGGGCCGGCGGTCGCCCGCGCCGTGGCCATCCCAGTGATCGGCGGACTGGGCGGTGGACCGTGGCTGGACGGACGGATGCGCATGGCTCATGCCGCGATCGGCTATGCAGCGACCTTCCTCGACTCGAAGACCGAGACCTATGCGAACGTCGCGCAGATCACCCTCGATGCCATCACGGCGTACGCTGGCGACGTGCGTGCCTCGCGACAGATCAAGGGTGGCATTCCCATCCAATGAGACTGCGTCGCGACGCGCGCCCATGCAGGCCCTCGCCGTTCATCATCGTCGAGACATTCCATGCCCTTCGCCACGATTGACGGCATCACCACGCGCTACGAGGTGGTCGGCGACGGCCCGCCGTTGCTGATGTTCTCGCCGGGCGGTTTCGACGCGACGCTCGACAAGTGGCGAAGCCAAAGCATCTATACGCGGGTCAGGCCGCTCGACAACCTCGGGCGGCATTACCGTTGCATCGCCTTCGACCGCCGCGAGACCGGCCAGTCGGGCGGCCGGGTGGAGCGCATTACCTGGCAGCACTACGTCGCGCAGGGACGAGGCCTGCTCGATCATCTCGGGATCGCAGAGGCGCATCTCATGGGCGGGTGCATGGGCTGCGCCCCGGTCACGGCGTTCGCGGTGGAACATCCCGAGCGCGTGCTGTCGATGATCCTCTGGTGGCCGGTCGGTGGCGCCCGCTACCGCATTCGCGGCGAACAGCGCTTTGCCGAGCATCTTGCCTTCGTCGCCGAGCACGGCCTCGCGGCGGCAGCGAGACTTGCCGTGGAGTCGGGCAAGTCGTTCGCGGCCGATCCGCGTGTCGGACCGTGGGCCACCGTGGTCCGCAACGATGTGGCGTTTGCCGCGGCCTACGCCGACCTCGATGTGGAGGCGTACAAGCTGATGGTGACCGGCATGGCGAAGGGCCTGTTCGATCGCGACACCGCCCCCGGCGCCGAGCCGGAGGATCTCCTGCGGCTCGCCATTCCCACCCTGGTGGTGCCGGGCCGCGACGATGCCCACGCCACCTCGGCGGCGCGCTACCTGGAGGAGTGCATCCCCGGCGCTCACTACTGGGACGCGCCGGTGGCGGCCCAGACCGAAGAGCACGCTTCCCGCCAACTTCTCGACTTTCTCGCGAGCGCGCACGCATGATCATCGACATCCACGGTCATTACACGACCGAGCCCCAGCCCATGCACGTTTTCCGAGACAAGCAGCTCGCCGGTCTCGCCGACCCCGCGCGGCGGCCCGCGTCCGCCGATCCGGGCATCAGCGACGAGGCGTTGGTGCAGAGCGTGCAGCCGCAGCTCACGCTGCAGAAGGAACGTGGCAGCGACCTCACCATCTTCTCGCCCCGGGCCGCGGGCATGGCGCACCACGTCGGCACCGAAGCGGTCAGTCGCGAATGGAGCCGGGTGAGCAACGACTTGATCGGCCGTATCTGCGGCCTGCTGCCGGACAACTTCGTCGGCGTAGGACAGCTGCCGCAGCACCCCGGCGCCGATCCCGCCCACTGCATTGCCGAGCTCGAGCGCATCGTCGACGAGCTCGGTTTTGTCGGCGTGAACCTCAATCCCGATCCGTCCGGCGGCTTCTGGACCGGCCCGCCGCTCACCGGCCGGCAGTGGTATCCGCTGTACGAGAAGCTGTGCGAGCTCGAGGTTCCGGCGATGATCCACGTGAGCTCGTCGTGCAATCCCAACTTCCATCACACCGGCGCGCACTACATCAACGCCGACACGACCGCGTTCATGCAGCTCATTCAGGGCGATCTGTTCAAGGATTTCCCGAGTCTCAAGTTCATCATTCCCCACGGCGGCGGCGCGGTGCCGTTTCACTGGGGGCGCTATCGCGGCCTCGCCCAGGAAATGAAAAAGCCGCTCCTGACCGAGCATCTTCTGAACAACGTTTTTTTCGACACCTGCGTGTATCACCTACCGGGGATCGAACTCATGGCCAAGGTGATACCCGTGGACAACATTCTGTTCGCCTCGGAGATGCTCGGCGCGGTCAAGGGCATCGATCCCACCACCGGCCACCACTACGACGACACCCGGCGCTATGTCGACCAGGTGGGCTGGCTCACCGACGCGGACCGCTACAAGATCTTCGAAGGCAATGCGCGGCGGGTGTATCCCCGCCTCGATCGGCTGCTCGCTGCGCGCGGCCGACCGGCTCGCTGACCTCCCGGCTCTCTGACCTCCGCCGCGACGGCACTCACCAGGACTCACCATGACAGCACCGATCCTTGCCGACATCCGCCGTGACTTCGAGCGGGTCGCGCCCGACATCGTCCAGCAGGCGAGCGCGTACGCCGCGTCCATCCTCGCCGACGTCGCCGGGCGGCGCGGCACGATGGACGGCCGCATCGCCCCGGTCACGCCGTCGATGCGCATGGCCGGCCCGGCCTTCACCATCGAGGTGCGGCCAGGCGATAACCTGATGATCCACGCCGGCATGGCGATGGCCAAGCCCGGCGACGTGCTGGTGATCGACGGCAAAGCCGACCGCACCTGCGCGCTGATGGGCTCGATCATGATCAGTGCCTGTCGCCAGATGGGACTCGCAGGGGCGGTCCTCGACGCGGCGGTGCGCGATACTGAGGAGCTGGCGGCGCTCGGTTTCCCGGTATACGCCGTGGGCGCCAACCCCAACGGTCCCACCAAGTTCGTGCCTGGCCGGATCAACTGGCCCATCTCGTGCGGAGGATGCACGGTTCAGCCAGGGGATCTCGTGGTGGGCGACGCCGACGGCGTGGTGGTCATCGAGCGCGAAAAGGCGTCGTCGCTGCTGGCGCAGGCCGCGACCAAGGTTCTCGACGAGCGCAGCCGGCTTGCCGACATCGCCGCGGGCCGCAACCTGCGGCCGAAGTGGCTCGAGGGCGCGCTGCGCACGGCTGGCGTGCTGAAGGAAGGCGAGGCATTGTGAGCCGGTGGCACGCACGCGCGCTCGCCAGCGCTGCTGGCGCGGTGCGCATCGCGTACGCACCAGCGCCGGGGCAGCGTCAGCGGGTTTGCATCGCTCTTCCGGACCGGGGCTGCGAATGCCGGCGTCCGTGCCGAGCATCGCCGTATCGGGACCATGACCGACAGGGTTCGCGCCACTGTCGCGGTTTCCGACGAGCGCACCGAGCTTACCGAATTCCCGTTTCTCGGAGGCGGGCCTGCTCGAAGTCGTGTCCCAACCCCATCCACTGCACGGTGTACCCATGGCAATGAGCGAATCCCGCGCGGCTGCGGCGGATACCCGCCACCGCATCCCGTATCCGAATTCCCGTCCCCGCGCGATCAAGGTGATCGGTCTTGGCGAGGGCGGCAGCCACATCGCCGACGCCGTGGCCGAGCAGAGCATGCGGCACGTGCAGGCGATCGGTGCCGGCGGCGCACGCGGCAACCCGGCCGGATCGGAGGGCATGCTGCAGGCGATCGCCGACGAAGGCAGCGAGATCGGCCGGGCGATCCGCGGGGCCGATATGGTCTTCGTGGTCGCTCGCGAGGGTGACAACGTCGCCCTCGTACCGGCGATCGGGCAGATGGCGCACGACAAGGGCGTGCTGGTGACGGGCGTGCTGGTCCAGCAGGCGGCCGGGATGAACACTCCCAATGCGACCCTCGACGCGCTGCGTGCCGCCTGCGACATGCTGGTCATGGTTTCGGACGCGGAATACGTAACCGAGATGCTGGGTGCCCTCGGGGCATAATGTCAGCAAGCGGACAGCTTTGCCGCTGCACGCCACAAGCACCTGCGGGTGCAGCAGGTGGACCGTGTTCGGCCCCTCAATTCGATGGAGGAAATGGTGCTTCGAATCAATCAGCTGTTAGGTGTTCTCGCGGTCGTGACCGCATCCATCCTCGTGCCTGGCATCGTCCAGGCTGCCGAGCTCACCAACGTGCGGGTGGGAATCGCGCAGGCGAGCAGCGATGTCGGGTTCTTCATCGCCGACAAAAAGGGTTACTTCAAGGACGAGGGGATCGCGGTCACCATGACGCCGTTCGACTCCGCGGCGAAGATGGTGGCGCCGCTTGGTGCCGGGCAGCTCGACGTCGGTGCCGGATCGGCCTCCGCGGGGCTCTACAACGCGGTCGCACGCGGCATCGAGATGAAGATCGTCGCCGACAAGGGGTCGACCCCGCCCGGCTACGGGTTCCAGCCATTGCTGGTCCGCAAGGATCTGGTCGACAGTGGTCGGTTCAAGACCCTCAAGGACCTCAAAGGCATGAAGGTCGCGGGCAGTGCCGCCGGCAGTGCCTCCACCTCGACCCTCAACGAAGCGCTCAAGAAGGCAGGACTCAAGTACGACGACGTGGAGCGGGTGTTCATGGCGTTCCCGCAGCACGTTGTCGCCCTGCAGAACAAGGCAGTCGACGCCGCGCTCACCACCGAGCCCTCGGCGACGCGCGCGGTGCAAAGTGGTGCCGCTGTGCGGATCATGGGTGACGACGAGATCTATCCGAACCATCAGCTTGCCGTCGTGCTGTACTCGGGCGAGTTCATCAAGAAGAATCCGGACGCCGCCAAGCGGTTCATGCGGGCCTATCTTCGGGCCGTGCGCGACTACAACGACGCGCTGTCCGGCGGCAAGCTCGCGGGTCCCCAGGCCGAAGAGGTGATCGCGATCCTGACCGAGTACACGCTCATCAAGGACCCCGCCGTCTACCGCGCCATCCACGCCCAGGGCACGAATCCCGACGGCCAGGTGCACGTGCCGAGCCTGAAGAACGACCTGGCGTTCTACAAGGAGCACGGCGACGTCAAGGGAAACATCACGGTGGAGCAGGTGCTCGACACGTCCTTTGCCGAGGCGGCGGTGAAGGATCTCGGTCCATATAAGTCCAAGGCACCGCGCAAGTGACCATGACCGCCACCATCCCGACGGCGCGCTCCCCTGGGCAGGCCCTCGAGGTCGATGGTGCGGACGCGGTGAAGATCCGGCTGCGCGACCTCGCCAAGTCCTTCGAAACCCGCGCGGGTCCGGTGGTAGCACTCGACAAGGTGTCGCTCGACATTCCCACGGGCTGCTTTTTCATGATCGTGGGACCGAGCGGATGTGGCAAGACGACCCTGCTGCGCATCCTGGCAAAGCTCGAGCAGCCAACCTCCGGGACCTTCGAGATCACCGCGCCCGCGCCGGGGCGCCCGGGCAACTCCATGGTGTTCCAGGGCGACTCGCTGTTTCCGTGGATGACCGTCTGGGAGAACGCCGCCTACGGTCTCACCATGCGCAAGCTGCCCAAGGCCCAGATCGACGAGGTCGTCGGGCACTACCTTTCCCGTATCGGAATGACGCGGTTCGCGAAGGTGTATCCCCACCAGCTCTCCGGCGGCATGCGCCAGCGGGTGTCGATCGCGCGGGCGTTTGCCAACGATCCCGACATCCTGCTGATGGACGAGCCGTTCTCCGCCCTCGACGAGCAGAACAAGGTGATGCTGCAAGAGGAGCTCCTCAAGATCTGGGAAGAGACCCGCAAAACGGTGTTGTTCATCACCCATAGCGTCGACGAGGCGGCGACCCTCGGCGACCGTATCATGGTCATGACCGCGCATCCCGGGCGGACCAAGCGGATCGTCGACGTGCCCTTCGAGCGCCCGCGGCACGTGCTCGAATTGCGGGCGCGGCCGGCGTACGGCGAGCTGGTCTTCACCATATGGGGCGAGCTTCGCGAGGAA
>JBDSND010000032.1:0-18773 GCA_039915505.1 Casimicrobiaceae bacterium
CGGCGGCACGTCCGTCGAACCGTCCCCAACGCGGCGTCTCGGCAGAGGCGGAACTCCGCGCCAAGGAAGTGCGGGGGCGCACGGCGATCCCGGCACGTGCGCCGCATCAGCCGTTTTTCGGGCTGACAGTGGTGAGCTGCGAAGGCGGCGACATCCGCCAATCACCGCAGGGCCTGCTGGTCTACCGCGCTGCGGGCGCAGGGGTCGAGGAGATCGTCCTGCCCACCTCCACGAGCCCCCGCGACCTCGTGGTGGCGGAGTTCCACGACGCGCTCACCGGTACCCGGCCGGCGCTGCACGACGGGCGCTGGGGGCTCGCCAACCTCGAGGTTTGCGTCGCGGCGATCGCATCCTCGCAGAGCGGTCGCGAGGTGCTCCTCGAGGAGCAGGTGAGCGTGCCCGGCTGAGGTCGGCGCTGCGGCACCGCGCCCCCGGGTCCTGGGCGAGGGGCAGCGCGGTGTTCCGGAGCCGGGGGATCAGGTCCTGGGGTCGCGCGGCGGCAGCGCCTGGAGCGCGAGGTTGGGACGATCCTCGAAGCTCGGCAAGGTGCTGCCGACGGTCTCAACCAGTTGCAGCGCCGTGGCCAGCGCCGTCTCGAGCTGGCGGTCGCGCCCCGCCCGTGCGTCCTGGGGGGTGTTGTCCACCTCGACGGTCGGCTCCGTCCCGAAGTTCTCCACGCCCCAGCCCACGTCGGTGAACCAGAACGAGAACTCGGGCTGGGTGGTCTCGGTGCCGTCGACCAACCGATGGCGCGGCCAGATGCCGATCACCCCGCCCCAGGTCCGAGTGCCAACCAACGGGCCGATGCCCATCAGCTTGAAGGCGTGCGAGAAGATGTCGCCGTCCGATCCCGAGTGTTCGTTGGTGAGCGCCACCACCGGCCCCACGACGGCCTCGCTGGGATACGAGCTCGGCAGATGCCACCGCGAGATGTTGTAGCCGATGCGCTTCCTGGCGACCTTCTCCAGCAACAGCTGCGACACATGGCCGCCACGGTTGTAGCGCACGTCCACCACGAGCGCGTCGCGGTCGCATTCGGCGCTGAAATAGCGATGGAATTCGGCGAAGCCTGCCGAAAGCATGTCGGGCAGGTGCAAGTAACCCACCCGGCCGCCGGACTGCGCGTGCACCCAGGCGCGGTTGGCCTCGACCCACTCGCGATAACGCGCCGGCACTTCGTCGGTCAGCGTGGTCAGCAGCACCCTGCGCGCGGTCGTTGTGTCCGGTGCGCCGCGCTCGAGCGTGAGCTCGACCTTGGTGGCGGCCTGGTGCACGAGCAGCGCCTGCGGAGGTTGCGTCGCCGAGGTGCGCTGGCCATTGACTGCCGCGATCCGCTCGCCGATCTCGGCCTCGACCCCGATCGCATTGAACGGTGAGTCGGCACCAGCGTCCCACGGGTCGCCGGTGACGATGTGCACGATCTCGTAGGTGCCGTCCTCCCTGCAGCGCACGTCCGCGGCAAGATAGCCGAGCGCCAGGTCCGGTGGCCGGCGATAGTCGCCACCCATCTCGTACGCATGTGAGGTGCCGAGCTCCCCCTGCATCTCCCAGATCAGGTCGGACAGTTCGGCGCGGGTGGCGACGCGCGCGAGCAGCGGCTCGTAGTGGCGATGCACCGCCTCCCAGTCGATGCCGGACATGTTGGCGACCCAGAACTGGTCACGCTGCAGCCGGAATACCTCGCGCAACATCTGGCGCCACTCGCGACGCGGCTCGATCGAGACACGCACGCGCTCGAGATCGAGCCAGCCGCTCTTGCGCGACGGCTCGTCGCCGCCGCGATCCTGCTCGGGGTCGGGAAGCCGATTTGCGGCGACCGCACGCAGGCGCTTGCCGTGAAGCACGATCAGCGTGACGTGGTCGGCGGCGAGCGTGAACCCATCGGCCTTGTCGACCAGCTTCTCGGCGCGCGCCGTGGCGAAGTCGAAAACCTCCAGCCGTCCCGGCGTGTCCTTGTGACCCCCGCGGCCATGGGCGCCCACCACGGGCAACACCGTCCAGATCACCTTGCCACCGGCGACTCCGGCGATCTGGCCGAAGCGGTTCTCGGGGACGGGAAACGCCGCGATCCGCCGGGCAATGCCGTCGAGCTCGACCGCCGGCAGGGCGGGTTGTCCGGGCGCGGGCGCGGGTGGGGGTGCGGGTGCGAGTGAAAGCGCGGAAGTCGATCGATCCGGCCCGGGGGGCGGCGGCGCGTCGGGCTTGAGACCTTGCGGTACCGGATCGAACGGCGGACGTCCACCGCGTTGCAGGGCGATGAGGTAGGGCCGCGCCGCGCGCGGGAAGGAGAGCTCGAACTGCACACTGTCGTAGACGGGATCGAACGTGCGCAGCGACAGGAAATACAGATAGCGACCGGCGGGATCGAAGGCCGGCGCGTAATCGCGGAACTCGGGCTGGGTCACGAGGGTGCTGGTGCCGCCCGCCACGTCGTGCAGCTTGATCGCGCAGTGCCGCGCCGACGTCCAGAACGGGTAGGCGAGCCAGCGTCCATCGGGGGACCATGCGACTTGTTCGGTGCGGCCGGCATCGCTGCGGTCGATCACGGTCATCGTGCCGGTCGCGAGGTCACCGATCATCACCTCATTGCGATGGTTGGCAAGCGCGACCCGCGGTCCGCGCGGCGCACTCTGCATGACGACCACGCGGCCGATGTCCCAGGGCAGGGTGCGAAACTCCCCGCCCTCGAGCACCGCCACCCGCTCCTCGCCTGAATCATCCGCCGTTGCCACCAGGCAGGTCGCGTCGATCGCCCACTGGCCATGCCGATAGCGGACGCCGGTTGCATCGCCGTGTTGCAGCACCGCACCTTCCCACAAGGCGAAGCTGAACAGCTTGCCCCGCGTCACTATCGCGACGCTATGACCCTGCGGATGGACGTGCACGCCGTCGAGGTGCTCGGCGGCGGACACGAACCGGCGCGCCGCCTGGCTGCGGTGCGACGGCAGCCGGATGTCGAGCCGGTTGCCCTGGTCCGACCGCGGGTCAAACAGCCACAGCTCGGCGCCGCACTGGTAGACGATCCGCTTGCCGTCGGTCTGCGCATGGCGCGCGTAGAACGTGTCATGGTCGGTATGCCGCAGGACATCGCTGCCGTCGGGGCGACACGAGTACAGGTTGCCCACGCCTTCGGCGTCGGAGAGGTAGTAGATGCGCGCGCCGATCCACATCGGGCTGGTGAGGTTGCCCGCGAGATCGTGCAGGCGCCGGAAATCCCCCGTGCCCTCGGCGTCGATCCAGAAATGCCCCGCGGTGCCGCCGCGATAGCGTTTCCAGCACGCCGGGTCGGCGGTATTGCGGCCGATCAGCCGCGCGTCGCCGGGTCCGTAGGCCAGATGATTGACCTGGCCGAGCGGCAGGAGCTCCGGCAGGCCTCCCGCGGGGTCCAGGGTGTAGGCGCGGTAGTTGCGGAAGAACGGCTGGCCGTACGTCGTCACGAACAGGATGCGACCGTCCGGGGTCCAGCCACGCACGGCCACGTCCGGGCCGAGCCAGGTCATGCGCCGGGCGGCTCCGCCGTCGGCATCCATGAGATACACCTCGGGATGGCGCTCGTCGCGACCGACGAACGCCACACGCTTGCCGTCGGGCGAGAACGCCGGCAAGGACAGCTCGGAAACCGCTGCCGTCAGGCGGCGAGCGGTGCCGCCCTCAGCCGATACCCGCCAGAGATCGTCGTCGCTGACGAAAATGATGGCGTTGCCGTGCAGGGTCGGATGGCGGAGGTAGCCGTGGTGATCGTCCATGGGAAAAGTCCTTCGCGGTGCAGGCCGACATTGTAGAAGGCGGACGACAAGGCGAGGGCAGGTTGCTCCGTCCCCCAGTGCCGCTGCACCGCGAGCATGCTGCCGGGCCGAGGCTCTATCGCCGCGTCCCACGTTCATGCGCCGTCGACGCGCAGGCCGGCCTCGCCGCGTTCCGAGCTAGTGACGCCGTCGCCGTATGTCGCGTAGCACTTCGCGGGCCGCATTGTGCCCGGGAACGCCGGTCACCCCGCCGCCCGGATGCGTGCCGGCACCGCACAGGTACAAGCCCGGCACGGGCGCGCGATAGTCGGCGTTGCCGAGCACGGGCCGCGCCGCGAAGAGCTGGTCCAGCGACAGCGCGCCGTGAAAGATGTCGCCCCGGGTCAAGCCGAACTCGCGCTCGAGATCAAGGGGTGAAAGGGCGCGGTACCCGAGCACGCTAGCACGAAAGTTCGGTGCGACGCGGTCGACGGTGTCGATCATCAGCTCCGCTACGTCCGCGCGCGCGTCGTCCCACGACATCCCCCGCACTGCGGGCAGGTCGGGATTGGCATGCTGGCAGAACAGGCTCGCCACGTGCATGCCCGCCGCCGCGAGGCTGGGATCGACCACCGACGGGATCAGCATCTCGACGATCGGCGCAGCCGACCAGCCTTGCGCACGGGCATCGAAGTACGCGCGCTCCATGTAGCCGAGCGAAGGGGCGATGATGATGCCGCTGGCGTGATGGGGTGCGGCCACGCGGCCCGGCAGGGCGGTGAAGTCCGGCAACTCGGCGAGCGCGACGTTCATGCGGAACGTGCCCGACGCGTAGCGCGTACCGGCGATTCGGGCGCGGAAGTCGGCATCGAGATGCTCGGGCGCGACGAGCTGTTCGAACAGCAAACGCGGCGTGACGTTGGCCACGACCCGCGTCGCGTCGATCACCTCACCCGACGCCAGCACGACGCCCGTTGCCCGTCCGTTCTCGACCCGTACCTGCGCCACCGCGGCATCCGTACGCAATACCACGCCGCGCGCGGTGCACTCCATCGCCATGGCCTCACTGATCGCCCCCATGCCGCCCAGTGCATGTCCCCATTGGCCGCGCTTGCCGTTCACCTCGCCGAAGACGTGGTGCAACAGCACGTAGGCGGATCCCGGTGTGTACGGACTGGCGAAGTTGCCGACCACCGCGTCGAACCCGAACGCCGCCTTCACCGGCGCGGCCTCGAACCACCGGTCGAGCACGTCGCCGGCACTCTTGGTGAAGAGATCGAGCACGTCGCGCTGGCCGGCGAGATCGAGGCTGCGAAACCGCCGACTCGCCTTCCAGACCTCGAGCAGTGCGCCCACGGACGACGCACCGCGTCCGCCAAGGTTAGGAGGTGTGGCCAGCAACAGATCGCGCAGCACGTCGGCGACACCGTCCAGCATGGCGTAGTAGGCGGGGAGTCGCTCGGCGTCGCGCGCGGAGAAGCGCGAGAAAGCTGCCTGGGTGGCCTCGAGGCCGCCGCCCACACGCAGATGATCGCCGTCGGGCAGCGGCAGGAAATTGGAGAAAGGCCGCTCGACGATGGTGAGACCGTGCTCGACCAGCTTGAGATCACGGATGATCCGCGGATTGAGCAGGCTGACCGTGTAGCTCGCCGTGGAATTGCGAAATCCCGGGTGGAAGGCTTCGGTGACGGCGGCGCCGCCCAGCACGTGACGCCGCTCGAGCACGCATACCCGCAGGCCGGCACCCGCGAGATAGGCCGCGCAGACGAGGCCGTTGTGGCCCCCGCCGACGATGGCGACGTCGAAGCCGGCGCCGGCTCGTGTGCTCGTGCTCAGGGTTGCTCCCGTACTCGCGGCGCATTGCTGCGGTGCAGGGCCGACGCCACCGCACGCCGACCAGCCGGCGCCTGGGTGGTGCTAGTCGGTGGGCATGCCCGCGACCACGTTGGAGAAGCCGGCATCGACGTAGGTGATCTCGCCGGTGATGCCGCTGGCGAGATCCGACAGCAGGAAGGCCGCGACGTTGCCGACCTCGTCGATCGTGACGTTACGACGCAGCGGCGCGGCGGTCTCGACGAACTTCAGGAGCCGCGAGAAGCCGCCGATGCCCGCCGCGGCCAGGGTCTTGATCGGCCCCGCGGAGATGCCGTTGACCCGGATCGCCTCCGGTCCCAGGCACGCCGCGAGGTAGCGCACATTGGCCTCGAGACTGGCCTTGGCGAGACCCATCACGTTGTAGCTCGGCATCGCCCGCATGGCGCCCAGGTAGGTGAGGGTCAACAGCGCCCCGGCGCGGCCCTGGAGCAACGGCCGCGCGCCTTTGGCGAGTGCCGCGAAGCTGTAACTCGAGATGTCGTGGGCGGTATTGAAGGCACTGCGCGACATGCCGCCGAGGAAGTCGCCCGCCAGGGCCTCGCGAGGTGCGAAGGCGATCGAATGCAGCAATCCGTCGAGGCTGCCCCACTCGGACTGTACCTGGGCGAACAGCGCATCGATGTCCTCGTCGCGGGCGACGTCGCAGCGCAGTACCGGCACGGCGCCGAAATCCCCGGCGAGCTTGGTAACCCGGTCCTTGAGCTCGTCATTGACGTAGGTGAACGCAAGGGTCGCCCCTTCACGGGCGCAGGCACGGGCAACCCCGTACGCAATCGACCGGTTCGACAGCACGCCGGTGATCAGGATCTTCTTGTCGGCGAGAAAGCCCATCGTCCCTCCTGTGATCCGATTCGTGTGGTGCGTCAGAACAGCGGGGCGATGGGGCCGATCACGCCGCAGGCGATCCGTCCATTGGGTACGTCCGGCACCGCCTCGAGCGGGCCCGTGGCGCCCTGGTGCACGACCACCGACCGGCCCAGCAGCCCTTTCGGTCCCTCTAGCGCGACCCCGGGGAGGTAAACGGTGAGCGCCGCGCTGCCTTCCGAGTTGGTAGTCACGATCGGCGCGTCGCGAAGCATCGGTGCTGCGTCACCGCCCGGCCCATGCCACGGCGGCCCGGCCGAAAAGCCGTTGGGCGAGGTGCAGTTGCCGTTGGCGTGCACCATCACGCGGTAGCGTCCAGGTGCGAGACCATTGAGGGAGACGATCATGGTCACGCCGTTGCTACCCGCCTTGAATCCGGCCGCACCCTGCACGGCGCTGCCTCCCACCGGTTGCAGGGGCGCGCCGAGGCCAGGCGAGCCCTGCGCATCTCGGCGGGTAGAGGCGGCGCTGCCCAGGTTCTTCAGCGTGTCGCACCCACCCAGCGCGACCACCACGAGCACAAGAACGAGGGCGCGGGCGCGGCGCGGCGCGCGCCGTGCGGTCGGAACGCCTGCCCCTGCCCTCATCGGGCGCGGATCACGCCGCACGCCACCCGCGCGCCCGAGTTGCCGGTGGGCTGGGTCTTGAAGTCGTCGGCGTCCTTGTGCACGACGAGTCCCTTGCCAAGTATGTCGGCGGCGCCGCCGGCGATGGTGACGACATCGATCTCGGTGGACAGCCGCGCGACGCCGTTGGCGTCCGCGACCAGCATCGGCATGTCGCCGGCATGGCGATCGTTGGTGCCGGGTGCCGCATGCGGCTTGCCGAGAGGATTGAAGTGTCCGCCGGCACTGGTCGCATCATCGGCGCTGCAGTCGCCCTTCTCGTGAATGTGGAAGCCGTGACTGCCGGGTGACAGGCCGGTCACGTCGGCGACCACCAGCACGTGGTCGCCGCGCTGGGTGAAGGTCACCGTGCCGCGGGTACTGTTGCCCTTGGTCGGGGCGAGGTCGGCTAGCGCGCGCTTGCTGGGTTGCATAGTGGCGCAACTGCATAAAAGCAGTGCTGCGACGATCGGCAGGGCGGTTTTCATGGCAGCCTTTTCAGGTGGGATGGAGCGGGTGAACCCGCCGTGATCCGCACGCGGGGCATCATCATAAGCGATCCCGGCCCCCGCCCCGACCCGGCCGATCACGAAGGACTCGCGCTCGCGTAGAGTCCGGCGGCCCTCGGGCTGCGGACGCACCGCAGCGGTCGGGGCACGACAACTCGGCCGGAAATCGACTGGAGCATAGGCTTGAGCAGGTATCGGTGGCAGTCCGCGCAACGGCTCGTTGCCGACGTTGCGGTAATGGCAGCGATCGCCACGTTGGGAGGCTGCCTGTCATTGAGCGGCCGCGCGTCGAGGGGGGCGCGGTACAATGGACGGCCGCCGCAACTGGCGGCCGTTTTCATGGTGCCTCCGGTCACGGACACCTTGGCTCGGTACCGCGGGTAACCGCCCTGCTCGGTCGCCACGCGGCTTCGGTTTCGCGCGCCGTGTCTGATGCGCCACCTTCCCCGATCGCAACGCTTCGCTTCCCGCATCGCCATGTCCACCATGACTCCCTCCGAGATCGTCAGCGAGCTCGACAAGCACATCGTCGGCCAGCACGCCGCCAAGCGCGCCGTCGCCATCGCCTTGCGCAACCGCTGGCGGCGTCAGCAGGTGCCCGAGCCACTGCGCCAGGAGATCACGCCCAAGAACATCCTGATGATCGGGCCGACCGGGGTCGGCAAGACCGAGATCGCCCGTCGCCTCGCCCGGCTCGCTGACGCGCCTTTCATCAAGATCGAGGCGACCAAGTTCACCGAGGTGGGCTACGTCGGCCGTGACGTCGACACCATCGTCCGCGACCTGGTCGAGGTCGCGATCAAGGAAACGCGTAGCGCCGAGGCGGCCAAGGTCAAGGACCGCGCCGCCGACGCTGCCGAGGAGCGCGTGTTGGACGTGCTATTGCCTCCGGCGCGCGACACGGGATTCCAGGAAACGCCGCCGGTCGACTCCGCAACCCGCCAGAAGTTTCGCAAGATGCTGCACGAAGGCAAGCTCGACGACAAGGAGATCGAGGTCGAGGTCCAGGCGCTGTCGCCGCAGATGGAGATCATGGCGCCGCCCGGGATGGAGGACCTCACCGGCCAGCTGCAGGGCATGTTCCAGCAACTCGGCGGCGGCCGGCGCAAGGTGCGCAAGCTGAGGGTCGTGGACGCGATGAAGGCGCTCACTGAAGAGGAAGCCGGCAAGCTCGTCAACGACGAGGACATCAAGGCGCGCGCGCTCCTCAACGTCGAGCAGAACGGCATCGTGTTCCTCGACGAGATCGACAAGATCGCGACCCGCCAGGAAACCCAGGGCGCCGACGTATCGCGCCAAGGCGTGCAGCGCGACCTGCTGCCCTTGGTCGAAGGGACGAGTGTCACGACCAAGCACGGCATCGTACGCACCGATCACATCCTGTTCATCGCCTCGGGCGCGTTCCATCTCGCCAAGCCGTCCGATCTCATTCCCGAGTTGCAGGGGCGCTTTCCCATCCGGGTGGAGCTCGGCTCGCTGTCGGTCGCTGATTTCGAGCAGATCCTGACGGCAACGGATGCCTGCCTGGTGCGCCAATACGAGGCTCTGCTCGCCACCGAAAACGTG
Organism: Casimicrobiaceae bacterium; assembly: GCA_039915505.1. Classification (GTDB taxonomy): domain Bacteria; phylum Pseudomonadota; class Gammaproteobacteria; order Burkholderiales; family Casimicrobiaceae; genus CAIWHR01. The sequence goes on from JBDSND010000032.1 coordinate 9,145, forward strand.
CGCCTCGATTTCCAGGCAGATGGCATCCGGCGGCTCGCCGAGATCGCCTTCGCGGTGAACGAGCGCCAGGAGAACATCGGCGCGCGCCGGCTGTACACGGTCATGGAGCGGCTGCTCGACGAGATCTCCTATACCGCGCTCCGCCACGAAGGCACGACCCTCTCCATCGATGCGGCTTACGTCGACGCCCGGCTCGCCGGCATCGCCGGAGACGACAATCTCGCGCGCTACATCCTCTAGAGAGGTGTCCCGAATCGGACGTTCGCTGACCGCCGCAGCCCTCGCAAGTTTGTTCAACGGACATCCAATTCGGGACACCAGCGTGGTGCCGGCAAGGACGGCCCTCGTGCGGTCTCGCGTCGCCCGATCCCGAATCGGAAGCTCGTTCTCGATGTGCGTGCTGAGCTTGATGCGCTCGATGCGCTCGATGTGAGCGATGCACTCGATGCGCCCGACGCCCTCAGAGCGTCAGACGCGCGCAATGCGCCCGATGCCCTCGGCGCGATAGTCGCATCGGGCACCCGGTTGCCATGATCGCGCGCATCCTCGGCATCATCCTGCCGGTCTTCACGATCGTGGCGTTCGGCTATTTCTACGCGCGCCGCCACAAACCGGAGATGAGCCACGTCAACCGGCTGAGCATGAACGTGCTGGCACCGGCCCTCATCTTCTCGGTACTGGCGAGCAAGAGCTTCGATATCGTGCACTACGGGCTGCTGATGCTGGGCAGCGTCGGCGTCGTCCTGGGTTCGGGCCTGCTCGCGTGGCCGATCGCCCGGGCATTGCGGGTCGACGTACGGACCTTCGTGCCGCCGATGATGTTCAACAACTGCGGCAACATGGGCCTGCCACTCGCCGTGCTGGCGTTCGGCGAGGCCGGCTTCCCGCTCATGGTGGCGCTCTTCGCCATCTCCAATTTGCTGCAGTTCACCCTCGGCACCTGGATGGTCGCGCACCGCACCGGATTCACGGCCCTGCTGCGCAACCCGATGGTCTGGTCGACCGTCCTCGGTTTCGCGTTCGCCCTGGCCCAGCCACCCGTGCCCGACTGGCTGATGCTCGCGATCCGCATGACCGGCGATGCGCTGGTGCCGCTGATGCTGATTTCGCTCGGGGCGCGTCTTGCCGACGTGCAATGGAGCGACTGGCGCCTCGGCGTTATCGGTGGCATCGTCTGTCCGCTCACGGGACTGGCAATGGCGGTGGTGGTGGCGCCGCTCCTCGGCCTCGATGCCGCCCAGCGCGGCATCCTGGTCCTGTTCGGGTGCCTGCCGCCGGCGGTGCTTAACTTCATGGTGGCAGAGCAATACCAGCAGGAACCCGGCAAGGTCGCCTCGATCGTACTGATCGGCAACCTGTTGTCGATTGTGTTCGTCCCGATCGGGCTCGCGCTCGCACTGCGCTGAGCCCGCACCGATCGCACGTCTCGCGATGGCCATGTCTGAAGCGCCGTCCTCGTCATGCCGTGGCATCGTCACGAAGCCCTGCGTTTGCGGGTCCTTCACCGGCCGCGACGACCGTGCCGACACCGCCTCCCCTGCTCTTGCGCCGTGCGCCGCGCTGGGCGGTCCACGCATCCCAATCTGGTCCACAGCTGTCAATTGGGTCCACAGCTGTCAATCGGGCCCACAGCTGTCAATTGGGTCCGCAGCTGTCAATCGGGCCCGCGGCTGTCAATTTAGTCGCACCGGGGTTGGGACGGGGCGGTTCGACGCATGAAACGTGCCGAAACCCGGGCAGGTGATTTCACTTTCGGCCCACAGCCGCTAAGCTTCCGAATCCGGATCGGACTCTGAGAGCTCTCATGAACCTGCATCGTCTCCTCCTCGCCCGCGCTGCCGCGAACACCCCGTTGCGCGTCGGGCTCATCGGTGCCGGCAAATTTGGCGCGATGTACCTCTCGCAGGCGAAGCACACCGCTGGGATACACATCGTGGGGATAGCCGACCTCGCCCCCGACCGAGCGCGCGCGACACTCGCCCGCACGGGGTGGTCCGCAGAGCGAGTTGGCGCGACCTCGCTCGGCGAGGCTGCCAAGCGCGGCACGACCCATGTGGGCGATGACGCGCTCGCGCTCATCGCCGCGCCCGAGGTCGATATCGTGATCGACGCCACCGGCAGCCCGGCCGCCGGCATCCGTCACGTCCTCGCGTGCTGCGAGTACCGCACCCACGTGGTGATGGTCAACGTCGAGGCCGATGCGCTGGCCGGGCCACTGCTCGCCCGTCGCGCGCAGGAGGCCGGCATCGTGTATTCGCTTGCCTACGGCGACCAGCCGGCGCTCATTTGCGAGATGGTCGACTGGTGTCGCGCATCCGGGTTCGAGGTGGTCGCCGCCGGCAAGGGCACCAAGTACTTATTGGAGTACCACGCTTCGACGCCCGAGACCGTGTGGCCGTACTACGGATTCTCGCCCGAGATGGTCGCGGCCGGCGATTTCAATGCCCAGATGTTCAACTCGTTTCTCGACGGCACCAAGAGCGCCATCGAGATGGCGGCCGTCGCCAATGCCACAGGCCTGCAACCCGCACCCGACGGTTTGGCCTTTCCTCCGTGCGGCGTCGACGACCTGCCGCGCGTGCTCCGCCCCGCCGAAGAGGGCGGGCACCTGCATCACAGCGGCCAGGTCGAGGTGATCTCCAGCCTCGAGCGCGACGGCCGCCCGGTGTTCCGCGATCTGCGCTGGGGCGTGTACGTCACGTTCCGTGCAGGCGGCGCCGACGGCGAGGACTATGTCCGGCGCTGCTTCAAGGAATATGGCTTCTCGACCGATCCGTCGGGACGGTATGCGGCAATGTACAAGCCGTATCACGCCATCGGCTTGGAGCTCGGCATCAGCGTGGCGTCGGTCGGGCTGCGCCAGGAACCGACCGGCGCCGCGCAAGCCTGGCACGGCGACGTCGTCGCCACGGCGAAGCGCGACCTGCGCGCGGGGGAGACGCTCGACGGCGAAGGCGGCTTCACGGTCTACGGAAAGCTTATGCCGGCGGGCGATTCCCTGCACCTCCGCGGCCTGCCGCTCGGGCTCGCCCACGGCGTGAAGCTCAAGCAGGGCGTGGCGGCCGGCAAGCCGGTGCGGTGGGACGACGTGACGTTCGATCCCGAAAACGCAGCGGTTCGTTTCCGCCGCGAGATGGAGCGCACCATGGGCCCGAACGGAGCCTGAAGGCCTCTACCGCGCAACGAGTGGCCACCCCGCGTTCGCCGGGGACCGTCCTGGCCACGGAGCGAAACTAGGGTCAGAGTCGACTTTCGCGCAGTTCACTGGACTCAGTCCGGCTCGCGAGAAGTCTTATCCGGCACCGCCGTGCATCTGCCAGAGCGTTCGACTTCCACCCAACGAAGGGTCGGTATCCTGGAATTGCGCCGACTGTTGTCTATTCCAGCGGCACGTCGGAGCGCAGCAGGTCGGCGTCTCCTGACTGGCGCCGGTCTTCGGCGATCTGCTTTTGGATTTCGGTCCTGCGCCCGACATCGATCGCCTTTTTCGATCCAGCCGCCTGACGTGGCTGTGGTTCACCCGCCTCCCGCGAGTGCATGCGGACGTTGTAGATCGGTTCGGGCATGACGATCGCAGCAGCATCGAAGGCATCCTTGACCAATCGGATCGCCTCGCTGCGCACCTTGAGAAAATCGAACAGGCGCTGGTCGACCCAGCCGAAAACGCGCAGGGTAACGTTGAAGTCTCCGAGCACCATGACATCGACTCGGGGCGGCGGATCCTTGACCACGCCCTCCATCTCGAGCAGCGTCTTCGCAGCCACGTTCTGCGCGGCCTCGAGGTTGCTCTCCGTGCCCACGCCGACGTCGAAGTGGAAACGGCGCTCGGGATTGCGGGTGTAGTTGATGACGATGCCGTTGAAAACCTTGGAGTTCGGGATTCGCACATGGTTACCGTCCAGCGTCATGACGATAGTGGCACGGGAAGTCAGGCGCAACACGTGCCCCTCGTGGCCTTCGATGTCGACCCAGTCCTCGTGCATGAAAGGCTGCTTCATGCTGAGTAGAATCCCGGCTATGTAGTTCTCGACGGTATCGCGCAATGCAAAGCCGAGGGCGAGGCCGACGATCCCCGCCGCACCCAGCAACGTGCCGATGAGCGCGGTGGCGTCCAGCAGCTCGAACGCGACGACAAGTCCGACACCGATGATGGCCAGCTTGGTAAGCTGGCGCACGAAATCGGCCAAAAATTCATTGGTGGTGAAGCGCCGGTAAAGGCCTTCCCATTTTCCGACTACGAACGCCAGGAGCCAAAAGAGCAGAAAGATGACGATGGCAAAGCCGACCAGCGGCAGGTAGCCCACGATGTCGGAAACCAGCTCCCGCAGACGTTCGATGGCGGGTGCAATCTGCCGCCCGACGTCGCGCACGAGAGTCGTCTTATCCTTGACTTCCGCCACGCCCTCGACCTGGCGCGCAAGCTTCACTGCCTGCTCGCGCGCGTTCTGCGAGAGCACCTCGCCTGACAGGAAAACCACCCCCGAGCGCACGGATACGACCGCCGCCTGCGCGCCCTCGATCTCGGAAAATAACTGACGAAGCCGACGCTCAATTGCCTGATCCTGCTCCGGTGAGCTCTGGGTCGATATCTTCGGCGCCGCTTCTTCTTGGCCGGTCTTGGGCGCCGGGAATTGCGGCACCTGCGCCCACCCGGGTGTCGAGTCGAAAGCTGCGCCACCAAGCGCAGCAATGACAATCAGCAATCGGGACAAGCGATGCATCGGCTACGACCTCCGTTCCACCGAGGCTCGCATCGTGCGATCGCCCCGCAATGCGCACTGCCGCTGCGCTTACACGCGTGAAAGCGTCGACCAGGCCTTCCAAACATATCGTCCTGAACGGCCGACGTCGCGAGCAGCGTAGCATGGCTTTCCGCGCTTACGGGAAGCGGGGGGTCGGTCGGTGTGGGCGGCGAAATCGGTCAGCTCGGGCCTGCTTCGCGGCGACGATATGTTTCGCGAGGTGGCCGCCAGCGCAAGACGCGTCCCCTGCGGCCTGAAAATCGGTGGGGTGCAATACCACTCGAGTCCACAGGGGCACCGCTGGCGATGCGTCCGTGGCGACTGACTGCATGATCATGGCGACGATCGGGCAGGCGGCGGCGCTTCCCAGTGACCCTTCCCGGTGGTCGACCGGACGCGATGCCGCGGGGCGTTTCAATCGCCGCCATCATCCGAACGCAGCCCTACCCCGCGCTGTCCCGTGCCGCATATCCTCCAGCCGAGCCCTGCTCGATGCCCCCGAGCCAACCACCCAACCCGATCCACACCAGCCTAGAGCCCAGTAGCGCCCGCTGCGTGGGATGCGTCGCCGCCTCGGGCTGAAGGCAGAGCTACTGCTGGCCGCCGCGCCCACCGCGGTCGTGATGGTCGTTTTCGCCACGGTGGACGCGCTCACGGATCAGCGGTTGCTGTTCGCTCGCTGGCCTCCAGCGCATGCCTGATCTACCTTGACCCCGAGCACGGCACCAACAGCGCGCGCACCCTGATTGCGGCCCAGCTTGGGGCCGCGACGCTCGGCTTCCTTGCGTTCCGGTTGCTCGGTCCGGGGTATCTCGCCGGCAGCGCGGCGATGCTCGTGCTGATCGTGGCGATGATTGTCTTCGCAGAAGTCCACGGACTGGAGTCGTGGCATAGCCCATCGGTCGCGCGGGCCACTGCTGCGTGGCATTGCCCGAAACGGCAGCGACGCGGTGTCACATGGTCAGGCGTGACATCCGGTCGTGATCTCCACGCCTTGCCGGCAGCTCGCTATTCTGAGGCCGAGGTATCGCGCCACCCACCCGTCACGCCGCCCGCCTAAACGTCGCGAGCAGCGCACCCGCCGCGATGAACAGGCTGCCGAACCCGCGGTTGAGCCAGCGGATGTGCGCCGGATCGCGGAGGGCCCGCAACACCCGCGCCGCAAGTCCCGTGTAGCCGCTCATCACCACCAGGTCGGTGAAGAACAGCGTCGCGCCGCAGATCACGTATTGCAATAGCTGCGGCCGGCCCGGATCGATGAACTGCGGCAGCACCGCCAGCATGAACACGATCCCCTTGGGATTGGTCACATTGACCAGAAAGCCGCGCAGTATCAGCTGCCGCGGCGACCCGCCGCTCGCCGCGACGTCACCGGCCACGATCGGAGTCGCGGGCGCGCGCCACTGCTGGATGCCGAGCCAGACCAGGTACAGCGCACCGCACCACTTGACGGTGCCGAACGCGATCGCCGAGGCAGCGAGGATCGCCCCCAGCCCCAGCGCGACCACGGTCAGGATCAGCAGGATGCCAAGCTGGAGGCCGGCAATGTTCCACATCGCGCGCCGGTAGCCGTAGCGCATCCCCGCGGCCATGCACGAGATCGCCCCCGAGCCCGGCGACAGGCTGATGAGCCATGACGCCACGAAGAAAGCAAGCCAAGTGTTGAGGGTCATGGTGGGGGCCGTGTAAGTTTCCAGGCTGCGAAAATGATCAAAGCGTTTCGCCCAACAAGTCACATCGTGGCGGCACCTCGCCTGCAGTGCTCCTCGCCGGCGCCGACAACCCCTGCGCGCAACAAGTGAATCAAGTCCCAAGCCTCCCAGGCCATCGATCGAAGATCGTGGGATTCGAGGTGAGCCCTGTGATTGCGAACTCGTCGATGTAGCGTTGAAGCGTCCCGATATCAAGAATCTCGCGGGTTATGTTATCGAGCCACAGGGTCTGGCCAAAGAGCGTGAAGCTTTTGGGGGGCTTTCATCGGTGTCTCCTTTCCCACGCGCCGGCGTTACCCTAGCTGCACACCCCGCCATCGTCCGTGCTCGAGCGCGCATCCACCGACAACGCGGAGGGAGCGATTGCCTGCGCCCTATCCCTTCTTCCTCTCCGCATATTATTTTAGGTGGAAGCTCCCAGTGCCGAACAATCCGAGCAGCCCCATCACAATCAGATAGATGGCAACGATGTAGTTCAGCAGTCGGGGGGCGACGAGAATCAATATTCCGGCGACCAGCGAAATGATCGGGGCAAGACTCAAGGTGATGTTCATGAATGGCTCCTCTGCATAGGGGTTAGCGCGGCGAAGAATCGCTGCAACATCGGTTTAAGATCGACGGCTCGTCTGCGCTGGGGCGGGGGTCGAGTGGGTGACGAAGAAGCGCCATCGGTGAAGCGAATGACCAGCGGGCTCGTCCCACGATCGAGTGCCAACACTCGAGCGTTCTCCCGACCGTCAACTCCGCTTTACTTGCTCTTTATTGACGTGGGCTCATGGGTCTGGGAGAAATTGTAATAGAGACAACGCCGGGCTTCTGTGCGTTAGGTCACGAAGACCCAAAGAAATCTCAGTGATCTTCTTGCGCGAGCGTGACGTGAATTGGTTGACTGGCTCCCTGGCCGCAAGGCGGGCGGCTTCACCCGCATTCTGCTGGCGAGCGCCTTGGGACGCCGCGGCGGCGCTCATGGACTCCTCCCGGACGCTCCCAGGGTATCGGTGACGATGGTCTGGGCCTCGGCAATGATGCGGCGAAGGTGGTCACCATCACGAAAACTCTCGGCGTAGATCTTATAGACGTCTTCGGTACCGGAGGGGCGAGCCGCGAACCAGCCGCTTTTTGCCGTGACCTTCAACCCGCCGATCGGGGCATCGTTGCCGGGAGCACGGGTGAGGATGCTCTCGATCGGCTCCCCGGCGAGCTCGGCCGAGCGCACCTGGTCGGGCGAAAGCCTGGCGAGCATCGCTTTCTGCGCAGGATTCGCCGGCGCTTCGACCCGGTCGTACACCGGATCGCCGAACTCGTCGGCGAGTTCCCGGTAGAGCTCGCCGGGATCACGTCCCATGCGCGCGGTGATCTCCGCCGACAGCAAGGCAGGCACGATGCCATCCTTGTCGGTGGTCCACGCGCTGCCGTCGATGCGGAGGAACGCCGCGCCCGCGCTCTCCTCGCCGCCGAAGCCGAGGGAACCGTCGAGCAGACCGTCCACGAACCACTTGAAGCCAACCGGTACCTCGTAGAGCCTGCGCCCGAGCTTCGCCGCCACCCGATCGATCATGCTGCTGCTGACCAGGGTCTTGCCGACCGCGGCGGCCTTGCTCCAGCGTGCACGATGCCCGAAGAGATAGTCGATCGCGACCGCGAGGTAATGATTGGGCGACAGGAGGCCCGCGCTCTTGGTGACGATGCCGTGCCGGTCGTGATCGGTGTCGCAGGCGAAGGCGATATCGAAGCGATCCTTGAGGTCGACCAGGCTGCGCATGGCGTAAGGCGAGGACGGGTCCATCCGAATCCGTCCGTCCCAATCGAGAGTCATAAAGCGGAAGGTCGGATCGACGACCTCGTTCACGACGGTGAGATCCAATCCGTAGCGTTCGGCAATCCGCCCCCAGTAATGCACGCCCGCACCGCCGAGGGGATCAACGCCCATGCGTAGCTTCGCGCCCCGGATCGCATCCATGTCGAGCACGTTGCCGAGGTCTCGCACGTACGCATCGACGAAGTCGTGGCGGTACGTGGTCGAGGCACGCAATGCCTTCGCGTAGGGCATTCGTCGCACGTCCCGAAGGCCGCCTTCCAGCAGCGCGTTGGCCCGGGCCTCAATCCATTTCGTGACAGCGTTGTCCGCCGGCCCGCCGCTGGGCGGGTTGTACTTGAAGCCGCCGCTTTCCGGCGGATTGTGCGACGGCGTGATGACAATGCCGTCGGCGAAACCCGCGGTGCGGCCGCGGTTGTACGTCAGGATCGCGTGGGATATAACAGGCGTGGGGGTGTAGGCGTCGTCCTTGGCGAGCATGACCTCGACCCCGTTGGCCGCGAGCACCTCGACCGCGCTGGCGCACGCCGGCACCGACAGCGCATGGGTGTCGATGCCGGCGTACAGGGGTCCGTCGATGCCGTTTCGCGTGCGGTAGTCGCAGATCGCCTGGGCAATGGCCAGCATGTGCCACTCGTTGAAGGCATTGTCAAACGCGGAGCCGCGATGTCCCGAGGTGCCGAAGGCAACGCGCTGCGCAGGCAGCGTCACATCGGGTACGCCCGTGTAGTAGGTCGTGATGAGCCTGGGAACGTCGACCAGCATGGCCGGCGTCGTCCGCGTGCCGGCAAGCTCGCTCGTCATGGGCAGGCTCCATGTGAATGGCGGTCGTGCGCCGAGATGCCGTGAGGTTGGTTGGTCATGAGTGTTCCGGGCGAGAGTTGCGGATTTTCGAGTTGGACAGGCGGGTCGCGCCGCTGCACGACCATCACCGGCGAGCACAAATGTACACGCTGTCGTGCCGCGCTAGCATTCATGGAATCTTTCTTGGCGGCCGCCGGCCGGCATCGAGCAGCGCGGGACGTTCGCGTATGGGGTCGGCGTTCGTGTATGGGGTCCGGCGTTCGCGCGTATGGGGTCGGTGTAAGTTATCGCCGGATAAAGTACACCGACCCCGTTACCTTGATCGCGCCGCCCGCGAAGCCCCGCCGATGAGCCGCCGCCGCGAGGGCTATCCGTAGCGCCATTGCCGACGACGGATAACTTACACCGACCCCATTACCTCAGACGACGGATAACTTACACCGACCCCATTACCTCATGACCTCGATCGCGCCGCGAGCGACGCCCCGCCAATCACCAGCACCGCTGCGCTCGCGACACGTAGCGACAGGGTGCCCCGGCCGGCGGCGATGAGCA
>JBDSND010000077.1:0-28253 GCA_039915505.1 Casimicrobiaceae bacterium
GCGTCAGTGCAGCGGACCCTTGGTTTCGATGGAAGGGGCAGCCGGCGCCGGCGAGGCATGATGCATGACCATTCGCCAGCCGGATGGCGTGCGCATGAAGACGTTGGTCGCGATCGCCGTTCCATGAGCGCTGCCTTCCTTGCCGAGCGTGATCTGTTCGACGCCGTTTTGCATCGCCAGACCCACCGTCTCGATGGTCACGACGTCTTCGAGCCGAAACGTGAGTTGCGCTTCGCCGGCAAAGATCTGCTCCCATCCTGCGCGGACGGCATCATAGCCGACCATGCGCGCACCACCCGGATGCACGCAAACGATTTCCTCGTCCTCGGCCCACGTACTCATCATCGCGTCGAGATCCTTACCCTCGAAGGCCTGATAAAAGGCGAGCGCGGCGTCGGTTGGCGTGGTGTAGATCGGCAGGGTGCGCGGTTTGGCCATGCGGTCGCGGCGTGGCGTTTTTGCAAGAGCGGCGCGGGCGAACCCGGAGGATCCGTCAACGCACTGCGGCGCGGGCGAGATCATACACGGTGTCAGGATCAAGATCGCGCAGGCATTTGAAATGTCCGAGTGGACATTCCCGCTTGAAGCAGGGACTGCACGCGATCTCGATCCGGGCCACCTTGGCAACCGGGGACAGCGGGGGCGTGTAGACCGGCGAGGAGGAGCCGAACAACGCGACCACGGGTACGCCAACGGCCGCGGCGGCGTGCATGAGTCCGGAATCGTTGCTGACCACCACGGCGGCCAGCGAGAGGAGATCGATCGCAGTGCCAAGATCGGTGCGCCCGGTCAGATCGCGAATGAACGGCGCCCCGTCGCCGGCCGCGCGAAGCACCGCGTCCGCCGCGAGGCGGTCATTGGGCGAGCCGATGATCCACACCTGCAGGCCGTTTTCAAGGAACCGCCCGGCGAGGTCGGCGAAATGCGTCGGAGGCCAGCGCTTTGCCGGGCCGAATTCCGCGCCGGGGCACAGGATCGCGATGCGTCGACGCGGGCGAAGGGTCATCGCGTGCACGGCAGCGGTGCGATTGGCGATATTCGGGACGAGCTGGGGCGCCGGGGGCATCGGCACGAGTTCGCCGGGCTTGGCGACAAGCGCCGCGAACCGATCCACGAGACGCGAGAGCTCCCGTCGTCGCAGATGGCGCACGTCGTTCAGCAACCCCCAGCGCGCCTCGCCGCGATATCCGGTACGTCGTGGGATGCGTGCCAGCCAGGGGATCAGGGCCGACTTCCACGAGTTTGGCAGGACCAGCGCGCGGGTGTAGCGCGGCTGGCCCTTCGCATCTTGCAGCGTGCGGGCGACCGCGCGGCGCGCGGCGAGGTCGAAGCGCCCGTGGCCGAGCGGGTTGTCGATGATGCGACCGATGCCGCGCATGCGGGCGTATACCGGTGCGCACCACGCTGGCGCCAAAACGTCCACCACTGGATCCTCGAACGGCTCGCGCAAGAGCGCGATGACCGGCTCGGAAAGGATGGCGTCGCCAACCCACGACGGCGCAATCACCAGGATGCGCTCGGTCACGCGCTCATCCGAGGAACGTGGCGTGATGCCGGCGGGAAGTAGCGCCTGCGCTCAATGATGGCCCGCGGGAAGGCCGCCGGCGAGGCGATAGCGGGTACCGCAATAGGGACAGCGCGTCTCACCGTTCTCGGCGAACTGCAGGAACACGCGCGGATGCGACGACCAGAGGGGCATCGCCGGATTCGGACAGAAAACCGGTACGTCGGCGGGCGCAACCGCGACCGGATCGGTAGCCTCCACGGGGCGGATGTCGGTCATATCGGGGTCAGCCATTCCTGGTGCAGCGGGTTACGGCCGCCCACGGTGTCGAAAAATAGCTGCTGCAATTGTGCCGTCACCGGACCGCGGTGACCCGCGCCGATCTGCCGGTTGTCGAGCTCGCGGATCGGCGTAACTTCCGCGGCTGTTCCGGTGAAGAAAGCTTCGTCGGCGCAATACACCTCGTCGCGGGTGATGCGCCGCTCCACCACGGCAATGCCGAGATCCTTGGCCAGCGTAAACACCGTGTCACGGGTGATCCCGCGCAGCGCACCCGACGATAGGTCCGGCGTATGCAGCTCGCCACCCTGGACCAGGAAAATGTTCTCCCCGGAGCCCTCAGACACATAGCCCTGCGGATCGAGAAGCAACGCTTCGTCGTAGCCGTCGTGGGTGGCCTCCTGATTCGCCAGGATGGAGTTGAGATAGTTGGCACAGGCCTTGGCGCCCGTCATGGTGATGTTCACGTGGTGACGCGTGAAAGACGAGGTCTTGACCCGAATTCCTTTCTCCAGTCCATCGGCACCCAGATACGCGCCCCAGGGCCAGGCGGCTACGGCGACACGCACCGGATTCGATTTCGCCGCGACGCCCATCGCCACCGATCCATAAAACGCGATCGGCCGGATGTAGCACGATTCGAGGCGGTTGTCGCGAACGCAGGCGAGCTGGGCGGCGTCGAGCTCCTCGGCACTAAACGGGATCTTCATGCTGAAGATGTGGGCGGAACGGAACAGTCGCCGGGTATGGTCGTGCAGCCGGAAGATGGCTGGACCTTTCGCGGTGGCGTAGGCACGAACGCCTTCGAAGACGCCCATGCCGTAGTGCAGGGTATGAGTCAGCACATGGGTCGTGGCGTCGCGCCACGGCACCATCTTGCCGTCGTACCAGATGAATCCATCGCGGTCAGCCATCGACATGGCGTCGTCTCCAAACGCTCACAAACCTCGATTTTAGCCGAATCAGCGGGTTTTCCCGGGCCGATCGTCGGGGACCTTCGGGTGCGCACCGCCCATCGCGCGGCATTCGACCCGGTACCCGCAAGCATCGAGCAGGTTCTCGTCATGATGTTCGCCTGCTTTCGGCCGACCACGAACTTCCATCGATGGGATCGATTCGGTATCGACGCGCCCTGCGAGGCAGCGCGTGGTTGCATCGGCTCCGATCGCGCCCTGGCCAACGCGCCGCGGGAAACCCAAAAAAGGTGGCAGACTCCTTGCAGCTAGTGCCAGGGAGCACCGAACACGGCGAGCCACAACGTCCCGACGGCCGCGCGATGGTCCACCTCGTCCTCGCCTGGCACCCGTGCCTCGCCGGCTCCGGTCAGCCGCAGCTGGTGCTGACGCCGCCGATAATGCCGGTACGCGTCGGACGCAGCGCCTGCCGCCGCTGCCGGGATCAGCCCGAGATCCGCGGCGATGCCGAGCAGCGCGATGTTGCCGGCATTGCGAGTGAGCGCCGGGTGCACGTGCGCGTGCGCCAGCACGAGGTACTGAACTGCGAACTCGACGTCCACCATTCCGCCCGAGTCGTGCTTGAGGTCGAAGAGCGCAGTGGGATTAGGGTGACCGCCGTGCAGCTTTCGCCTCATTTCGACCACCTCGTCGCGCAGCTTGGCAGGGTCTCGTGGCAACCGCAGGAGGCGCTCGCGCGCGGATTCGAGCTCCTTGCCGAGCGTTGCGTCACCGGCGACGAACCGCGCGCGGGTGAGCGCTTGATGTTCCCAGGTCCACGCGTGGTCCTGCTGATAGCGAACGAAGCTCCGTAACGATGTCACGACCAAGCCCGAGGCGCCATCGGGGCGCAGGCGCAGATCGGTTTCGTACAGCGCACCGCCCGCTGTCGTGCTGGTGAGCCACGTCACGAGGCGTCGCGCGAGGCGCGTATAGAGCTCGACCTTGGCATCGGCGGGGTCGTTGTACAGAAAGACCAGATCGAGATCGGAGGCGTAGCCGAGCTCCTTGCCCCCCAGCTTGCCGTAGCCGACGACCGCAAAATGGGGAGGAGGCGCATCGACCCCCGCCACCCGCCGCCACACTTCGCGCAGAGCGGCAGCGATAATGATGTCCGCCAGTGCGGAGAGGTGATCGGCGAGGCGCTCGACCGTGAGCAGTCCAGCCAGGTCTTGCGCCAGGAGTCGGAACGTCTGGGCATGCTGGAAGTGCCGCAGCGCATCCATTTGCCGCTCGGAATCACCGGCGCGGTCGGCCAGCATGCGGTCGAGCTCCCGCCGCCAGCCCGAGCAGTCGACCTCGGCCAGGAGTACCCGCGCATCCAGCAGCTCGTCGAGCAGCAAGGGATGGCGGGTGAGATAGTCCGCCGCCCACGCCGATGCGGCCATCAGCTCGGCCAGCCGAGGCAGCAGTGGTGGATGTTCCACCAGCAGGGCCAGGTAGGCACTGCGCCGGCTGACCGTCTCGAGCAATGCCAAAAGCCGGACGAACACCGCTTGGGCGGAGCCCGAGGGACTCTCCGTGCCGGACGCCGCTTCGAGCAGCTGGGGTAGCAAGGCGTCGAAGCGATCGCGCGAAAGCGCCGGCAGTTGCAGGTAGCGGCCGCTTTTGCGCACGCGCGCCAGCAGGTCGAGCAGCGCTTCGGGGTCGTCGAAGCTGGCGGTCGCAAGCGCATTCCTGGCGGGCTCGTGGCTGAACTCTTCGCGCCAGATCGATGTGAACGTCGCGAGGCGGTTCGTGCCGTCGGTGTCGCCGCCTGCGTGCGCGCTATCGCCGCCATCGGGTTCCGGACCGGCGAAGATCGCCGCGAAGTGGGTGTCGACGGCGCCTCGCTGCGCGTCCAGCATCGACTCGAAGGTGGCGGCGTCGGCACAGTGCATCGCGGCTGCGAGGGCAGCACGCTCCGCCGGCGGCTCCGGCAGGAGCTGCGTCTGCTGGTCATCGCGGTATTGCAGGCGGTGCTCGACGTCGCGCAGAAAAACATAAGCTTCGCGCAGCGCCGTGGTCGCCACCTCCGGCAAGAGCTTCCGCTCGGCGATTGCATCGAGCGCAGGCAGCGTGCCCCGGACCTGCAGGCTGGGCTCGCGGCCGCCGCGTACGAGCTGGATCGCCTGCACCGTAAACTCGAGTTCGCGGATGCCTCCCCGACCGAGCTTCACATTCGGCGCGTAGTCGCGCCGCTTGCCCTGTTCGCGAATCTGCCGATGGATGTCGCGCAGGCCCTCGTAGGCGTCGAAGTCGAGGTACTTGCGAAAGACGAACGGCGTGACGATTGCCGCAAGGGCCTCGTGCGCATCCCCGGTGAGCGGCCGGGCCTTCAGCCACGCGTAGCGCTCCCAGGCACGGCCCTGGGTGATCAGGTACTGCTCCAATGCCGACAGCGGCACGGCGAGCGCTCCACTTTCGCCGTAGGGCCGCAGGCGCATGTCGACCCGAAACACGTACCCATCACCGGTGACTTCCTGCAGCGACGCGATCACACGACGCCCGAGACTCTCGAAGAACTCGCGTGCCGAAACCGTACGGGGGCCATCGGTCTCGCCTTCCTCGGGATAGACGAACACGAGGTCGACGTCGGAAGAGACATTGAGCTCGCCGCCGCCGAGCTTGCCCATGCCGATCACGATGAGGCGTTGGGCATCGCCCGCGATGCCGCGCGGCGTGCCGTGCCGGACGGCAAGCGCACGGTGGTGAAATTCCACGGCGACCTCGAGCGCGAGCTCGGCGAGCCGGGTCATGCCCGCGCATACTTCCCGCACGTCGGCGCGGCGGGCGAGATCGCGCGCCATGGTGTGCAAGAACGCGCGCCGGCGCAGGTTGCGCAACGCTTTGGCGAGCGCAGCCGGATCGTCCCCGGCAGCGGTGCTGACCACCTCGATCGACTCGTGTGCCCAATCGAAGGCTGACTCCACGGCCTCGACCAGCCAGGTCCGGTCGCCGGCATGGGCAGCAAGTGCGCGTGTAGCGTAATGGCTGAACTGCAGGTCGGCGAGCAAGTCCATGCGAAGGGAAGTGCGGCGCGTCGGCCGGGCGGGCAGCGGCGGCGCCGCGCGCCGGGCCGGCGCGTCATTCCGCTACAATGGGGCCGGACGTCTTCTATTATGCCTGTCCCTCGCGCGTTGACCTACGCTCCCAATGTGGTTGCCGCCGCGCTGGGTCGCTTTGCGCGTGGATTGGTATGGGCCGCGGTGCTCGGCGTTGGTCTGTTCGCCACGCTGCTGCTCGTCGTGCGCCTGGTGGTGTTTCCGAACATCGATCGCCACCGCGACACCATTACCGCGGCGATCGGCGCGCAAATCGGCCAGACCGTCGAGATCGATGCGCTCGCCACGGGCTGGGACGGCTGGAACCCAAAGCTCGTGATCAGCGGCTTGCGGCTTGGTCCCGCGCGGCGCCCTGCCACCGCCGAGGCGGACCCGTCGGTTGCGCCGCTGCTCGAATTGCCGCGCGTGGCATTGACCGTCGCCTGGACGTCCCTGCCGTTCCTCGATCTGCGCCTCACCCAGTTCGCGATCGACGCACCGCGTCTTGCCGTACGCCGCGACGAGCGGGGCGTCGTGCACATCGCCGGAATTGAAATTGACGCCGCACAGGCGCGCGATGACGGGCGGTTCGCCGCATGGTTACTGCGCCAGCCCGAAATCATCGTGCGTGACGCCCTCATCACATGGATCGATGCGCGGCGCGACACGCCGCAGCTGGTGCTCGACAAGGTCAACTTCAGACTGGAAAACCGCCTGGGCCGGCACCGCTTCGGCCTCACCGGTAGTCCGCCTTCGGAGATTGCCGCGCCGATCGACCTGCGTGGCGAGTTTACCCGGCTGTCGTCGGGAGATTGGCAGCGCGCCGACGGCCAGCTGTACGTGCGGCTCGACTATGCCGATCTGGCGGCATGGCGCGAGTGGCTTCCCCTGCCGATCGCACTCGAGCGGGGCAAGGGAGCGCTGCGCGCCTGGTTCACGTTCGTGGCGGGTCAGGTCCACGAGGTGTACGCGGACCTGGAGCTTGCCGATGTGCGCAGCCGGCTGGCCCCCGACCTGCCGATACTGGCGCTGGCACACGTTGCTGGCCGTGCCGGGTGGCGCCAGAGCGGAGGGACTCGCGAACTCCTCGGCCGGGAACTTGGTGTCGTCACGGCGGATGGCCACGTCCTGGCGCCGACCAATCTCTCGCTGGTGCTGCGCGACGGCACGGGAAGCGCCCCGCAAGGTGGGCGGCTTCAAATAGACCGCCTCGAGCTTGCACCCGCACACGCGCTTGCCGCGCACGTGCCGTTGCCTGCGCGTTGGCGTGCTGCACTCGACGCATGGCAACCGCACGGCACGGTGTCCCGCGGCGACGCCCAGTGGCTGGGGCCCCCCGACGCCCCCTCGCATTACGAGGTCAGCGCTGAGCTCGCGGGCGCAGGGTTCGTCGCGCACGGCGTATGGCCTGGGGCCACGAACCTCACCGGGAGACTCAAGGCGACAGCCGAGGGCGGGGTGGTCAAGCTCGACACCCGCAATGCGAGCCTCCAGGTGCCGCGATACCTCGCCGATCACGTGCCAATCGATGGCGTGCGCGGCGACATCGTCTGGACGCGTGCCGGCGACCGCCTTGCACTTCGTATCGATGATCTCGGGGTGACCAGCGCCGACGCGGCCGGCAAGGTGCGCGCGCGCTATCGCTCGCTGCCCAATGGGCCGGGTGAGCTCGATCTCGACATCGCGTTCACCAGGGTAAAGGCCGAGGCGCTGCCGAGGTACCTGCCGACCTTTCTGAGACCGAACCTACGCGATTGGCTGGCGCGCGCGGTCAAGCCCGGCAAGATCGACGAGGGGCGGCTCAAGGTCAAGGGCGATCTCGCAAATTTCCCCTTCGTCGACGACCAGCGGGGCAGCTTTGCCATCGATTTCAAGGGACGCGACTTCGGTCTCGACTATTCGAGTCGCTGGCCGGCGCTCGCCGACGTGGAAGCCGAGGTGCACGTCAGTGGCGCGGGCTTGCGCGTCGACGCTACGCGTGGGGCAATCTATGGGGTCACCATCGGAAAGACGACGGCTTCGATCCCTGATTTTCGCAATCCGGTCCTCGAGGTCGAAGGCGAGGCCAGTGGTCCGACCGCGGACTTCGTGCGCTTCATGGGCGAGAGCCCGGTCGGGGAATGGACGGGGCAGTTCACGCGAGGTGCCAAGGCGTCGGGCGACGGTCGCCTCGCGCTGAAGTTGATCCTGCCTCTTCGGGCCCTGGAGAATAGCCGGGTCATGGGAGACTTCACGTTCCTGAATGATCAACTCGCGCTAACCGGCGTTCCGCTCCTCAATCAGCTCACTGGAAACCTAGCATTCACCCATCGCGAGCTGCGAGGACAGGACCTCACGGCCGAAGCGCTGGGTGGACCGGTGCGCATCACGGTCGAAAGGGGCGACGGGCGCACGCGCGTCCTGGCGTCGGGCAAGGCGGACATCCAGGCGGTGAGTCGCCAATTCGAGCTCGCATTCGGGCAGCGCGTGCGGGGGATGACCGACTGGACCTTTGCGCTCGATGCCCGCAGCGAAGGTTCGTCATGGACGGTGGAAAGTCCGCTTACCGGCATCGTCATCGACTTGCCGCTGCCCCTGGCCAAGAGCGCGACGCAATTGCTACCCATGCGGATCGAACGGCCCGCGAGCCGCAATCCGCAGGAGGACCTGCTCGTGGGCTCCTTCGGAGACGTCGCTCATTTTTCCGCCCATCGCCGCATCGATGCGACAAGCACCCGCGTGGACCGGGCGGTCGTAGCGATCGGCCAGGCATTGCGCGAACCGGATGCTCGATCGGTGCGGCCGGGGCTATGGCTCAGGGCGCAACTACCCGCGCTCGACGTCGATGAATGGCTGGCGATCGAGCGCCCCGATGCTCGTGGTGCGGCGGGAACCGTGGCGCCCGGGATCGGCGATCTGGTCCTGGCTGGTGTCGATATCGATACCGGGCGACTGACGGTGCTCGGTCGGCAGTTCACCGCGATCAAGGTGGGCGGCCGGCGCATCCAGGACCAGTGGCGCATGGAGCTTGCAGGGCAGGAGGTCGCGGGCACGGCGACGTGGTCGCCGCCTTCCGCGAACGCGCCCAACGGCCGGGTGATGGCGCGTCTCGCCCGCCTCAGCCCGCCGGCAGCGCGCGAGCCGCTCGCCGGCGCGAGCGCGCTGGCGAGCGGGATCGATCATGGCGCCGCGCATTGGCCCGCGCTCGATGTTGCAGCGGAGACGTTCGTCTCGAAGGACCGTTCGCTCGGACGTCTTGAGCTCCTCGCGCAGCCGCGCGCAGGCGATTGGCATATCGAGCGCTTGTTACTCGCCAACGAGGCCGGCCGGATCGAGGCAAGCGGCGCTTGGCAGTCCACCGCACGCCCGGACCGCACGGAACTCGACGTGGCCCTCGATGCGCGCGATGGCGGCGAATTCCTCGCCCGGTTCGGCCATCCTGGGACCGTGCGGGGCGCGCCGACCCGCATCACCGGAAGACTGGCGTGGGCCGGCGACCCCAGCGCGTTCGATTACCCGACCCTCTCCGGGGCGCTGCAGGTTGAGGTCGGGAACGGGCGTTTCATGAAGATCGATCCGGGCATCGGCAAGCTGCTCGGCGTGCTGTCCCTGCAAGCATTGCCGCGTCGGATCACGCTCGATTTCCGCGACGTGTTCAGCGAAGGCTTCACGTTCGACCGCGTTGCCGGGAAGGTGCGTGTCGCACAGGGGGTGATGAGCACCGATGAACTCCGCCTCACGGGGCCGTCTGCGCAGGTGACCATTGCCGGGGAGGCAGATCTCGCCAAGGAAACCCAGCGGTTGCGGGTGCGGGTTCAGCCCACCCTGACGGCGGGGGTATCGGCAGGTGCGGCACTGCTCTTCCTGGCGAATCCGGTGATCGGCGCTGCGGTGGGGGCGGGTTCGTTGCTTGCCCAGAAGGTGCTCCGCGATCCTATCGAGCAGATCTTCAGCTATCAATACCTTGTCACGGGCAGCTGGTCGGAGCCACAGGTGAATCGCGGGACGACCGCCGCCTCCGCAGTGGCCGAGGAAGCGATGGTCAAGTGACCAGGATCGGCAAACCCGCCGGTCGCAAGGATCAGGAGTGAACGAGACATGAACCCGGGAGGAAGCACCACGCCGTTTCGCGTGGGTGCCGTACAGATGGTATCGGGACCCGACGTCGCTGCAAACCTCGCCGTCGCGGCGCCGCTGATTGGCGCCGCGGTCGGACAGGGCGCACGATTGGTGGTGCTTCCCGAGTATTTCGGGATCTTCGGCGAGCGCGCGACCGACAAGGTCGATGCCAAGGAGACCGACGGCGACGGCCCGCAACAGCGATTCCTCGCCGAACAGGCGCGGCATCACGGCATATGGCTCGTCGGCGGTACCGTACCGATCGCGTGCGATGACCGCGCCCGGGTGCGCAGCGCCTGCCTGGTGTACGGACCCGATGGGGAGCGCGTGGTGCGGTACGACAAGGTCCATCTCTTCGCCTTCACGCGCGGCGAGGAGCGCTACGACGAAGGTCGAACCATCCAGCCGGGGACCGGATGGCAGTCCTTCGAGAGCCCGGTCGGCAAGGTTGGCTTGTCGGTGTGCTACGACGTCCGCTTTCCCGAGCTGTATCGCGGCCTTGGGGAGGTTGCGCTGATCCTCGTCCCGGCCGCGTTCACGGCCACGACCGGCGCGGCGCATTGGCACCTGCTGCTGCGTGCGCGTGCCGTGGAGAACCAGTGCTATCTGCTGGCGGCCGCGCAGGGCGGTGTGCACGGTGGGCGGCGGCGCACCTATGGCCACTCGGTGCTGATCGATCCCTGGGGCGAGATCGTCGCGGAGCACGAAGAGGGTCCTGGAGTGGTCGTCGGCGACGTCGATCCCGCGCGCATCGCCGCGGTACGCGCCGAGCTTCCCGCACTCGGGCACCGGGTCTTCACATTCGTACCTTGACGGACGCATGGACGTTCCCCTGGCCCGGGCCTTGCCGGAACTCAGGCGCCGGCAGGTTCCGCGGCAGGGTTGGGGTCGTCCGACTTCTGGTCGGCTTGCTCCTGCTGCTTGAACCAGCGGCGCAGGAAGAACATCAGCACGCCGAATCCGATCACCGCCGCGCCAATGACCCAATAGTTAATGGTCGACGCATCGGATAGCGCCCGCTTCAACTGGTCGCCGAAGATGCTGGTCGCGATGGTGCCGGGCAGCATCGCGAGGAACGTGCCGATGAAGTAATCGCGGTACGGGATGCGGATCGCCCCGGCGACCATGCCTTCCACGGCGAAGGGCGCCACCGGGACGATGCCGACTGCCACGACTGCCAGGATGCCGCGCTTGCGCAGCATGTGCGACATGCGGTTGAGCCGCTCACCGGCCAGGCGACGGACGCGATCGCGCGATATCTGTCGACCGATGAAAAAATTCACCGTGGCGGCCAGCATGATGCCAGCGAGACTGTATCCCAGTCCGAGTATGGGCCCGAACACGATGACCGCGAACAGCGTGATCAGGGGGCGCGGGAACAGGGTGATGGCCGCAGGGATGTGGGCAAGCACGATCCCGAGGGCGACCCACGGCGTACCGCGGACGTGCTCCGCCCATGCCGTGACCCGCTTCGGTTCCAGGAACTCGGACAGCGGCGTGAAGCGCCAGGCCGCCATAAGGGCAGCGATGACGACTGACACGATGGCGATCTTGCCCCAGGGCAGGCCCTTGCGGCGATGCTCTTCGACGTCAGGCGAGAACTCGTCGATCAGTTGGTCGAGCGAAACTGGCCTTTCGGGATCGGCCATGGACGCGAGGTCGATGGCCGTGTCGGGGTGATCGGGGATGTTGTCGAGGACCCGCAGGGTTCGCTCGGTGCATTGCAGGGAGCGAATCGCGGGGTGCAGGGATCCGGTCTTTTTGATGGACTTGCGGACATCGTCGATCGATGCGCCGAGGTGCTCGGCCAGGAGTCCATCGCGGAAGTCCCTCACGGCGCGTTGCTGCACCTCGCCCGAGGCCGCGAAGGAGAGATCGCACTCGGTGTCGAAACCCATTGATCGGTTCGAGAGGTTGGCTGAGCCGATCCGCAACAGCACGTCGTCGACGATCGTGACCTTGGAATGCACGTCGATGCAGGTCTTTTCGGCGAGGCCGTCGATATGGGGGTAGTACACCTCGAAGCGGCCGGACGAGTCGGCGCGGTGGAGGTCGCGGATGAGGCGCGTGCGCAGCACCTCCATGGTGTGCTCCTCGAGCCAGCCGTGGCTGAGCAGGCGCGTGACCACCACGATCTCCGGCGCCTCGGGCTCCTTGAGGCGCGCTTCGAGTGCCTTGCCGATGCGCTCAGAGGTGAAGTATTGGTTCTCCAGGTAGATGTAATCGCGCGCCGCAGCGATCATGTCGACGAAGAGCGCCTCGATCTCCCGCACGTCCTCGGTCGTCTCGGTCTTGGGCACTGTTCGCGAGACGGCAACCTCCACGTCGGCGAGTTGTGGCACGACCGTCTGCGGCCACGGGTCATGCTCGCCGTCGACCGCGGGTAGGACCTTGCCGGTGGCGCACTGCCAGCGCTCGCGGGCGATGCTGGCGAGCACCCGCGCGGCCTCGCCGTCGACCATTGCCATCACGTCGTGAAAGGGGGGGTAAGGCCGGCCCGCGGCGGTGCGGCGCTCGTCGTTGGGTCGATGGGCGCAGGTATCCCAGCGGCGGCAGGTGAGATCCAGCCCGCCACCGAAGGCGACCGCATCGTCGACCACCACGATCTTCTGATGATGCGAGCCGCCGACCGGGTGAGTATTGTCGAAGCTCAAATGGACGCGACGGCGTGGCTTCCAGCCCATGCCGTACAACGGCCGCGTTTCGCGATCGGTCCCGAACACCAGCGGGTAGTCCCAGTCGAGGATGTGCACCTCGAGGCTGCGGCGCGCCTTGACGAGCGCATTGAGGAAGTCGCCGAGCTGGGTATGCGGCGACGCCGCGTCGGTGTCCCAGGCCAACTGGGTGCGGCTGTCGAAATCCCAACCGATGATGATGATCGACTCGCGCGCGGCCTGCGCGGCCTGCATGAAGGCGCTGAAATAGTCCTCCGCGTCGACCAGCATGGCGACTCGGGCGGCGTGCGCCACGACCTTGCAATTGCGCTCCGGATCGAACAAGGCTCCGCTTTGAACGCGCTGTCCCGTGTCGCCCGAGTGAGCAGTTTTTTCGCCCTGGCGGACAAAGCTTGCGCGTGACCCGGGCACTTCGGCGGGCGACGGGTTGGGCAGGCGCTCGGTGCTGTTGGTGTCCATGGGCATGGAGCCTAGAACGCGGTCTCGTGCAAACCCCATGCCATTGCCCGCGCCGGAGGGGCGCTCCGGTGGTGCGGCGCTAACGTCCGCGAAGCAGGATCAGCACCGCGCCGCCCCCGCCGGCGTGGGGCGGCGCTTCACTGTAGGCCAGCACGTCGTCCCAATGTGCCAACCACTGGCGCACCTTGCCCTTCAGCACGGGCTCGCGATTTGGCGAGGTCAGGCCCTTGCCGTGCACGACCCGCACACAGCGAAAACCGCGCTGCCGAGCCTCGTAAAGAAAATCGGCTAGCACGTCGCGCGCCTCGTCGGCGGTATGGCCGTGGAGATCGAGTTCGGCCTGCAACGACCAATGGCCGCGCCGCAGTTTGCCCAGCACGTCGGTACCAAGCCCCGGCCGTACGAACGTCTGCCCAGCCTCGAGCTCCTGGCCGATCTGCCACGTCAAGGGCGCCGGCTCGGTGCCGTACTTCGATTCGAGCAATACGTCACGCTCGTCGGCCAGGCGCTGGGTCGGTACCGGGGCGGGACGCGGCCGTTCGATGCGCGCCCGGGTCGACGGTGGCAGGCGGCGGACGTCGGCAAAGGCGGCCGCGAGGTCGATGTCGCCAGCCGCATGCTTGGTACCCGCGATGGCGCGTTTCGGCGTCACCACCCGGCTAGGCCGCGATTCCGACGCTGGCTTGCTGCCCGCGGCACGGCTGGTGGAGGAGGGAGAGGGGGATCGCGCGACCGCGCGACCGGAGGCAGCCCGTGCCGCCTCGAGCAGGCGCTTCAGATCCTCGAGCTTGGCCATGACGCGCGCGCCGGCACCGGCTTCAGAGCGTTTCGAGGTAGGCCTCGGCGTCCAGTGCCGCCATGCAGCCGCTCCCCGCCGAGGTCACGGCCTGGCGATAGACATGATCGGCCACGTCGCCCGCCGCGAACACACCGGGAATGCTCGTCGCCGTCGCGTTGCCTTCGCTGCCGCTTTTGACCTTGATATAGCCACCGTTCATGGCGAGTTGGCCCTCGAAGATTGCCGTGTTTGGGGTGTGGCCGATGGCGATGAAAATACCGTTGACCACGAGCTCCTGGGTGCTGCCCGAGCGCGCGTCACGCAACCGCGCCCCGGTGACCCCGGACTGGTCACCGAGCACTTCATCCAGGGTGTGATGCCACACGACCTCTACATTGCCGGCGTCGCCGGTCTTGGCAAGCAGCCGGTCGACCAGGATCGCCTCTGCCCGAAAACGGTCGCGGCGATGGATGACAGACACCTTGCGGGCAATGTTGGAGAGATACAGCGCCTCCTCGACTGCGGTATTGCCCCCGCCGATGACGGCGACGTCCTGCCCCTTGTAGAAAAAGCCGTCGCAGGTCGCGCAGGCCGAGATACCCTTGCCCATGTAAGCCGTCTCGGACGGCAGGCCGAGGTAACGCGCCGACGCGCCGGTCGCCACGATGAGCGCATCGCAGGTGTACTCGCCGCTGTCGCCGACGAGCCGCAGCGGACGCTCGTCGAGCTTGGCGGTGTGGATGTGATCGAAGACGATCTCGGTTTCGAAGCGCTCGGCATGTTGCTGGAACCGCTGCATGAGCTCCGGCCCCTGCACGCCGGCGAAGTCAGCTGGCCAGTTGTCCACGTCGGTGGTGGTCATGAGCTGGCCACCCTGGGCGAGGCCGGTGATGAGGAGGGGCTTGAGATTGGCCCGGGCCGCGTAGACAGCGGCGCTGAACCCGGCCGGGCCCGAGCCGAGGATGAGAAGACGTGCGTGCTTTGCGGACATGCCGATTCCGATCGCAGACGGAACGTTGGATTTTAACCGAACGGCCCACCGGGATCCTGCTGGCACCCCTGCGCAGACGCCAGCACCGGCATGGCCGATGTACAATGCCTCGCGTGAAGATCACGCGGCAAATGCATGTTTTTCAACCGCCCCAATCCCCGCTCGCGTCGCAGTAGCGCGGCGGCGGCAACTCTCCCGCAGACCTTGTCGCCACGTTTTGCCCGGCTGGTCCGCGAGGCCTGGTGGCTGCTGGTGGTCGCGGCGATTGTGTGGCTCACCCTGGTACTCGGCAGCTATGTCCGGACCGATCCAGGGTGGTCGACCACCGGCAACGGGTCGGAAGTCGCCAACCGTGGCGGGATTGCCGGTGCCTGGCTTTCCGATCTCCTCCTCTATCTGTTCGGCCTCTCCGCCTGGTGGTGGGTGATCGCAGGTCTGGTGCTGGTCGTCGCGGGATACCGGCGCATCCTTCACCCGGAACTTGCCAGCGAACACCCGCTCTCCCTGGGCGTGCTCGGCTTCGGCCTGGTCCTGATCACCAGTGCCGCACTGGAGGCCTTGCGGATGGCTTCGCTGCCGATGGCGCTTCCCGCGCGTCCGGGAGGGGCTCTGGGCGACATTGTCGGCGTTGGCCTTGGCAAGGCTATCGGTTTCAACGGCGCCACCCTGTTCCTGCTCGCGCTCTTCGCCGCGGGCTGGTCGCTGTTTTCCGGCATGTCGTGGTTGCGCCTCATGGAGCGGGTGGGCACAGGTGTCGAGATTGGCCTGTTATGGCTGCGGCGCGGCTTCGAGGCGCGCGCCGATCGCAAGGCGGGCGCCCAGGCCGCCGCGGAACGCGTCGCGATGGTCGAGCAGGTGAAGCACGACATGCCGGAGCATGAGCCGGTGGTGGTGGTGCCACCGTTACTGGAGGTCATCAAATCGGATCGGGTGGTGAAGGAAAAGCAGCGTCCGCTTTTCCAGGAACTGCCGGATTCACCGCTGCCGCCGCTGGCGCTCCTCGAGGACGCCCCGCCTTCGATCGATGCAATGGTCAGCGCCGAGACCCTCGAGTACACCTCGCGCTTGATCGAGCGCAAGCTCGCCGACTTCGGCGTCGCCGTGAAAGTGCTCGCGGCCTACCCGGGTCCGGTGATCACCCGCTACGAAATCGAGCCCGCAGTGGGTGTGAAGGGCGCGCAGATCGTCAACCTCATGAAGGACCTGGCGCGGGCGCTGTCGGTGGTGTCGATCCGGGTGGTGGAAACGATCCCCGGCAAGGCCTGCATGGGCCTCGAGCTGCCGAACCCCAAGCGCCAGGTGGTCAAGCTGGTCGAGATCCTGTCTTCGGCGGTCTACAACGATTCGGCGAGTTCCCTGGCGCTGGCCCTGGGCAAGGACATCGCTGGCAAGCCGGTGATTGCCGACCTCGCGCGCATGCCGCACCTACTGGTGGCGGGGACCACGGGGTCGGGCAAGTCGGTAGCCGTCAATGCCATGATCCTGTCGATCCTCTACAAGGCCGAGCCCAAGAACGTGCGGCTCATCCTGATCGACCCCAAGATGCTGGAGCTATCGGTGTACGAGGGCATTCCCCATCTGCTCGCGCCGGTGGTCACCGATATGAAGCTCGCCGGCAATGCCCTCAACTGGAGCGTCGGCGAAATGGAGCGGCGCTACAAGCTGATGTCGACCCTGGGCGTGCGCAACCTGGCGGGCTACAACACTAGAGTCGTCGAGGCCAAGAAGGCAGGCAAGCCTCTCACCAACCCGTTCTCCCTGACACCCGAGGAGCCCGAGCCGATCGAGGAGATGCCGGTGATCGTGGTGGTGATCGACGAGCTTGCCGACCTGATGATGATCACCGGCAAGAAGATCGAGGAACTGATCGCCCGGATCGCTCAAAAGGCCCGCGCGGCGGGCATCCATCTCATCCTTGCCACCCAGCGTCCCTCGGTCGACGTCATCACTGGCCTCATCAAGGCCAACATCCCGTCGCGTATCGCCTTCCAGGTCGCGAGCAAGATCGATTCACGAACCATCCTCGACCAAATGGGGGCGGAGACGCTGCTCGGCCAGGGCGACATGCTGTTCATGCCGCCCGGAACGGGCCTTCCGCAACGGGTCCACGGTGCCTTCGTTTCCGACGCCGAGGTGCATCGTGTGGTCGAGCACCTGAAGGCAAGCGGGGTAACCCAGTACCTCGATGGCATTCTCGAGGGTGGGACCCTCGATGGCACGGGCGACGGGGCGAGTCTCGAGGGGGCCGATGGCGAGGCGGATCCGATGTACGACCAGGCGGTGCAGATCGTGCTGCAGACGCGGCGGCCATCGATCTCCCTAGTCCAGCGGCATCTTCGCATCGGCTACAACCGCGCGGCCCGGCTGATCGAGCAGATGGAACGCTCCGGACTCGTGTCGGCCATGCAGACCAACGGCAATCGCGAGGTCCTGGTGCCAGCGGGAAAGGGCGACGGATGAGGCGTCTGCCGCTGCGGGTGTGGCGGCTGTGGTTCGTGGTGTCGGGGACCATGATCGCGACCACGGCACTTTCGGGTCCCGTGCTGGTCTACCGCGAGGGCGAGGCGTGTCCGCGCGACCGTCCGGCCGACGCAGCGCGACTTTCCGAGACACAGGTGATCGCGCGGGCTCGCGCGTTGCTGCCGCGCGACTTCTGCGGCCCCTCGCACTTTGTGAGCGGCTGCGATTTCGAGCCCGAAGCGGCGTTCGACTCCTGGCGGGTCTACGTACGGCAATACAAGGAAGCCGATGGCGCGCGGCGTTTTGGCGGTCTCGATCACTCTTATGTGGTGCTCGATGCCGTCGGCAACTGCGTGGCGAATATTCCGGGAACGTGAAGGCGGAGATGAATCTCAGAGGCCATACCGCGGTGCTGCGCGCCGTCCTTGTCGTGGGTATGCTGGGTGCCGTTGGCGCGGCCGGTGCCGCGGGACTCGACCAGTTGCGCGCCTTCCTCGAGAACACCCGTAGCGGCCAGACCCGCTTCGTGCAGACGGTCACGGTTCGTTCCGGCCGGCCTCCTGCGCAGGCAACCGGGGTGTTCGCGTTCGCGCGGCCCGGGCGGTTTCGGTGGAGCTACGAAAAGCCGTTCAAGCAGCTCATCGTCGGCGACGGCGAAAAACTCTGGATCTTCGATCAGGACTTGAACCAGGTCATCGTCAAGAAGCTCGGTCAGGCCCTGGGCTCGAGTCCCGCGGCACTCCTCGCCGGCGACAATGCCCTGGAGCGCAACTTCACCCTCACCGGCGGCATCGCCAGCGACGGCCTCGAATGGGTGGTTGCCAAACCCAAGGCCGCGGATTCGGGCTTCCAGGAAGTGCGCATCGGCTTTGCCGACAACCTGCCGCGGCGCATGGAGCTCACCGACAGCTTCGGCCAGGTTACGCACCTCGAGTTCACGGGTTTCGAGCGCAACGCGGCGGTCGATACGGCGCAGTTTCGCTTTACGCCGCCTCGCGGCGCCGACGTCGTCGGGGAATGACCCGGCACGAACCCGCGGGCGTTACGTGCGTGTAGACGCCGCACCGCTGCACCGCGCCGCGTCGCGCTGACGGCCGAGCCTGCGTCGTGGCCGACGATCTCTTCAGCGCACCGTCCACAGCCGGGAACAGCGTCGTACCGCTGGCCGAGCGCCTGCGCCCGAGGAGCCTGGATGACGTGATCGGCCAGCGGCACCTCCTGGCGCCGGGCAAGCCGCTCGCCGTAGCCTTCGCCTCGGGCAAGCCGCATTCGATGATCCTGTGGGGTCCGCCCGGTGTCGGCAAGACCACGCTCGCGCGCCTCATGGCAGATGCCTTCCATGCCGAGTTCATCGCGCTGTCCGCCGTATTGTCCGGTGTCAAGGACATTCGCGAGGCCGTCGCCCGGGCGCAGGCCACGCTCAAAGCTACCGGGCGGCACACGATCCTGTTCGTCGACGAGGTGCATCGCTTCAACAAAGGGCAGCAGGATGCCTTCCTGCCTTACGTCGAGCAGGGGGTGGTGACGTTCATCGGCGCGACCACGGAGAACCCATCGTTCGAGGTGAACGGCGCCTTGCTCTCGCGTGCAGCGGTGTATGTCCTCGAACCGCTTGCCGCGCAGGAATTGGGCACCCTGGCGGAAAGGGCCATGGCGGTGTCGCTGCCGAACGTAGCACTCGCTCCGGAAGCGCGTGCTGCACTGGTTGCGTATGCCGATGGCGACGGTCGCCGGCTCATCAACCTGGTGGAGTTGCTCGGCACGGCCGCAGGTGCAGGCCGTCGGGAGCCGATCGATCTCGTGTTCGTGGAGGCCACCATCGCCCGAAGCCTGCGGCGGTTCGACAAGGGTGGTGAGGCGTTCTACGACCAGATCTCGGCGCTGCACAAGTCGGTGCGCGGCTCCAATCCCGACGCCGCGCTGTACTGGATGTGCCGCATGCTCGACGGCGGCACCGATCCGCTCTATGTGGGACGGCGGATCGTGCGCATGGCCGCAGAGGACATCGGTCTCGCGGATCCGCGGGCGCTTTCGCTCGCCCTCGCGGCGCTGGAGACCTATGAGCGGCTGGGTTCGCCGGAAGGCGAGCTGGCGCTCGCCGAGGCCGTGATCTACCTTGCCATGGCGCCCAAGTCGAACGCGGTGTACGCGGCATACAACGCCGCACGGGCGTTCGTCGCCGAGGACGGCTCGAGGCCGGTACCGTTACGCCTGCGCAACGCGCCGACCC
The DNA here is from genome assembly GCA_039915505.1 of Casimicrobiaceae bacterium. Classification (GTDB taxonomy): domain Bacteria; phylum Pseudomonadota; class Gammaproteobacteria; order Burkholderiales; family Casimicrobiaceae; genus CAIWHR01. The sequence continues at coordinate 19,451 of JBDSND010000077.1, forward strand.
GTCTCATGAAAAATATCGGATACGGCAAGGGTTATCGCTACGCGCATGACGAGAGCGAGGCCTATGCGGCCGGCGAGCGGTACTTCCCCGACGACATGCCCGACGTAAGCTGGTACCAACCGGTGGACCGCGGCCTTGAGGTAAGGCTCAAGGAAAAGCTGGACGCTTTGCGCGAGCTCGACGACGCGGCCAAGAAGCGCCGGCCCGACGAGGGATGAGCAGGATGCGGGCGGGGTGCGGGCGGGACTGCGACAGCGCTCGCCCTGCTAGAATTCTGCGATGCTCGATATCAACCTGCTACGCAACGAGCTCGGCGGCGTCGCCGAGCGTCTCGCACGGCGTGGATTCACGCTCGATACTGCTCTTTTCGAGAGCCTGGAGTTCCGGCGCAAGGACATCCAGACTCGCACCCAGGAATTGCAGGCCAAGCGCAATACGCTCTCGAAGCAGATCGGCCTTGCCAAGGGCAAGGGCGAAGACGCTTCCGCCCTCATGCACGAGGTCGCGGGACTCCCTGGACAGCTCGCCTCGCTCGAGACCGCGCTCGAGGGCGTGCAGACCGCGCTGCGCGATTTTCTGCTAGGAATCCCGAACCTGACCCATGACAGCGTGCCGGTCGGCCGATCCGAGGACGCCAACGTCGAGGTGCGACGGTGGGGCGCGCCCCGCGAGTACGCATTCGCGGTGCGCGATCATGCCGATATCGGCGAAGGCCTCGGGCTGCTCGACTTCGCGACGGCGGCGAAGCTTGCCGGTTCGCGTTTCTCGTTCCTGCGCGGAGAACTGGCGCACCTGCATCGTGCGCTTGCCCAGTTCATGCTCGACGTGCACACGCGCGAGCATGGTTACACGGAATGCTACACACCCTACATCGTTAACGCCGACACGCTGGTGGGCACGACTCAGCTGCCCAAGTTCGAGGTTGACATGTTCGGCGTGCGGCGCGGGGGCGTGGGTACCGACGAGGCTGTCGCGGAGCGTCTGTACCTCATTTCGACATCCGAGATCACGCTCACCAATACCGTCCGCGGCGAGATTTTGCCCGCCGATGGCTTGCCGATCCTGCTCACGGCGCACACCCCGTGCTTCCGGTCGGAGGCGGGGAGCTACGGCAAGGACACCCGTGGCATGATCCGGCAGCACCAGTTCGACAAGGTGGAACTCGTGCAGATCGTCGCGCCGGAGCAGTCGTACGCCGCACTCGAAGCCTTGACCGGCCATGCGGAAACGATCCTGCAGCGCCTCGAGCTTCCTTACCGGGTGATGGCACTTTGCACCGGCGACATCGGTTTCGCCGCGGCCAAGACCTACGACCTCGAGGTCTGGCTGCCGGGCCAGTCGGCGTATCGGGAAATCTCCTCGTGCTCCAACACCGAGGCGTTCCAGGCGCGCCGGATGCAGGCGCGCTATCGCAATGCGCAAGGCAGGCCCGAGTTCGTCCATACCTTGAATGGTTCGGGACTTGCCGTGGGCCGCACATTGGTGGCCGTGCTAGAGAACTACCAGCGCGAGGACGGCGGCGTCGATATTCCGGCCGTCCTCCAGCCCTATATGGGCGGTAAGACGGCAATCCTGCCGCAGTAGCGACGTGCGGGAATCAGGCGTCACCGCCCGAGTGGCGACCGCGCTGGAACACAATCGGGGCCGGTGGGGCAACCCGGGAGCGTAGTTGCCCGCAGCCTGCCTCGACGTCTTGGCCGGCTGATTGCCGCAGCTTGGTCAGGATGCCCCGCCGATTCAAGGCCAGCGCCATGGCAGCGGCACGCGGCTCCGCTGGGCGTACAAAGGCCGCGCCCGGGACCGTGTTGTAGGGGATGAGATTCAATACGGCGTACTTGCCCGTGAGCAAGGCGACCAGTTTGTCGATCTCGTCGTCGCCATCGTTGACGTTGGCCAGGAGTGTCCACTGGTACTGCGTCGGGTAATGGGTCGCCCGCGCATAGGCCTCCGCGAGTGCCACCAGCTCGGCGGGCTCGATGCGCGGCGCGCGCGGCAGGAGTTCGGCGCGCAATCCGGGCTTGGTGGTATGCAACGACAGCGCCAGGGCAGGGCGAACGCGCCCGCCGTGCAGTCGCTCGAACACGCGCTGATCGCCGACCGTGGAGAGCACCAGGTTCTTGTGGCCGATGCCACCGTCGGTGCCGAGCAGGTCGATCGCGTCCAGCACATTGTCGAGATTGTGCGCCGGCTCTCCCATGCCCATGAACACCACCTTGCCGACCACCTGACGGCTGCGCGCCAGGGCAACCTGGGCGACGATCTCGGCGCTGTCCAGATGACGACGCAAGCCATCGCGCCCGGTCATGCAGAACACGCAACCGACGGCACAGCCTACCTGGGTCGAGACGCACACCCCCCGGCGAGGCAGCAGCACGCATTCCACCGTCTGGCCATCGAAGAGCGCTACCAACAGGCGCTCGGAACCATCGGCGCCAGGATGGCGCGACTGGACCGAGGCGAGTCGCCCGAGATCGGCTTGCAATGCCGGTAAGGCTGCGCGCAGCGTGCCGGGCAGGAAACCCTCCGCGGGACGCCGACCGCAGTCGAGCGGCAGACCGCGCGTCCACGCGCGCAACACCGCGGCCCGGTGACACGCCTTCGCGCCCGACGCTTCAAGTCGCTGGTAGAGCTCGCTGAGCATGACGTGGCGGGGATCAGTGCATGGAGGATTGGAAGCGCGAGTATGTCATGCGGTCCGTTATAGTGTCGGCCTCGAAGCCCGCGGGCGCACGCCGGTACACACCGCGGGCGCGCCATCGCTGCGGTCCGACGCGTTCTCCGCAGCGTCGACCCGGCGCACTGCACGATGCGGTTGCTGCTTCAAAACCCTTTGCGCCGACACGGTCATGATCGATCTCCCGCCGAACGCATCCGCTCCGGCCTCCTCCGCTGCCCTGACCGTCCTGCGCGAGACGTTCGGCTACCCCGACTTTCGGGGTGCCCAGGCCGAGATCGTTGCCCACGTCGCCGCGGGCGGCGACGCCCTGGTGCTGATGCCGACCGGAGGTGGCAAGTCGCTTTGCTACCAGATCCCGGCATTGCTACGCGCGGGGACAGGGGTGGTCATATCGCCGCTGATCGCGTTGATGCAGGACCAGGTCGCGGCCTTGCGTCAGGTCGGGGTTCGGGCGAGCTATCTCAATTCCTCGCAGGACGCGCAGGACGCGCGTGGCGTCGAGCGGGCCCTGCTGGCCGGCGAGCTCGACCTGGTGTACGTCGCACCCGAGCGTCTCACGACCTCTCGTTGCCTGGAGCTCCTGCACGAGGCTCGGATCGCACTGTTCGCCATCGACGAGGCGCATTGCGTCGCGCAGTGGGGCCACGACTTCCGTCCCGACTATCTCGCGCTGTCGGTTCTGCACGAGGCGTTCCCGGAAGTGCCGCGCGTGGCCCTGACCGCAACCGCCGACCCGCAGACCCGGGAGGAGATCGTCGCCCGCCTCGCCCTCGAAAGCGCGCGCATCTTCGTGTCGAGTTTCGACCGGCCCAACCTGCGCTATACCATCGTCGACAAGGTCGATCCCCGCGCGCAGCTGCTGCGCTTCATGCGCGAGGAGCACGATGGCAAGGCGGGCATCGTCTATTGCCTGTCGCGGCGCAAGGTCGACGAGACGGCTGCCTGGCTGGTCGCGCAGGGCATCGATGCGTTGCCGTATCATGCCGGACTCGATTCCGCCACCCGTTCGGCCCACCAGACGCGGTTCCAGACCGACGACGGCGTGGTGATGGTCGCGACCATCGCCTTCGGCATGGGCATCGACAAGCCGGACGTGCGCTTCGTCGCCCATCTCGACCTCCCGAAAAGCGTCGAAGGCTACTACCAGGAGACCGGCCGCGCCGGCCGCGACGGCGCGCCCGCCGACGCCTGGATGACCTATGGCCTTGCCGACGTGGTGCAGCAGCGACGGCTGATCGAGCTGTCGGATGCGGGCGAGGCCTACAAGCGGGTTTCGGCAGCCAAGCTCGACGCTCTGTTGGGGCTCTGCGAGACCGCCGGCTGCCGGCGGGTGCGCCTGCTCGCATACTTCGGCGAGGCCAGCGCCGCCTGCGGCAACTGCGACACCTGCCTCGCGCCGCCCGACACCTGGGATGCAACCGACGCGACGCGCAAGGCGCTGTCGGCGATCTATCGCACTGGCCAGCGTTTTGGCGCCGTTCACCTGATCGATGTGCTGCGCGGCAAGGCCACCGAGCGTGTCACCCGGTGGGAGCACGACAAGCTCGCGGTGTTCGGCCGTGGCAGCGATCTCGAGGAGACCGCGTGGCGCAACGTCTTCCGGCAGCTCGTGGCGATGGGCTTCGTGGAGGTCGACCATGCGGGTCATGGCGCCCTCAAGCTCGTCGAAGCCAGTCGGGCGGTGCTGAGGGGCGAGCAGGTCGTCGAAATGCGGCAGGTCGTCACCTCGGCCGCGCGCTCGCGGCGCAGCCGGTCGAGCCCGGGCGCCGCACCGGGATTCTCAGCCCCCGACGCGGCACTGCTCGCTGCCCTCAAGCGCTGGCGCCTCGGCGAGGCGCAAACCCAGAGCGTGCCCGCGTACGTGATCCTGCACGACAGCTCCCTGACCGAGCTGGCGCGGCGGCGGCCGCAACGGCGGGAGGAGCTTGCGCTGATACCGGGCATCGGCGCCAGGAAGCTGGAGCGCTATGGCGCCGACCTCCTGGCGCTGTGCGCCACCTGACCCCGATTAGGCACGCTTCACGCTGCGCCGCGACCGGGGCGAACCTACGCGATGGGCGAAGCGGTGCGCGGACGCAGGCTGGTACGCATGGCGACTACCGCGAACGGCAGTCGCATCCGCCCGTGGTTTCACGCGCCCGTTGCACGTGCCCTGCCGTCTGGGGGCGCCTGGCGCCCGCGGCTAGCGCATGTTACCGGTATGGCCGAGCGAATAGCGGCCCGGCTGCGGCCAAACCGTGAGGCCGTGCGGTTCCTTGCCCACCGCGATCTTGGCAATATCGCCGGTGCCGGTATCGATGGCGTACACGACGTCGTCGAACCGACCGGCGAGCCAGAGCGTCTTGCCATCGGCGCTGACATTGCCCATGTCCGGGCTGCCGCCACCGGGGATCGGCCAGGTCGTCTCCACCTTGCGGGTGGCGAAGTCGACCACCGACACGCTGCCCTTGCCGTTCTTCTTGCCGTGGATCTTGTTCGAGCCGCGATTGGAGACGTAGAGCTTGCGCCCGTCGCGGCTGGGGTAGAGCCCGTGGGTGCCGACCCCGGTGCGGATGAAGTCGATCTCGCGGAAGGCGTCACCGTCGATGACGAACACACCGTCGGCCATCATGTCCGCAACGAAGAAGAGCTTGCCGTCCGGCGAGATCCGGATGTCCTGGGGCATGCCGCCGCGCGAGAGCTTGAGGTAGCCCAGCACCTTGCGCTCGACCATGTCGACCTTCACGAGGCTGCCCTTGAACTCGCAGGTGAAGATCGCAGTGCGGCCGTCGATGGCGAAGTCGGCATGGTTGATGCCGTCGCACTGTGGCACGTCGATGGAGAATTGCAGGGCCATGGTCTGCGGATCACGGAAATCCAGGCGCTTCAGCGCCTCGGCGACGATGATCGCGGACTTCCCGTCCGGGGAGAAATACATGTTGTAGGGATCGTCCACCGGAATCGCCTTGCCGGCCTTGCCGGTGGTCGGATCGATCGGCGTGAGGCTGCCGTCGCGCCGGCCTTCGGCGTTGTTGGCGACCCACAGAGTCTTCAGATCCCATGACGGGACGACGTGCTGGGGATTGATGCCAACCTTGAACTTGTCGATCACCTTCATCGTGGCAGGATCGATCACGTACACGTCGTTCGACTTTACGTTGGGGACGTAGACCCGCGCCAGTGCCGCGGCGGTCGCAGGGTTCATGCGCCCGGCGGTTTGCTCGCTGTAGAGATTCGCGGGGTCGACTACGGTTGGCATGCCCGGCAGTGTCTGGACGCTGCGCGTCGGCTGCGACGCCGCGGGGACGGGGCCGGCGGGCTGGGCGTTTACGCCAGTAGCGATCGAGAAGGCGAGGGCGCCCGTTAAGCTCACGAGCTGTCGGTGCAGTAGGGGACTCAAGGATGGTTCCGATCTCGAAGAATGGATTAGGGCTTCGCTCAGGGACGCGTCACGGCCCGGCGGATCGCCTGGACCGACGCTGCCACGATCGCGTCGACACCGAGGGCGCCGAGCTCGGCGCTGGCGCGCCGCGGGTCGCCCCGCACACCGCTCCCGGCACCGGCCGTCGCGGCCGTCGCCAACTGTTCGCTGCGCACGAGCTTGGGGTCGATGGCGAGCATGAGCGCGGTGTCCGCAAGGCCGGCGTGTAGGCCGATCTCGGCGTCAGTGAACCCGCGCCCGCGGAGAATGTCGGCGAACCCCGCGTCAGCGGCGCGATAATAAGCCTCGAGGGCATGGGCGCGAACGCCCCTTTTGGCCCAAACCCGGTTGAGCCGATCCGCTACGGCGTGTGCCTGCTGCTGGTAGCCGCCATGATCGCCCAGGAACACGATGTCGCGAAAGCCCGCGGCGCGGAGGCTTCGCGCCGTGTCGTCGAGCAGGGCGGCGAAGGTGGTCGGCGCGATGCTGATCGTGCCGGGAAAGCGCATGTGCTCGGTGGGCGGCTCGATGTTGCCTTCCGGAACGTAGGCGATCACCGGCGCGACCAGTACATTGCCCAGCGATCGCGCGATCCGTCCGGCCAGCACGCGCGCTCGGACGTTGTGCTTGCCCAGCGCAAGATGGGGACCGCTTTGCTCGGTTCCGCCGATGGGTACCAGTACCGTGGCGTAACCGCCACGCACGGCATCGCGGAGCTCCGTCCAGGTGAGATCCTCCAGGAAGACCGACATTGGCGCGGCGGTCACGCGCCCTGCTACCGCTAGCAGCATGACCATCAGGATGCGGGCCAGGCGGGGTCCGGTCATGCCCTCAGCGCGCGAGCCACGCCGAAAACTTCCATCCAGTCGCGTTCTCCGCAACCTGTAGCCGCGGGCGGTAGCCGGGCTGGTGGACCAGCAGCACGTCGTAGTAGGAACGCACCCGGTCGACGAATGCGACCGGCATGCCCCCGCGTGCGTAGCCGAGCTTGGCGCTGCCGTAATACTCGGGCTGGGCGAGGAGGGGCAGCGTCTTCTTGACATCGGTCCACGAGTCGGGATTGAGCTTCTGCTTCTGCGCCAGCACCCGGGCGTCTTCGAGATGGCCAAGGCCGATGTTGAACGCCGCCAGCGCAAGCCAGGTTCGATCCGGCTCGGCGATGCGCTTCGGCAGCTTGGACTTGAGGGTGCGCAGGTAGTGGGCAGCCGCGTGGATGCTGAGCTTCGGATCGAGCCGATCGACCACGCCGAGATGGCGGGCGGTATCTTCGGTGAGCTGCATCATGCCGCGCACGCCGGTCTCGCTGGTGGCTTGCGGATCCCATTGCGATTCCTGATAGGCCACGGCCGCAAGCAGGCGCCACTCGATGCCGGTCGCCTGTTGCGCAAGCTCGAAGACCTGCCGGTACTGCGGCAGGGTGGATCGGATGCGATCCTGCAGCACGCTGGCGTCCAGGCGCGGCACCTCGCCGACGTGTCCGAAATGACGGTCCTCGAGCCGTGCCAGCATGCCGTTACGCCGGATTCCCGCGAGCCAAGCGTTGATCTCGTCGCGCAACGCCTCGTTGCCCGGGGGCACCACAAAGGCAAGCTCACGCCGGCCGTCGATGGGGAAGGCGATGTCAAAATCGAGATACACGTTGCGCGCGAGCGCCGCTGCGCTGGAGCCGACGATCGCATAGTCGAGCGCGCCATCGCTGACCTTGGCGATCAGCGCATCGCCGGACGCGACGTTGGCGGGGACCCAAATGATGTCGGGATGTTGTGCCCGCAGCTTCTCGAGCGCTCCGTCGAGCCCGGTATCGGGCATGTAGGCGACGCGCGCGCCGGCGAGATCCTTCCAGCCACGGGGCTTGAAACCGTCGACGTTGTAGATCAGCACGGGCTCAACCTGGAAATAGCCGCCGCTCCATAGGACCTTATCGTCGGCGTCGTCACTAACCTGCGGGCGACCCCGCGGTCGGGACACGGCGGCGGGACGATACAGGCCCCCCGCGCCGATGTGCGCCTTGCCGGCGGCCACGGCGGCCACCAGGTCGCGGGCATTAGCGGCCGGGACGAACCGCACCATCCGATGCTTGTGGGCCGCGAAAAGTCGGGCGAGATCGGCGTCGAGCCCGGCGGGTTGCCCGTCCGGTCCGTCGTAGAAGGTCGCCGGCCCCGGACGCACCACGACCACTAGCTCATGGTCGGGAAGGGGCGGGGAGGATGTCAGGGAGGACGTCAGGGACGGCGGCTGGCCGACGTGGTCGCAACCCGCCATGCCGGCGAGTGCGGCAAACACGAGCAGAGGCGCAACAATGCGCCAAACCGACGATGGGGCGTAGTAGGCGATGACCGGCTGCAGGAAAGCGTCATAAAGATTACTGATTATACAGGCGGGGTGCAGGGGCCGGCGTCGCGGCTTGCCCAGCCCTTCGCGTGGCGTCAGGAGCCATCCTGGCCGCCGCGGTGTACGCCGGGCTCGGGGAGTAGCGGCAACGCGGCTCGGGAGCGTGGCCCGGCGCTCCCACGAGGCTGCGAAGGCGGGTCGGACCGCCGATGTTGTCGCTTGCCGGTGTCGAGCACATGCCGGATAATCACGGTTCGCGCTTCCCGCGCCACGATCAACGGCGGGTCGCCCCGCATTGCATGGTCGTGAATCTGGTCAGGTCCGGAAGGAAGCAGCCACAGCGATTCTCTGCAAGTGCCGGGGGAACGGCTCGCCACCCCTTGCGTCCTCTGTTG
>JBDSND010000087.1:0-10284 GCA_039915505.1 Casimicrobiaceae bacterium
CAGGACTTTGCAAGCCGCAGATGGGCCCACCGGTTGGCGGGGCAAACAGGGCTGGGTAAAACCCTTTTCCGCCCCCATCTCATTCTGGCGTGCGGAACGACGTGAGGCGTCCACCTTATTTTTGGGCACGTCAAGACTCCCTTATTGGGCGGGGTGCGTGTAACATTCGCCCCGCAGTTAGCGTTAACGGTCCATAAGTGCTTACTCCTCTGGGATTCTCGCTGCTACGCCATCTCTCGGATGGCGACTTCCACTCGGGCGAGGATCTCGCCGCGACGGTGGGGCTTACGCGCGCCCGCGTTTCCCAGGTCCTGAAGGATGCCGAGGCCGCGGGCCTTGCCCTCGAACGGGTTAAAGGGCTGGGGTATCGCCTGCTCGAGACGCCGCGATTCCTCGATCCCAAGGTAGTGCGCGAGCGCCTGACCCGCCTGACCGACGAGCGCGGCCGTGCGACCCCCTTGCAGCTGGAGGTGGTCGACCAGGTCGATTCGACCTCGTCGGAGCTCATGCGTCGATTGCAGCGCAAGGAGATCCACGGAGTTGCGCTGGCGTCGGAATGGCAGACGGCTGGTCGCGGCCGCCGGGGCCGGACCTGGACCGCGGTGGTCGGTGGGAGCCTCACCTTTTCCCTTGGTTGGCGATTCGAGCAGGGTGCCGGATTCCTCGCGGGGCTGTCGCTCGCGGTCGGGGTCGCGGTCCTGCGCGCGCTCGAGGCCGAGGGATGCACCAACGTCGCGCTGAAGTGGCCCAACGACATCATCCATCGTCATCTCAAGCTTGGCGGCATCCTGATCGACCTGAACGGCGACGCGCTCGGCCCGTCGACCACGGTCATCGGCATCGGTCTCAACGTCCGGTTGCCGGAAGCCATTCGCAAGGACATCACGGCACCGGTCACCGATCTCACCAAAGTGCTCGGCAAGAAGGGCCAACCGGTGGACCGCAACCTGCTGCTGGCGCGACTCCTCTCCGAGCTCGCCACGGTGCTCGATCAGTACGCGCGCGAAGGCTTCGCCCCGTTTGCGGCCGAGTGGCAGCATCGGCACGCCTATCAGGGCAAGCCCGTGCGCCTGCTGCTGCCAGACGGCGCCGTGGTGCACGGCAAGGTCGCGGGCGTCGACGCGAGCGGGGCTCTGGTGCTCGCTGACGGTCCGCGGCGGGCGCGCTTTCTGTCGGGCGAGATCTCCCTGCGCCGCGCGTAATATCGTTCCCCGCGTGAGCGGATGAGTCATACGCTCGTTCTTGATCTCGGCAATAGCCGCATGAAATGGGGCCTCCACGGCCCTCGCGGCTGGGCGGCCCTCGGGGTCACCGCCAACGCGGAAATCGGCACGCTCTCCCTGCGCGACTGGCAGAACCTGCCGCGTCCGGTACGGGCGGTCGGGGTCAATGTCGCAGGTGAAGCGGCACGGGTGCGGGTTGAGGCCCAGATCGCGCGCTGGCGGCTGGTGCCACAATGGCTAACCTCCAGCGCTGTCGCATGCGGGGTCAGCAACGGCTATCGCGTGCCGGGGCAACTCGGCGCCGATCGCTGGGCTTCGTTGGTGGCGGCGCGGCAGCGCACCGTGGCGAGCGAAACGCCGCAAACCCCGGCCGTGGTGGTCAACGCGGGCACGGCCGTCACGATCGATGCTCTCGACGGGGAAGGCCGATTCCTTGGCGGGTTCATCCTGCCCGGCCTGCGGCTCATGCTGCGGGCCCTCGCTGAGAACACCGCGGCACTGAAGGTTCCGCCGGGCACGTTCAGCGTGTTTCCCGACAACACGCCGGACGCGCTCTATGCCGGCTCCATCCTGGCGGTGACCGGTGCGATTGCGCAGGTCCGCGCCCGCCTCGACCGCGAGGACGCGCTCGCGCGTTGTTTCCTGGCCGGCGGTGCGGCCCAGGAGATCGCTCCACACCTTACCCCGCCCGTGGAGGTCGTGGATAATCTCGTGCTCGAAGGCGTGCTCGCTCTGGCCGACGCGTAAGTCGCGGAGCCGGGCGTGCATTGGCCCCACGTCACCCCCAGGGCATGCGCACTCTCTTCCTACTGCTGCTGCTCGCCAACCTGAGTCTGTTCGGCTACATCCAGCTCGACCGCATGGGTAGCGGCGAAGGCGTTCGGCTGCAACAGCAGATCCAGCCCGAGAAGATCCGTCTCCTTACCCCACAGCAGGTGGCCGCTCTCGGCCCGGATAAGACGGCGGCTCTGGCCGATGTCTGCGCCGAGTGGGGCCCCTTCCACGAACCCGAGCGGGCGCGCGCCCTCGCCGACCTTGAGCCGCTCGGCCTCGGCAGGCTGCTGACCCAGAAGCGGGTGGAGACGAGCGGCGGATTCTGGGTCTATCTCGCGCCGTTTGCCAGCCGGGCGGCAGCCGAGCGGCGCGTGACCGAGCTGCGCGGCGCTGGCGTGCAAGATGTTTCCGTCGTCGAGAACGCCGGCGGAGCCCCGCGCTTCAGCGTTTCGCTTGGGGTGTTTCGCAGCGAGGAGAGTGCCCAGGCCCGCGCCGGCGAGCTTGATCGCCGTGGTATCGCCAACGCGCAGACCGCCGCGCGGCAACAGGGCGTTAGCCTGACGTCGTTGGTGATCCGCGATCCGCCGGCGTCGGCGATGACGCGACTCAAGGATCTGCAATCCACCTACGCCGGCGCGGAGCTACGGGTCGGCCCCTGCGACAAGGCGCCATAGTCCGGTCAGTCATGCGCGTATCCCGTCCGTCGCTCATCGGACGAGTTCCCACCGTCGGTCAACAACGGCATGCCCGTCCCCGCAGATAGCGTCACCGGCGGTACGAGGCGCCGTTCTGCGCCGGCTACGCGGTCGCGATGACCGCGAAACGCCGCGCGGCAGCCTCCGGATCGTCGACGCTTTCCAGGGGCTCGATCCGGGCGTTGGTAAAGCCTGCATCGCGCAACAAGGCGAGGGCTTCGTCCTGGCGATACCAGGTGCGCATCAGACGCTGGTCCTCGCGGCCTGCAAGGCCCCGCCCTGATCCCGCACGCCGCTCGTAGCGCTCGCGGCGCTCCATGCGCGCCGCCTCGACGTCGATGCGGATCTCGGAACGCAGGGTGATACTGGAACCGTCGTCGCAGATGACTCGCTCGATCTCGACCAGAGGCGCTCCCGGCGGATGCGCCGCGTGGGCGGGAATGGCGAGCTCGATTACGACTTGCCTGGGTTCCACGAGATGGGCGCGCAGCCGGGCGAGCGCGAGGGCGATGGCAACCGGGTCGATCAGTTGCTGGAACGCGCCACCGGCGACGAATGCCATGCCGTAGCGAAAGGGCAGGTTCAGCGCTTGCAGATCCTGCCGGAAGAGCGGCACGCTCCGTCCGGCGTCCTGCAGGCGACGCGCGCACACCGCGAACAGCGCCGGATCCTCCTCCACGCCGTGGACGGGGCAGTCCCGCTGCAGGAGCGCGAGCATCAGCCGTCCGGTACCGCACAGCGCATTGAGCACCGGACCGCAGCCGCGCGGCACCTGGGCTGCATACCAGTCGACGTCGGCTGCGCTGGGCGTCGATTCCGCGCGATCGCGGAAGGCCGCAGCGAGATCGCTCCTCACCACGCGGCGGGTGCCTGCGGGCACGACGCCATCACGACTGTTCCCACGGCAGTCCTTCCATCCGCCAGCCGGAGACCGTGCCACGGTGATGCTCTTCGTCGAGGGGGCCCTCGAATCCTTCGAGCACGTTGTAGACCTCGCCAAAACCGGCTTGCTCGAGGGTCTGGCCGGCGCTGATGGAGCGCTGCCCGCTGCGGCAGATGACCAGCACGGGACGGTTCATGCTCGCGATCTTGCGCACCTGGCCGACGAAATGGGGATTGATATCCCAATCGGGACCATCGTTCCAGGCGACGTGATGCGCACCGACCGGATGACCGACGAACAGGTATTCGATCTCGCTGCGACAATCGATCAGCACAGCCTCGGGGTTGTCGTGGAGGAACCGGTGCGCTTCCTGGGGCTTGAGATGCTTCATGGCGGCAACGCGATCCTTTGCCTGGGACGATTCGGGGTGCCCTTTCCGGGTTTTGCCTTAGTGTAGCGGGTTGCCGGGCCCCCCCCGCGACCCTCCGTCAGGTTGACAACCGACTCTCCCGCCCGTACCTTTGACCTCCGAAGCGCCGATTTGAATCGGGGGAAACCCCGCAGCTTGCGGGCGCTATACAAATCCAGCTAAAGCGGTGTTCATCGAACCCGCTCGGCGGCAGGCTGAACGGGTTTTTTTATTGCGTACCTCAACTTGCCATGCCGCACGTTCCCGACAAGACCCACGAGCTCGAGGCCCTCCTGGCCCGGCGCATCCTCGTCCTCGACGGGGCGATGGGCACGATGATCCAGGACTATCACCTCGAAGAAGGCGATTTCCGCGGGCCCCCGGCCTGCGGCCTCGCCGGGCACAGCCACGACCTCAAGGGTGACAACGACGTTCTCGTCCTCACCCGACCCGACGTGGTGCGTGCCATCCACGACGCCTACCTTGAAGCCGGCGCCGACCTGATCGAGACCAACACCTTCAACGCGACCAGCATCGCCCAGGCCGACTACCATCTCGAAGCGCGGGTGCGGGAGATCAACCAGGCCGCGGCGACCATCGCCCGCGACGCGGCCGACGCCTGCACGGCGCGCACTCCTGATCGGCCACGCTTCGTCGCCGGTGCACTCGGACCGACCAATCGCACGGCGTCGATCTCCCCCGACGTCAACGATCCCGGCGCGCGCAACGTCACCTTCGATGTCCTGGTGAAAGCCTATGCCGATGCCATCGAGGCGCTCGCCGAAGGCGGTGTTGACCTCTTCCTGGTCGAGACCGTGTTCGACACCCTGAATGCGAAGGCGGCGCTGTTTGCGCTGGAATCGTTTTTTGACGACGCGGGCCGCCGCTGGCCGGTCATCGTCTCGGGCACCATCACCGATGCGTCCGGTCGCACCCTGTCCGGCCAGACCCCGGAGGCGTTCTGGAATTCGGTGCGTCACGTACGGCCGCTCGCGGTCGGGCTCAATTGCGCGCTCGGCGCGGCGCTCATGCGGCCCTACATCGAGGAGCTCGCCAGCATCGCGGACACATACGTGTCGTGCTATCCCAATGCCGGGTTGCCGAATCCGATGGCCGAGACGGGCTACGATGAGACGCCCGACCAGACCTCGCGGCTGCTGCAGGACTTCGCCCAAGCCGGATTCGTGAACATCGTCGGTGGCTGCTGCGGCACCACGCCGGAGCACATCCGCGCGATCGCCGATGTCGTGCGCGAGCTGCCGCCGCGGGCGCTGCCCGGGCGTGACGCCCTGCGCGGCGCAGCGTGAGGTGATATCCGGTTTCCTGCCGCGCCGAATTGGAAGCCGTTGCCGCGCCCGCGTGGCGCACAGCGCGGCGGTCGCAATGCCTAAGGGGGCTTCCGCGCTCACAGCCGCGCGAGGGGGTCGGCGCGGGTTTCGACGTACTCGTCGAAAGCGTTGCGCAGTCCTTCGAACACCGAGGCGCTGGTTTCGAACAGCGTCTGGGCCTTCGGGTCGTCGAAGTTCATTGTTTTGCTCACGGAGATCCTCGATGACCTCCTCGAGCTGCTTCTTGACCTTCGCGGTATGGTGCCGCGGGTCGCTTTCGGGAAAGATCGGATTGGTTGACGTGTCCACATTGTTCTCCGTCTCGGTCGAAGGCGCGAGCGGTTCGACCGCGCCTCGCTGGCCCGGTTGGCCCGACCTCGCCGCTTCCGTGCCTCGACCCCGCGCCCTGCGTGCCTTGAAGTTGGCCCCAGCGGATCGACGCAGTCCCTTCGGCGCCACAGGCGCCGGAGGTGTCGCGTGATGAGCGAACCGATCGACCGGTTGCCGTCGCGGCCGTTGCGCCTGGCGGGCCTCGAGCCCCTGACCATTGGCGACGACTCGCTCTTCGTCAACGTCGGGGAGCGCACCAACGTCACCGGCTCGCGGGCGTTCGCCAAGCTCGTGCTCGCCGGCGATTTCACCGGCGCGGTCGAGGTCGCGCGCCAGCAGGTGCAAAACGGCGCACAGATCATCGACATCAACATGGATGAGGCGATGCTCGACTCCAGGGCGGCGATGATGCGCTTCCTCACCTTGATCGCCTCCGAGCCGGACATCGCGCGCGTGCCGTTCATGATCGATTCGTCGAAGTGGGAGGTGATCGAGGCAGGACTGAAATGCGTGCAGGGCAAGCCGGTGGTGAATTCGATCTCCCTCAAGGAAGGCGAGGCCGAGTTCCTGCGGCAGGCACAGCTGGTGCGCCGCTATGGCGCGGCGGTGGTGGTGATGGCGTTCGACGAGAAAGGCCAGGCCGACACCCTCGCCCGCAAGACCGGGATCTGCCGGCGTTGCTACGACCTCCTCACCTCGGCGGTCGGCTTCCCTCCCGAGGACATCATCTTCGATCCCAACGTGTTCGCGATCGCCACAGGCATCGAGGAGCACGACAACTATGCCGTCGACTTCATCGACGCGACCCGCTGGATCCGCGCCAACCTGCCGCACGCCAAGGTGTCGGGCGGTATTTCCAACGTGAGCTTCTCGTTCCGGGGCAACGACGCTGTGCGCGAGGCGATCCACACGGTGTTCCTGTACCACGCGATCCGCGCCGGTCTTACCATGGGAATCGTCAACGCCGGACAGCTGGGGGTGTATGACGAGCTCGATCCGGCGCTGCGCGAGCGAGTCGAGGACGTGGTGCTGAATCGCCCCCGTGCGGACGGCGAGAACCCGACCGAACGCCTGGTCACCTTCGCGGAGAACTACAAGGCTAAGGGGAAGGCCGCGGTGGAAGACCTCGCCTGGCGCAGCGGCCCGGTCGAAGAACGCCTCTCGCATGCCCTGGTGAAGGGCATCACGACCCACATCGTCGCGGACACCGAAGAGGCGCGTCAGCAAGCCGAGGCCCGCGGCGGCCGGCCGATCCAGGTCATCGAGGGCCCGCTGATGGACGGCATGAATGTCGTCGGCGATCTCTTCGGCGCGGGCAAGATGTTCCTGCCGCAGGTGGTGAAGAGCGCGCGGGTGATGAAGCAGGCGGTGGCGCACCTCATTCCGTATATCGAAGCCGAGAAGGCGCGGCTCGGCGATCTGTCCAAGCCCAAGGGCACGATCGTGATGGCCACGGTGAAGGGCGACGTGCACGACATCGGTAAGAACATCGTGGGCGTGGTCCTCCAGTGCAACAACTTCGAGGTCATCGACCTGGGCGTGATGGTGTCGGCGCAGAAGATCCTCGACACCGCGCGCGCCCACGACGCCGACCTCATCGGACTGTCCGGGCTCATCACGCCTTCGCTCGAGGAGATGGGCCACGTCGCTCGGGAGATGCAGCGCCAGGGCATGACCATTCCGCTGCTGATCGGCGGTGCGACCACCTCACGGGTGCATACCGCGGTGAAAATCGCGCCCCACTATGCTGCGGTGACGATCTACGTGCCGGATGCCTCGCGGGCCGTGGGGGTCGCGAGCAACCTGCTCTCCCACGAGCTGAAGGATGCATACGTCGCCGACGTCGCCGTGGACTACGACAAGGTGCGCGCCCAGCACGCGGCGAAGAAGGGCCCGGCGCAGGTCAGTCTTGCCAATGCCCGCGCCAACGCTTTCCGCACCGATTGGTCGGCGTATCGGCCGCCCGAGCCGCGGATGTCAGGCCGACGCGCGTTTCGCAACATCGCGCTCGACGAACTGGCGACGTTCATCGACTGGGGTCCTTTCTTCCAGGCGTGGGAGCTGTCGGGACCGTTTCCGGCGATCCTCGACGACGCCGTGGTGGGCGAAGCGGCGCGCACTGTGCACGCCGAAGGCAAGGCGATGCTCCGGCGCGTCATCGACGGGCGGTGGCTCACCGCCAATGGCGTGGTCGCGATCTGGCCGGCGAATGCGGTTGGTGACGACGTCGAGGTCTACGCGAACGAAGCTCGGCAGGACGTGCTCTTCACGTGGCATGGCTTGCGCCAGCAGAACCTGCGTCCGTCCGGCAAGCCCAACTATGCATTGGCCGATTTCATCGCGCCCAAGGATTCCGGAGTCGCCGATTACCTCGGCGCCTTCGCGGTCACCGCGGGCCTGGGCATCGAGAACAAACTCGCCGAGTTCGTCGCCGACAAGGACGACTACAACGCGATCATGCTGAAGGCGCTGGCTGACCGCCTGGCCGAAGCCTGTGCCGAATGGCTGCATCGCAAGGTGCGGCGCGAGCTATGGGGCTACGCGGTCGACGAGGCGCTGGACGTGGAGGCGATGGTGCGCGAGGAATATCGCGGCATCCGCCCCGCGCCCGGCTACCCGGCGTGTCCCGATCATGCGGTCAAGGCGCCGCTGTTCCACGCGCTCAAGGCAGATGAGGTCGGGATGGCGCTCACCGAGAACTATGCGATGACTCCGGCGGCGGCGGTGTCGGGTTTCTATTTCTCCCACCCCGAGGCCCGCTACTTCGCGGTGGGCAAGGTGGCGACCGACCAGGCGCAAGATTACGAGCGTCGCGCCGGAGCGCGTCTCGATCCGTCGATCGCGGATGCCTAGGTGGCCGGCCGGACGCGCCAGGCCGATCGGCGCGCTCGCCGTCCGCACCCTACCGATTGACGCGCCTGCGGGGGTATGGGCGTTGGGTGCGACACGCGTCGGCGCGGTGCCATCGCCCTGAGCTCTGGCACCGGCACCGGCACGAGCTCAGGGCACAACTCGCGCCCCAGCGTTTTCTACATCCGCTCGATGATGCCGGCGATGCCCTGGCCGCCACCGATGCACATGGTGATGAGGCCGTAGCGGCCGCCGCTGCGCTCGAGCTCGTAGAGCGCCTTGATGGTGAGGATGGCGCCGGTCGCGCCTACCGGGTGGCCGAGTGCAATCGCGCCACCGTTGGGATTCACCTTCGCCGGATCCAGGCCGAGCTCCTTGCTGACACCCATCGCCTGGGCCGCAAAGGCTTCGTTGGACTCAATCACGTCGATGTCGGCGAGCTTCAGGCCCGCGCGGGTGAGCGCCCGCTTCACGGCCGAGATCGGCCCGAGGCCCATCACCTTCGGATCCACGCCGGCGTGACCGTAGGCGAGAAAGCGTGCCATGGGTTTGAGTCCCTGTTTCTCGGCGGCCGACGCCTCCATCAGCACCAGGGCTGCCGCGGCGTCGTTGATCCCGGACGCATTGCCGGCGGTCACCGTACCGTTCTCTTTCTGGAACACCGCCTTCAGCTTGGCCATGCCTTCGATGCTGGAGTCGGCCTTGATGTGCTCGTCGGTGTCGAACATGACCGGTCCCTTGCGGGTCTTGAGCTCGACCGGCAGGATTTGCGCCTTGAATCGCCCGTCGGCGACTGCCGCTGAGGCGCGACGGTGGCTTTCCACCGCGAACGCATCCTGCTGCTCGCGCGAGAGGCCGCACTGCTTGGCGACGTTCTCCGCGGTCACGCCCATGTGAATGGTGTCGAACGGGTCGGTGAGCGCGCCGACCATGGCGTCCATGAGCTTGGCGTCGCCCATGCGCGCGCCCCAGCGCTGGGTGGTGTTCATATACGCCGCACGGCTCATGCTCTCCGCGCCGCCAGCGACGGCCGCGTCCACGTCGCCGAGCATGATGTATTGCGCTGCGGAGACGATGGCCTGCATACCGCTGCCGCAGAGCCGGTTCAGGGTGAGCGCACCGGTTTCGTGGGGCAGGCCTCCGTTGATGGCGGCGACCCGGGAGAGGTACATGTCCTTGGGCTCGGTGTGGATCACGTTGCCGAACACGCACTGGCCGATGGTCGCTGGATCCACACCGGCGCGCTGCACCGCTTCGCGCACCACCCGCGCCGCGAGATCCGTCGGTGCGATGTCCTTGAGGCTGCCGCCATAGTCGCCGATGGCCGTACGCACGCCGCTCAGAATCACAACTTGCCTGTCTGCCATGGTGGTCTCCCGATAATGAACGCATGATGATACTGCCGCACGCGGCAATGGTGCTCGCTGGCGGATCCGGAGTTGCGGGCAGCGGGGGTCCGTCAAACTCGGCCCGGAGGAGGCGGACGATGCTCGAGGGCGCTCACGCTACGCACCCTTCTCGTTTCAGTCCCCGCCCTCACGCCGTGGATCCCATTGACGAAGACCCCGCCATATCGACCCGCATGCGTATTCGCGCATGCGCACGCACGAGGGCGCAGCACGGGATCTAGGGTGCAGCATCGCTTACCGTACGCCGAATGGCGGCCACTCTATCACCCGTGCGTCCAAGCCCTCGAGTTCGCGTTCAAGGCGTTCTGCGTGCCATCGAGCCGACCCTGGACACTTGCGCCGCACGCGGCGGCGGGCCGGAGGCCGCGGTACTCGCCGCGATG
>JBDSND010000158.1:0-7682 GCA_039915505.1 Casimicrobiaceae bacterium
CACGCGCGCGCGGTGCCGCCGGCTGCCTCACCGATGGTTTTGTCCGCGACGTGCGCCAGATCCGCGCGCTCGGCTTCCCGGTGTTTCATGGCGGCATTGCCCCGCTCGATTCCAAGGGAAGGGGCAAAGTTGCCGCGATCGACGTACCGATTGCATGCGCCGGCGTGGCGGTCAACCCCGGTGACCTGATCGTCGGCGACGTCGATGGCCTGGTGGTGGTGCCGCGTGCGGTCGAAGAGGAGGCTCTCGCCCGCGCCTTTGCCAAAGTCGACAGCGAGGACCGCACCCGTGCCGAACTCGTCGCCGGCGCACGTCTCGTCGACGTCTACGCGCGTTACCGCGTGCTGTAGCCCGCGCCGTGTCCGCACACTTCTGCACGGCGCCGGGCCCGCGCAACGGGGCCGCACCGAGCAGCCCGCGAATCGCGTTGGCGTGCGTCGTGCGCGACCCCCGGCATTGCTGGTCCGCTGCGCGCGTTGCAGCTCAGAGCCTTGTCCAGGCCGATTTGCCGGGCGTGCGCAAGGAGGACGTCAGCGTGCGGATCGAAGATGACGCCCTGGTGCTCGAAGGCCACCGTCATCAGGAGAACACCCGCGACCAGGGCTTCTATCATTCGGAACGCACGTACGGCGGTTTCTATCGGCTGATTCCGCTGCCCGAAGGCACGGACGCGGATTCAGCCCAGGCCACGTTCCGGGACGGTGTGCTGTACGTCGAGGTACCCATCTCGCAACAGCGCCAGCGCGGGAGGCGTCTCGAGATCCGCGACGGCGGCGGTGCCCAGTCACATCTCGGTAATGCGGCCGGAGGGGGCCTTGGCACGCAGAGCGGCGGACACAGCGCTGGCGTTGCCGGCACGCCGCAGGCGTCGGGCGAGAACGCTAGCGCCCGGCGGGACAACGCGCCCGGCGGCCGCGAGCGGGGTGACCCTGTAGCGTAACGACGCTAGGGTGACGCTGTCGTGCCAAACGCGTCGGCGGTCAGCGGCCGCCGACGCGCCGCGCAACCAGCCTAGGGCACTGGCGGCAGATGCGTACACGGGCGGCAGATGCGTAATAGCAGCCGACGCCCTCCGCAGCGACATCAGAGGGACGAGCGCATCAACGGCGTTCCGCCTTCGCCATAGTTGTTCCGGCAGCGGCAGTCGTCAACATGGCGGATTTTGAGCCGCGTTTCGCAAGCCGGGCAACTCGCGACGATTCACACGCACGGGAACCCGCGGCGATTTGGTCGCGGCGTGCAGACCGCTGCGTTAGATCCCTCCGCGCACGGGGGCGTGCGTCGGTGCCGCACGCCCCCGTGCCGGTGCTAGCGGTACACGTGCTCGCCGCTGCCCTTCCATTGCTCCTCGAAGTACGCCGCATCTTCGGGCGAGCGCGGCCGCACGCCCATCAGGATGCCGCCTTCCTTGATGCCGGTTTCGTAGTGTTTCACCCGTTCCTCCGGGATCCCCCAGCCGATCAGCGCGCCGACCAGGCCGCCCGTGAGTCCGCCAGCGCCCGCGCCCGCGAGTCCTGCGGCGAGTGGACCGGCCAGCACGAGTCCGAGACCCGGGATCGCGATCGAGGTGCCTATCGCGGCGATCGCAGCCAGGGCGGCGCCTACCGTGCCGCCGATCGCTCCGCCGACACCGGCGCCTTCGGCCGCCTTGGTCCCGAGCTCGGTGGTGGTGCCGCTGGCCTCGCCGAAGTGTCGTTTGCGCGTCTCGTCGCTCATGACGAGATTGACGTCGTCTTTGCCGTAGCCGCGCGATGAGGCGGACTGGTACGCGAGTTCCGCGGCCGCGCGGTCGCGAAATAGACCGGTGACTAGCTTCGAATCATTCGTGTTGTCAGCCATGCTGTGTCTCCGCTGTTGATGCTGCCCGTCTGGCAGTGCCGCAGTTTCGCGCCCGCGGGGCCCGGCGTTAATGCGACGTTGCGCGATGCTGGCGTAGGACAACGCCTTCTTCAGCTGATTGTTCGGGCTGACGTCGTGGCTTGATGGCGCAAGCCGCTACGACCGACATAGCGCCCTGACTGGGAGCCGCGTCCGGCTGGTCAAGCGTCCCATGGCGTGGCGGCGAAGTGCTATAAGGCCACGGTTGGCGATCGACGTGATGTACGTCGTGCGTGGGTGCGCGCCCGCGTGGATACCAAGGGGGAGAGATGAATGATTATTTGACGGGCGCCGCGGTTGCGGTCGTCGCAATATCGGTGGTCGCATTCCTGATCGTAGTGATCTGGTCGATCAGGCGGCATCGTGATCCCGAGATGAAGGTCGAATGCGCGTGGCCGATCGACGATCTCATTCCGACGCTTGCGGGACTATCACTCAGCACACCAGTGGCCGGGAACACCGTCGACGTGGTGCAAAATGGCGCTTACTTCGACGTTGTGATGGAGGAGATTGGTGCCGCAAAGGAGTCCGTGCACTTCGAGACGTTCTTGTGGAGCGACGGCGTGGCCGGACGCCGTGTGGCGGATGCCTTGAGCGCTCAGGCGCGCGCCGGACGCCAGGTCCGTGTGCTGCTCGACGCAGTGGGCAGCAAGAAAGTGGGCGAAGTGGTGGTGAAGCAGATGCGTGATGCGGGCTGTCAGGTGTACATGTTCCACCCGCGCAGTCTAAAGAATGTCGGGGTATACAATGACCGTGATCACCGCAAGCAGTTGATCGTCGACGGCCGCGTGGCAATTCTGGGTGGTCATTGCGTCGTAGATACCTGGCTGGGCGATGCCCAGGACAAGGAGCACTACGCCGATGTGAGTGTGCGGGTGCGCGGCCCGATTGTGAACACGATTCAGGGCTGCTTCAGCGAGAATTGGGCAGGCACGACGGGAGAAATGTTCGCCGGCGAAGACGTCTTCCCGCGTCTGGACCCCGTCGGTGACGTCACGATTCACGCTGCTTTCGCCAAGCCGGAGGGGTCGGCCCCTGCCGTGAAGATCCTCCACCACGCGATCATCTGTTTCGCTCGCAGGCGGCTGTGGATCCAGAACCCGTATTTCATCCCGGAGCCCGAGGCAATCGACGCTTTCGGGCGTGCGGTCGCCCGGGGGGTCGACGTGCGGGTGATGATGCCGTCGACGGGTGGATCGGACAATCCCATGGTCCAGCATGCGGGCCATCGCAACTTCGAGAAACTCCTGCGCTGCGGTGTACGGCTTTTCGAGTACCCGCACACGCTCTTGCATCAGAAGACCATGACCGTGGATGGCGTGTGGAGCGCGGTGGGCTCGACGAACTTCGACGATCGGTCCTTCGAGACCAACGACGAGATCACGCTCGGCATCCTCGACCCTGCAACGGCGAAGCGGCTGGAGGAGATCTTTGAAAGCTTCGCGCCCGATTGCCGTGAGATCAAGCTCGAGGAGTGGACCAAGCGGGGGCTTCGCCACAAGCTGATCGACCAGATGTACTACACGATCAACGAAATCCTATGAGCCGGCGGCAGCTGTGGTCAGCCTGAAGGGAGGTGAATTCGGCGCGCTGGCCGCGAAGCCACGAGGGTTTGCAAACGGCGTTGGAAGGTCCATAGTGACCCGACTTGCCATCACGCAGAGGGGGCGCATGTGCGAACACGACGTCATGTCTTGGCTCTCCTGCTGACAACCTTCATTGCCGCGGCGATTCCTATCGTCGAGGCCGCCCAAGTTACCCCTCCGGTCAGGTCCCGGCCGGAGATCTTTCCCTCCGATGCGTGGGAGCTCGTGGCGTCGGATCGTGCCACCCTGATCGACGTGCGCTCCTCGGAGGAGCGCAAGCAGGGATCGCCGAGGCTGGTCAAGGCAACCATCCTCTATCCCATGGACGGGCACGGCGACGACGAATTTGTCCGGGCCGTAGCGATGCAGATCCGGGACGATCGCAACGCGCCGCTCATCCTCATCTGTGCAGCCGGGCCCCGCTCGGTCGCGGCGCAGCGGGTGCTGGAGGGGCGGGGATACACCAACGTGCGCACCGTGTTCAACGGTTTCCAAGGCTGGAGCGACATGGACATGCCGCGCGAACCGTGACGGTGCGTAGGGTGCAGGAACCTGGGGACGGTGCACGGGGCTCCACGCCGCCTCAGGTGGTGAGAGAATGACGTGCGTGGACGCAACGGACATTGTTCTGGGTTTCGCCAATCTGCGCGATGCGCATGCCATCGCCACCATGTCGCGCGACCTCATCGAGGCCGGATTGGGCTGGAGCTATCGCACCGAGCGCATCGTCGGCTTCATCAGGGCTGCCGACACGGTCGTCCTGGTGGCGCGCCGGGGCCGGCACCGCGTGGGCTTCGCAATCATGACCTTCGGCGAACATCGCGCCCATCTCGTGCTCATGGCTGTCTATCCCGCGTATCAGCGCCGTGGCGTGGGCCAAGGCCTGGTCGAGTGGTTGGTCGAATCGGCGCGTGTCGCCGGGGTCACGGCCGTGGAGGTCGAGCTGCGCGCGGACAACCGCGCCGCGCACGCGCTATACGCGCGGCTCGGGTTCGAGCCGGTTTCCCGGATCGATGGTTACTACAGCGGTCGGGAGAGCGCGTTGCGGATGGTGCGCATCCTGCGCCTTGCGGGAATCGTGGGCTCGCCGTGGCGGCCGCCGACCCACGACTCGGCGTGACCCGCGCGTTCCGGACCCAACTAACGTAGCCATACTGGGGTCGATAGCCGGCTGGGCGCTGGCGCCGCGGCCGGGCATCGGTCAGGCCAGGCGCCGGCGTCGACTGGTGATCCACCGACCTGGGCCGCTCGGTTCGGCGCGCGCTTCCGCACCCGATGGCGTGATGGGTGGGGGAGCGCTGATCGCGCGCCGGGGGGGTCAGCTGACCTTGCCGACCAGCAGGGTCACCACCGCTGAAAAACTGAGGAAGGCGACCGCGGTGGAGGTCAAGATGATGCGTGCGATCCGGCCGTTGTCGGCGCCATAGCGCTCAGCCAGCATCGACACGTTGCTGGCGCTCGGCAGCGCGGCCACCAGCACCAGCACGATCAGCGTCGCGCGCTCGAGGGGCGCGCCGGCGTAGATCGCGACGCTGCCAACGGTGAACACCAGCAGTGGATGCAGCAGCAGCTTCAAGGCCGCGACCGGTACGTAATCGCGCAGCGGAGTCCGCGACGTGGCAGCGAGCTCGGAGCGGGCGAGCACCGCGCCGATCGTGAATAGCGCGACCGGCGAAGCAGCGTCGGCGAGCAGGCTCAGGGTCTGCATGATCGGGCCGGGCAGCTTGAATTGGGTGGCCGAGGCGACCGCGCCCAGTACGATTGCCCAGGGGAGCGGGTTTCCGATGGCGCCCCGAATGGCGGCTTGCGCGGCCACGGCGACCCCGTGACTGCCGGCGGTATCGAGCCGTGACAGGGCCACGCACACCGACATGATCACCACGAGATCGACCAGGATGGTCGGGATTGCCGGACCGGCGGCGGGCTCTCCGACCAGCGCCACCAGCAGCGGTACGCCCAGGAAGCCCGTGTTCGAGAACGCGGCGACCAGCGCTCCGAAGGCCGCGTCGTTCCAGCCGATGCGCGCCCCCAGGGTGGCCCATATCGTCACGGCGACCATTACCAATCCGCAGGCGATCCAGATGCCGATGACCGCCGGGTTCAGCAGTTGCCCGATTGGGGTATTGGCGCCGAAGCGGTAGAGCATCGCCGGCAGCGCGAAGTACAGCACGAACACGTTGAGGCCCGGGATCGCGGCGACCGGGAGGACGCGCGCCCGCACGGCCAGGTAGCCACCGAGCACCAGGGCGAAGAAGGGGAAGGTCGTGAGCAGGACCGCGATCATGGACGGGCCTCAGCGGCGTGTGCGCCGGCGGCGGAGCGCGGATTGTAGGGGAGTGATCGGGGCCCCGCTGTGCCGCGCGCAAGTTGTCTGCGATGAATCGGATCTGGCCCCCGCATGCACCGTCGGCCCAGCCGGCTCCGTCGCGTGGTGCCTCGAGGGGCGAGATCTGGTGACGTCGCAGGCATCGCAGGATCGCGCGCCAGGTCTGCGATCCGGTGCATTCGACATCATTACCTGGGCGCGGAGCCTCGACGCTGGCTGCACGCCGTCACGCGACGGGTTGGAGGCGATCGCCTTTGCGCCGCCGCCCGGGTGCCCAGCGGCGCGGCACTGCACTGCACCGAGCTGGCGGTTATCTAGGGAGCGCGAGCCGACGAACGTCATCTGGCCGATGTGGGGAGGCCGGGATCGCCGCGCCGTGGCGGGACGACAAGGCGGGACGACAAGGCGAGGGGAGGCTCGAGGGCAGTCGAGTGCCAGGCGCGGAGGCCGACTGCGTGGAACCGACTCGAGGCGGAGCACGATGTTGTCCGTGGTCGAGCCGGGCGATCCGAACGTGGGCGGGGTACCATGGCGCGCACACAACTGCGCGCGCCGCCCTTGGAGGAAGTCTTTGAATCGTCGTCTCGGCCTCGCCACCGTCCTGTTCCCGCAGTGCCCACGTGATGTGATGGGTTTGTGATTCATTTGACCCCTCCCGTGAGCGATCCTGCGCCGTCCCGGCCAACGACAGCGATCACCAGCTGGCACGCCCACGTCTATTTCGACGCTGCGCGGCGCGATGCGGCGTGGACACTGCGCGAATCGTTCGAGCTGGCACTACGCGGGATCGTCACCGTCGGCCGATTCCACGAGCGGCCGGTCGGTCCGCATCCGGCGTGGAGCTTCCAGCTCGCGTTCACGCCGGAGTATTACGCCGTGGTCATTGCCTGGCTCGTCCTGAACCACGGCGAGCTCGATGTCTTCATCCATCCCAACACGGGTGACGAGCTGGGCGACCACCGGGACAGTGCCGTCTGGATTGGCCGGTCCTACGACTTGAACCTGGCGTCGCTTTCGCCCTGAACCGCAGCGAACGGCGCGCCGGTCGTGGGCACGTCAGGCCATTCCGATGGGGGCCGGGAGATCCACGCACACATCGCCGGGTCGCGCGTGCAGGAGCGTTTCGAGGTTCCGCCGCACCGCTGAAAAGCCAGGATCGTCAAATCGATTGACGGTCTCGTCAGGATCGTTCACGAGATCGTAAAGCTCGCCCGCGCCGGATTCCAGCTCGATCGTGCACTTGTGATCGCGTGTCCGGACCGTGCGCAGGGCCAGTCCGATTCCGCAACGCGACGGGTGCACCGTCCATTCGCTGTACGCGCACGGCCGCGGGTCCTCGTGGCCCGCAAGCAGCGGCAGGAGACTCTTTCCTTGAAGTGGCAACTCGGCGTTGGCTCCCGTCGCGTCGCAAAGCGTCGGGGTGATATCGAGCGTGGACACCGGCACGTCGACGACCTGTCCGGGGGCGACGCCCGGCCCGGAGGCGATCATTCCGACACGGAGCAAGTCTTCAAGCGGCCACGGCCCCTTGAGATACATCCCATGGTTCCCGAGCATGTCGCCATGATCGGTCGTAAAGATCACCAGCGTGTCGTCGCGCATGCCGAGGTCGTCGAGCGTCGCCAGTAGATGCCCCACGTTGTGATCGACCAGGGCGATCATGCCGTAGTAATTGGCGGTCATGTGGGCAAGCTGCCGGTCGCTCTGATGCGGCATACGCGAGACTTTCGCACGTAGGTTGCGCATCTCCGGGTCCGCGAGCGTCGGTGTTCCTTCCACAGAGGCCCGGTACCACCATGGGCGCCGGTCGAGATCGGGTTGCCGGTGCCGTGGCAGAGGAACGTCCCTCGGGTCGTGCATCAAGCTCCACGGCGACGGGCAGTCGAATGGTT
>JBDSND010000007.1:0-3696 GCA_039915505.1 Casimicrobiaceae bacterium
AAGCTCTCCTCGCCAGGGCCGATTTTCTACGCCCAGGATCGGATGACCCGCAACGCCGCGCACTTTCGCATGATCAAGTTCCGCACGATGCCGCACGGGCACGAGCGCGACGGGCCAATGTGGTCGGGCGATGGCGCCGCGCGGGCGACCCGCTTCGGCGCATTCCTGCGTCGCTTCAGCCTCGACGAACTGCCGCAGCTTATCAACGTGCTGCGCGGCGAGATGACCCTGGTCGGACCGCGACCCGAGCGGCCGGAGTTCGTGGCGCAGTTCCGCCGACAGATTCCCGGCTACATGCAAAAGCACCTGGTCAAGGCCGGCATCACCGGGTGGGCGCAGGTGAACGATCTCCGTGGCGACAGCGACATACCCGCCCGTCTACAATACGATCTCTACTACATCGATCACTGGTCGGTGTGGTTTGACCTGCGCATCCTATCCCTGACCTTGTGGCATATCCTGACGAGCCGCAAAGCGCGTTGAGCGCAACGGTGCCGCCTCCGCAGGCCACGCTCGTCGCATCCGAGCGGGCGCCGGACGCACGACTCATCCGGCGGATGGCCGTTCTGTTCGCGGCGGCGCTCCTGCTCCTGATGGTGGCCTATCTCGCCTGGACCTTGCCGGGCGGATGGTTCCCGTCGGCGCAGCGGCTTTCCTGGACGGCGGCCGAGCTCGCGGTGACTCGCGGCCAGGGGGTGGTCCGCGACCAGGAGGTCGTGGCCATACCGGCGGACGCCTCCGGGCTCATCGTGATCTCGCTCGCCACCCAGCTGCGCTCGAGCCAGTATCCGGTCATCGCCTGGGACGCGCGCGGCATTCCCGAGGATGCCAATGTCCGTCTGCTCTGGCGGACGGACTATGCGCCGGCGAAGATGAACGCGATGCCGGTCACCGTTTCCGCAGGCAGACCGCTGCCTGTCGCCGTGCACCGCGATCCCGCATGGCTGGGCAATGTGCTGGGCCTCGCGCTGGCAATCCAGGGATCCACCGGTGAGCCCGTTCGGATACGCGGTCTGGTCGCCGCGCCGATGGGGGCGCGGGAGGTGCTCGACGACCGACTGCGCGAGTGGTTCGGCTTGCAGCTTTGGAGCGGCACTTCGATCAATACCATCGCCGCCGGCACCTACGACCAGGCGTTGCGCTTGCCGGCGCTGCTCTTTGCCGCGCTGGCGCTCACTGCACTGGTCGCGAGCGGGGTCGCCTATGGCCGCGGCCACGCAGCGCTGATCCCCGCCATGCTCGCAGCCGCCTTCCTGATCGCCTGGTCGATTGCCGACGTGCGCTGGGCCTGGAACCTGGTCCGGCAGGTTCACGCAACGGTCACCCAGTACGCCGGCAAGAGCCTGCGCGAGCGCCACTTCGTCGAGGAGGATGGACAGCTCTACGCCTTCATCGAGCACGTCCGGGCCAAACTGCCGGATGCACCGGTGCGGATCGTGGTCGCCGCGGAGGCGAATTACCTGCGCGGGCGCGCCGCGTACCACCTCTACCCGCACAACGTCTACTTCGAGCCCTACGCGAACACCCTCCCTGATCCGGATCAGCTGCGCTCAGGCGATTACATGGTGGTGTTCCGTCGCCGGGATGTGCAGTTCGATCCGCGCGAGCAACGGTTGCGCTGGGACGGCAAGGCGCCGGTGCGCGCTGAGGTGCTGCTGGTCGAGCCCGGCGCGGCTTTGTTCCGGCTGCTCTAGGTAACTGCGCATGGATGCCATCCGGATCGTGTTCAGTCTGGCACTACCCTGGGCCCTCGGTGCCGCCTTGCTGGCAGTGCTGCCGCGTCGCACGCTGGCGGAGGGACCTGCCGGCGACGCGCCGTGGATACTCGGTGTGGGTTATCTCCTCGGGGCATTCGGACTCACGCTGTGGATGCGCCTGCTGTCGTCGGCCGGCCTGCGTTTCGGCGTCGCCAACGTCGCAATCCCCGTCCTGGTGCTCGCCGCAGGGCTCGCGGCCTTCGCGTGGCACAAGGCCGGTCGGCCCCGGCGCAGCGCGCTCGCCACGCGTGTCCGCGCCGGAATCGTGCCGCGCTTCGATGCAAGTACGACCCGCGTGGTGTGGTGGAGTCTCGTGACGTGGATGCTGCTGCGGTTCGCCCTGCTTGCGGTGGAGGTGACCCTGCGGCCCCTCTATCCGTGGGATGCCTGGATCCAATGGGCCACCAAGGCGCGCGTCTGGTTCGAACTGCGCACCCTCGCGCCGTTCGGTGCGGCGACGGCGTGGTTCGGCGCACCGGGCTCGGTGTACTTCGATGCGTCTCCCTACTACCCGCCCACCATTCCGCTCTTGCAAGTCTGGACATCGCTGACGCTGGGCCGTTGGGATGACGCACTCATGAACTGGCCGTGGTGGCAGATGTTGCTGGCGCTGGTACTCCTGGTGTATGGAGGCTTGCGCTCGCTGGACGCCAGCCGTCTGACTGCCCTTGCGGGTGCGTTCATGGTCGCGACCTTGCCTCTCGTCGATACCCACGTCGCGCTTGCCGGATACGCGGATTTGCCCATGGCTGCCTTCTATACCGCCGCTGCCATCGCGGTGCTGCGTTGGACACGGTCGCGCGGCCGCATCGACGCCGGCATCGCACTGGTTCTCGCCCTCGCCTGCACCCAGGTAAAGAATCCAGGGTTGCCATGGGCCCTCACGCTCGTTCCCGCGGTGATCGTGACTCTCATGCCGCGCCGCGGGGCAAGGACGGTCGCCTATCTCTTTGGCGGTGCGCTGCTGCTGGTCGCCATCCTCGCCCAGACCCACCCCGTGGTGCTGCACTATCGTCTCCATCTGGACTTCGATCCAGCGTGGTCGGCGCTGGCCAAAAGCTACTTCCTGCTCGGCAACTGGCACCTGCTGTGGTACGGCGTCATTGCCGCCGCGGTGCTGGCGCGGCGCGACTTGCTCGCATCGCCGCTGATCGCTCTCACGGTCACCATCGCCGCCGGGCTGCTGTTTTTGTTCATCGTGTTCGGCTTCACCAACGCCAGAGACTGGGTAGCCGACCAGACATCGATCAATCGTGCGACGCTGCACTTCGCGCCCCTCGCGGTGGTGTTCGGTGTGCTGGCCTTTCAGGCCTTCGCGCGCCGATGGAATGCGCGTTACGCTGTCCCGCACTCGCCGCCTAGCGAAGCCGCCGATCGTGCCGCGCCGGCCGTTCCGGATGCTCCAGCTTCCTGACGTCACCCTCTGCTGCGTAGACGCGGCGAATCACGCACTGGCGCTAGGGGCCCTGGAGCGCTCGCGCACCGGCATCGCTTTCGCACGCGCGCTTTTACTCACACACGACTTTCCCCTGGATATCGTGGTACCGGCCGGCATCGACGTGACCGACATCGGCCCACTCGCCTCACGCGACGCCTATTCCCAGTTCGTCCTGAAGGCATTGCTGCCTCATATCCGGACCGCGCACGTACTGCTCGTGCAATGGGATGGATTCGTGGTCAATCCGTCCGCCTGGGAGCCGGCGTTCCTGGCGTGCGATTACCTCGGCGCCAAGTGGTTCTGGCATAGCGACGGGATGCGGGTCGGCAATGGTGGCTTCTCCCTGCGGTCGAGGCGATTGCTGGAGGCATTGCACGATCCGCGGATCGTGCTCGACGAGGTCGAGGACGTGACCATCTGTCGCACATTCAGGCCGCTGCTGGAGCGCGAGCACGGCATCCGCTTCGGCAGCGAAGCGCTCGCCGATCGCTTTGCGTTCGA
>JBDSND010000022.1:0-49595 GCA_039915505.1 Casimicrobiaceae bacterium
ATGTGGAAGATCGCCCACCCGAGGTTCAGCACGCCGCCCAGGACCGTGCCGACGACACCGGTCGCGGCCCACAGGCCCAGGAGCATGAAGATGAGCTCGCCGGCATACATGTTCCCGAAAAGCCGCAGGCTGTGGGAGAGCGGCTTGGAGATGTATTCGACGAGGTTGAAGAGCAGGTTGAAGATGACCAGCAGCGGCGACATCC
Organism: Casimicrobiaceae bacterium; assembly: GCA_039915505.1. Lineage (GTDB taxonomy): Bacteria > Pseudomonadota > Gammaproteobacteria > Burkholderiales > Casimicrobiaceae > CAIWHR01. The sequence goes on from JBDSND010000022.1 coordinate 206, forward strand.
ACAGCGGCTTCAGGCCGAAGGGTGCGGCGATGAGCTCGTGCAGCCATCCTCCGAGGCCTTTCACCTTGATGCTGTAGTAGATCATCATCGCGAAGACCGACAGCGCGAGGGCGAACGTGGTGTTGACGTCGGCCGTCGGGACGGGACGCCAGGTGTGCAGGCCGATCGCGCCGAATAACGCCGACATGATGTCCACCGGCAGGAAGTCCATCGCATTGAGGAACAGCACCAGCACGAAGGTGGTGAGGGCGATGGGGGCGACCGCGCGGCTCTCGCCGTGGTAGATGCCCTTGACCTGGTCGTTGATGAAGTCGAAGGTGAGCTCGACGAAGGCCTGCGTGCGGGACGGGACGCCCGCGGTCGAGCGACGGGTCACCGACCAGAGGAAGCCGAACGCCAGCACGGCGACAACGATGGTGGTGACCAGCGTGTCCACGTTCACCGACCAGAACCCTTCGCCGCTGCCTTCGGCACCCAGCGGGCGCGTCAGGAAGGTGAGGTGGTGCTGGATGTACGACGTGGGGGTCAGGTCGGTAGTTGCTGCGTGCTCGGCGGCCATCGCCTCATCCCTGGAAATCAGTCGCGCACAAAAAACGCCATACTGAACACGATCACCGTGATCACGAACGTGCCGAAGAACGCCGGAATGACGACGCCCTGGTACATCGAGAGCACGACCCACAGCTGGGCGATGATCGCCAGCACCTTGCCTGCTTCGGCCCGGAACATCGCCACGAGCGCGACCTGCGCGCCCCGCCTCGTGCCACCTGCAGTGCCCATGGCGAGCAGGGCCGCATAGACGAGCGATGCTACGACGTTGAGGCCACCGCCGAGAATGGCGGACACCATCCCGTTCGTTCCGCTCCACGCGCCCGCAGTGGCGGCCAGAATGGCGGTCGCGATGACCTGCCACTTGAGCACCGTGCGGATAGGCCTGGAGATCGGCTGGAGAGCCACTCGTGCGCGCTGTCTAGGCGCGCGGTTGAGACTGAAGCAAACTTGTCGATTATAGCGTGGATTGTCGCGCTGCCGCAACGCGGGGATGGCTGCGCCTGCAGTGCGCGCGGTGCGGTGCGGCAACCTAGCCGCCCGACAGCGCGCCCACGATCATGAGTTCCTCCGCTTCGTCCACCGCGGTGTCGAGATCGCGCCGCAGAACGCCGTCGACGAAAAGTTTAATGTGAGGGCGCACCCGCGCCTGCTCGTCGATGATGCGAAATCGAAACCCCTGATGGCGCTGATCGAGCGCGCGCAGGACGCCGTCGAGCGTGAGGGATACCCGGGCATCGACCGTAACCACTCCTGCACCGTCCGTGTAGGAGCGCAGCTGTGTAGGAATTCTCACCAGCATCGCGCGCCCCGACCGCGACCGGATCCTGCGCGCCGGCAAACTTTGCCGGTGGCATGCCAGGCGACCGCGCGCGTGTTACACGCTCTCGATCGCATAGATGTGAGGCAGGTGACGGGCCAGCGGCCGCCAGGACCGACCCTCGTCGCGGCTGCCCCATACATCGCCACTGGTCGTGGCGAAGTAGACGCCCACCGTCGCCGCGCGATCGGTCGTCATGGCCTGGCGCTTCACGGTCCACCACGCCTGCGAGGCAGGCAGCCCGGTCGACTGGCGTTGCCAGGTGCGCCCGCCATTGACGGTGCGGTACACGGCGGGCTTGCCCCCGGGCGACACGCGCGGCCAGACGCTCGACCCGTCCATCGGGAATACCCAGAAGGTCTCAGGGTCGTGCGGATGGACGACCAATGGGAAGCCGATGGCGCCGACCGATTTCGGCATCGTCGCCCCGACATCGGTCCACGTTTCTTCGGGGCGGTCGAGACGGTAAATACCGCAATGGTTCTGCTGGTACAGGCGATCGGGAAGCATGGGATGCATGCGCACGCAGTGTGGATCGTGCCCGAACAGCGGGTCTTTCTCAGGCAGGAAATCGGCGCGTACGCCGCGATTCAGCGGTCGCCAGTCGGCACCCGCCGTGGTCGACTCGAACACTCCGCCACTACTCATGCCGATATAGAGATGTGCTGCGTCGCGCGGGTCGACGATGATCGAATGCAGCTTGGGTCCGTCGGGCGTGCCATCCTGGTCGCCGCCGCACCACGCCTTGCGCTGCGGATGCTCGTTGAAGCCGGCGACGCCCTGCCACGTGGCGCCGCCGTCGGTGGAACGGAAGAGACCCTGCGGAGATGTTCCGGCATACCAGACGCCCGGCTGGTCGGCATGGCCGGGGGCGAGCCAGAACGTGTGATCCACGGTGCGGCCGCTGCCGGGCTCGAACGCCGGAGGTTGCGTCGCTTCCTTCCAGGTCCGGCCGCGATCGGTTGAACGAAAGATGGTCGGTCCGAGGTGTCCCGTGCGTGTCGCCGCGAGCAGGGTACGTCCGTCGCGTGGGTCGAGCATCGCGTGGTGGACGATGTGCCCAAGGAAATGCGGTCCCGCAAGCTTCCAGCTGCGCCGGGCTTCGTCGCTGGCGAGGGACCACAACCCCTTTCGGGTGGCGATCCACAGCGTGGTGGACGCCGAGCGCTTGCGCGCGGGCCGCGATGTTCTTGTCGTTGCCATAGTTTCCCTCCCCCGAAGAGCGCTACCCTAACGCCGCGCGGCCCGCGGTTCAAGTGCGTGGTCACCTTTCCCTGCCAGCGCTGTTATCGTTGCATGTCGCGCCAAGGGCGTTTCTCGTTCGATCACGGAGACATCATGACCATCAAAGTCGGAGACCGGCTGCCGCCGGGCAAGCTATACGAATACAACGATACCGAGACTCCGGGCTGCCCGATCGGGCCCACTGAAGTGAGCATCGAGGATCTCACCAAGGGCAAGAAGGTGGTGATCTTCGGTCTCCCGGGCGCCTTCACGCCGACCTGCTCCGCCAAGCACGTGCCGAGCTACCTCGGGCACATCGACGAGCTCAAGAAGAAGAACGTCGACGAGGTGATCTGCCTGTCGGTGAACGACGCCTTCGTCATGGGCGCGTGGGCACGCGAGCAGAAGACCGGCGACAGCATCCGGATGATGGGCGATGGCAGCGGCACGTACACCAAGGCGCTCGGCCTCGAGCTGGACCTCGGACCGCGCGGCATGGGCGTTCGCTGCCAGCGGTTCTCGATGTTGGTCGACGATGGGGTGGTGAAGTCGCTCAATATCGAATCGGCCGGCAAGTTCGAGGTCTCCGGCGCCGAGACGATGCTCGAACAGCTCGGCTGAATCGCCTAAGCGCACGCTCGCGAGGCGCAGCGCATCGATCCTGCGCTGCAACGCACGACGTTGCTACGCGCGCAAGCGGCTCAGGATGCCGTCGAGTTGCTCGAGGCTCGCGTAATCGATGACGAGGCGGCCTGCACCTTTTTTCCTCGCCTCGATCCGCACCGATGCGCCGAGGTGCTGGGCGAGCTCTTCCTGCAGGCGGGCCACATCGGGGTCGGCGGCCCCCGCGCGCTTCGCGGGGCGCGGCACGGCGTTCTGCTGCATGGCGTGCACCAGCCGCTCGGCCTCGCGCACCGACAGCCGCTGGGCGATGATCCGCGCCGCCGCCGCGGTCTGCTGTCCTGCCGTGAGCGGCAGCAGGGCGCGGGCGTGACCCATGTCGAGCTGCCCGCCAAGCACGTACTCCTGCACCGCGCGGGCGAGGTCGCGCAGTCGCAGCAGGTTCGATACCGCACTGCGCGATCGGCCGACGGCGTGGGCGGCCGCCTCATGGGTCAACCCGAATTCGTCGATCAGTCGGTGCAGGCCGTTGGCTTCCTCGATCGCGTTGAGATCCTCGCGCTGGATATTCTCGATCAACGCCAGCGCTAGCGCCGCCTGGTCGGCCACGTGACGCACGAGTGCCGGAACCTCCTTCAATCCCGCGCGTTGCGCGGCACGCCAGCGACGCTCGCCGGCGATGATCTCGAATCGTCCGCCGTCGACGGGTCGGACGAGGATCGGCTGCATGATGCCCTGCTCCCGGATCGACGCCGCGAGTTCCTCGAGCGATGCCGCGTCCATGCGCGTGCGCGGCTGGTACTTGCCCGACGCGAGGCGATCGATGGCAATGTTTTGCAGCGAGTCGGTGGTGCGTGCGTCGTCGCTGCCCGCGAGCAGCGCGTCGAGGCCGCGCCCGAGGCCCTTGGGTCTGATCATGGGTCGATGCCTTGGGGTGGTGGCTTCAGGCCGCGGCGGCGACCGACGGCGCGGCGGTGGTTTCCATGCGCCGGAGCATCTCGCCAGCCAGCGCAAGATAGGCCTGCGCGCCCTTCGACGCCTTGTCGAGGTAGAGCGCGGGTATGCCGTGCGACGGCGCCTCGGCCAGGCGAATGTTGCGCGGAATGATGGTGCGGTAGAGCTTGTCGCCGAAGTGGCGCTCGAGCTCGGAAGCCACGTTCTGCGCCAGCATATTGCGCGGGTCGTACATGGTGCGCACCAGGCCCTCGATCTCGAGGCGCGGGTTGAGATGCGCCCGCACTTTCTTCAAGGTCTGGACGAGATCCGACAGACCCTCCAGTGCGTAATACTCGCACTGCATGGGGATCAGCACCGAATCCGCGGCGCACAGTCCGTTGAGCGTGAGGAGCGACAGCGACGGCGGGCAGTCCAGAAGAATGAAGTCGTACTCCCCGGCGACGGCATCGATGGCGGTGCGCATTTGCTGCAACGCAACAGCGATGGCGTCCTTGAGGCGTGTTTCCCGCTCGGGCAGGGCCACCAGCTCGACCTCCGCCCCGGCGAGCTCGCGATTGGCAGGGACGACGTCGTAGCCCCCGCCATCGGACCGGCGGCGGGCCTCCTCGATCTTGCATTCGCCAAGCAGGACGTGGTACACCGTGAAAGTAAGCGCTCGCTTATCGACGCCTGACCCGGTAGTCGCATTGCCCTGCGGATCGAGGTCGATCAACAGCACGCGACGTTTCATCGCGGCCAGGCTGGCAGCCAGGTTCACCGTCGTCGTGGTCTTGCCAACCCCGCCCTTCTGATTCGCCACGGCGATGATCTTGGTCATGCCGCTTCCAATACCACGAGATGGCGCTCCGCATCCACTCCGGGAACGGCGAGCACGTGGGTGGCCGTCAGGGCGACGCCGGGGGGCAACGCCGACAGCTCCTCGTGGGGCATCACGCCTTTCATCGCCAGCAGCCTTCCTCCTGGCGCCAGCGTGGGCAAAGCAGCGGCGGCGAAGGTCGCGAGATCGGAGAACGCCCGGGAGACGACGACGTCGTACTGAGCCGCCGCCTCAGCGCCGAACGTTTCGATCCGGTCCACCCGCACCACCACGTTGGACAAGCCGAGCTCGGCCACCGCCTGTTGCATGAACGTGCCCTTCTTGTGATTGCTGTCGAGAAGGGTCGCCTCGAGTGCGGGCATAGCGATCGCCAAGGGGATGCCGGGGATGCCTGCGCCGCTGCCCACATCGAGCAGGCGCGCGCTGCCCCTCCCGAGGTACGGGAGTACCACCAGCGAGTCGAGGAGATGGTGGGTCACCATGCGCTCCCGCTCGCGAATGGCGGTCAAGTTGTACGTCCGGTTCCACTTCTCGAGAAGATCGAGAAAGGCGTCGAGGCGTGCTGGCGCGGCCGGATCGACGAGCACCCCCTGCGCACGCAGTACGGCAAGGCCTTCCGCGAGGGTCACGGCGGAGTCAGGCCAAACGCCGTGCGACCGCGGAGGGGTGGGCTGCACGCCCGGCGCCATTGCCACGCTTGAGATGCACGAGGAGTAGGGAGATCGCCGCTGGGGTCATGCCGGAGATCCTGGCCGCCTGTCCGAGCGTCGACGGACGCTGGGCGACGAGCTTTTGCCGCGCTTCCGTCGATAATCCACGCACCGCCGCGTAATCGAGGTCGACAGGAAGCACGAGCTCCTCCTGCTCCCTCGCCCGGCCGATCTCGTGATGCGCGCGGGTGATGTAGCCTTCGTATTTGATCGTGGTCTCAACTTGCTCGGCCACGGCGGGGTCGGGTACGGCCGGCATGCCGACCATGGCGAACAGCGCCGGATAGCTCACGCCTGGGCGACGCAATAGATCGGCCAGGGCGTACTCGTGATCGATGGGTTGGCCAAGCGTCGCCTCGGCGCGTCCTGGGGCCAGCATGGCCGGACTGACGTAGGTGCTCTTGACGCGCTCGAGCTCGCGAGCGATCGCCTCGCGCTTGCTACAAAAGGCGGTCCAGCGGTCCTCGTCGACCAGCCCCAAACCCCGGCCGATCTCGGTGAGGCGCAGATCAGCGTTGTCCTCCCGCAACTGCAGCCGGTATTCCGCCCGCGACGTGAACATCCGGTAGGGCTCGGTGACGCCCCGGGTGATGAGGTCGTCCACCAGGACACCGAGATACGCTTCGTCCCGACGGGGGTACCACCCTTCTCTTCCGGCGGCCGCGCGACCGGCGTTGATCCCAGCCAGCAATCCCTGGGCGGCGGCTTCCTCGTAACCCGTGGTGCCATTGATTTGGCCTGCGAAAAACAATCCGGCCACGGCTCGGGTCTCGAGCGTGGGTTGCAGCGCTCGCGGGTCGAAGTAGTCGTACTCGATCGCATAGCCGGGGCGAAGAATATGCGCCCGCTCGCAGCCCCGCATCGACCGCACCAAGGCGAGCTGGACGTCGAACGGCAGGGACGTCGAGATCCCGTTGGGGTACACCTCGTGCGTCTCGAGACCCTCAGGCTCGAGGAAGATCTGGTGGCTCGATCGCTCGGCAAACCGTGTCACCTTGTCCTCGATCGAGGGGCAATAGCGCGGCCCCACGCCCTCGATGAGCCCGGTGAACATCGGCGAGCGGTCCAGGCCGCCGCGAATGATCGCGTGGGTAGTTTCGTTGGTGTGAGTGACCCAGCACGGAACTTGCCGCGGATGCATGGCGCGCTCGCCCATGAACGAGCACACCGGCTCGGGATCGTCTCCCGCCTGGCGCTCGAGGACGGCATAGTCGAGGGTACGACCATCCAGGCGCGGTGGCGTGCCGGTTTTGAGGCGGCCCACGGGCAGGTCCATGGCGCGCAAGCGAGCAGCGAGCTGGCGGGACGACGGATCGCCTGCCCTCCCCGCCTCGTAGCTGGCGAGCCCGACATGCACGAGGCCCGCGAGAAAGGTGCCCGTGGTCAGCACGACCGTGCGGCCGCGAAAGCGGATGCCGAGCTGGGTCATGATTCCGGCAACACGGGGTCCCTGCGGACTCTCGTCGATCATGACATCGTCGACGGCCTGCTGGAACAGCGTCAGGTTGGGCTGGTTCTCCAGGCGCCGCCGGATTGCGCGCCGGTACAAGACGCGGTCGGCCTGCGCCCGGGTCGCCCGCACCGCAGGACCTTTGCTGGAATTCAGCATTCGGAACTGGATGCCCGCCTCGTCGGTCGCCAGCGCCATGGCGCCGCCCAACGCATCGATTTCCTTCACCAAGTGACCCTTGCCGATGCCCCCGATCGACGGGTTGCAGGACATCTGGCCCAGGGTTTCGATGCTATGGGTGAGGAGCAAGGTGGCCCGCCCCATGCGCGCCGAGGCGAGTGCTGCCTCGGTGCCGGCATGGCCGCCACCTACTACGATCACGTCGAAGATGTCAGGAAAGTCCATGAAGGGCTCAAAAAGGGATCGGAGCGCGCCTTCGGTGTTCCACGTGGAACATGGATAGATCCACCGACCGCCGTGTTTCACGTGGAACACGGCCCAAAGTCAGAGGTCCCAAATCAGAGGTCACACGCCCAGCCTTTTAGCCAGCCGTTCGCGCTCCTGGGCCAGAACCTGGGGTCGCTTGCTGCCCAATTTGGCGAAGAGCTCGTCGTGGGCCTCGAGCTCACGGCGCCACATCGCGCCGTCGAAGCGCATGATGTGGGCGAATTCATCCGGCGGAAACTCGAGGCCGGTCCAATCGATGTCCCGATAGCCCGGCTCCAGGCCTAGCGGGGTTTCCCCCGCCTCCGCGCGGCCGTGACAGCGGTCCACGATCCACTGCAGCACGCGCATGTTCTCGGAAAAGCCGGGCCAGGCAAACTGACCGGCAGCATCCGTTCGGAACCAGTTGACGTTGAAGATTCGCGGGGGCTTCGGTACGGCCGTGCCCATGCGCAGCCAATGCTTGAAATAGTCGCCGATGTGGTAGCCGCAGAACGGCAGCATGGCGAAAGGGTCACGGCGCACCTCGCCGACCTTCCCCGTAGCCGCTGCGGTAGTCTCGGAACCCATGGTGGCGGCCTTGTAGACCCCTTCTTCCCAGCTCTTGGCCTCGACGACCAGCGGAATGGTATCGCTGCGCCGCGCCCCGAAGACGAAGGCATCGAGCGGAACTCCGGCCGGGTCGTCCCAATGCGGATCGAGGGAAGGACACTGAGTGGCAGCCACCGTGAATCGGGCGTTCGGGTGCGCGGCGCTACGACCATTGCCAGGCGTCCAATCTTTTCCTTGCCAATCAATGAGATGCGGAGGTGGTGTGGCTGTCATGCCTTCCCACCAGACGTCGCCGCCATCGGTCAACGCGACATTGGTGAAGATGACGTTTTCCCGCAACATCTCCATTGCGTTGGGATTGGATTCGTGCGACGTTCCCGGCGCGACTCCGAAATAGCCGGCTTCGGGGTTGATCGCGTGGAAACGCCCGTCTTCTTTCGGCTTTATCCAGGCGATGTCGTCCCCGATGGTCGTGACTTTCCAGCCCTCGAAACCCTTGGGTGGAATCATCATTGAGAAGTTGGTCTTGCCGCAGGCGCTCGGAAACGCTGCGCACACGTAGCTCTTTTCTCCGCCGGGCGCTGTAACCCCCAGGATCAGCATGTGCTCCGCCAGCCAACCCTCGTCCCTGCCCATCACCGACGCGATCCGCAGAGCGAAGCATTTTTTGCCCAGCAGCGCATTGCCGCCGTAACCCGAGCCGTACGACCAGATCTCCCGGGATTCCGGAAAATGCACGATGTACTTGTGATCGGGATTGCACGGCCAGGGAACATCCGCCTCGCCCGCGGCGAGCGGCGCCCCAACCGAGTGGATGCACGGTACGAAATGACCGTCGCTGCCGAGCACGTCGAAGACATCCCTGCCCATGCGGGTCATGATCTTCATGCTTACGACGACGTACGGGCTGTCGGAGATCTCCACCCCGACATGGGCAATATCACTGCCGAGCGGGCCCATCGAAAACGGCACCACGTACATGGTGCGGCCCTGCATGCAGCCCGCGAACAGGCCGTCGAGGGTGCGGCGCATTTCCACAGGCGCCACCCAGTTGTTCGTCGGCCCCGCGTCCTCGGCCTTCTCGCTGCAGATGAAGGTGCGGTCCTCGACCCGGGCAACGTCGGAGGGATCGGACCAGGCGAGGTAGCTGTTGGGACGTTTTTCCGCATCGAGACGACGCAGCGTGCCTGCCCCGACCATCTCGGCGCACAGCCGATCGTATTCCTCCGTGCTGCCGTCGCACCAGATGATCCGCGCGGGCTTGGTGAGTGCCGCCACATCGCGGACCCAGGCCAGCAAGGGGCCGTGGCGGACATACGCCGGCGCCGACACCGCGGCGGCGAGATTTTGAGGCGACTCGGGAGCGTTCATAGGATTCGATCTTCCAACGATGCGCGACGCGTCGCGCAGATACGCGCGCGGCGGCGAGCCGGTGAGGTTATCACGCGGTGAAGCAGGCGATAAGCCGCGTGGAACACGGCTAAAACGTCCACGGGCGCAGGCACCGGCTGCCGATTATTCAGCGCGCGCGGCGTTCCCTCGCACGCCTGCGCAAGCCCCGCGACATCGCAAAAAAGGGACCCGTTCCGAGGAGAAGAACCACGACCCGCGTCACATGGAACGCCGTCACGACCGGGACACCGAGTTGCAGGACTTTGGCGGTGATGCACATTTCCGCAATGCCGCCGGGTGTAGTTCCTAGGATCACCGTGGCCGGATAGAGTTCGGCCGTCGAGGCCAGCGCCCAGCCGAAGCCGGCCGACACTAGGATCGCGGCGATCGAAGTCAGGATCATGGCGGCGACGAAGCGTGGGGCGCCGTGCAGAAACTCCGGCTGGAAGCGACTGCCGAGCGCGACGCCCAGCACGCACTGCGCGCTATTCGAAGCCCACGTCGGCACCGCCGAAAAATAGAACTCCATCGCCGTGAGCGGTATCGCCACCGCGAGCGGCCCGAGTACGAAGGCATTCGGAATCCCCAGGCGCTGTGCAAACAGGCCGCCGACGAAGGTCAAGGCCAGGAGTTCGGCAAGCCCCACGGGGTCGAAGCGCGTCATGCCGGGGATGTACCGGTCCGCCCCATGCACGGATAGCAAGGTGTAGACGGTAGGAAGGACCAGCACGACCACCAGGATGCGGATGCTCTGCGCCGCCGCCACCCGATCGACGCGCGCACCATAGCGCTCACCGAGAATCGCCATTTCGGCAGCGCCGCCGGGAACACAGGCGAAGATCGCCGTGGTCCGATCGAGTCCGGCGAGTCGCGCCAGCACGATGCCCGCACCGTAGCCCAGCAGGATCGCGAACAGCGCACCCGCGGCGAGCAGCGGCCACAAGCCCGCGACCTCGCGCACGACCTGCGGCGTGAAGTACAGCGCCAGGGACGTGCCGATCACCCACTGGGCCGCTTGGCGGGTACCCGGCAGCGCCGGGAGGTCGGCACCGGCAATGCGCAACAACGCGATGGTGAAAAGCGGCCCGAGCATCCACGGGATCGGCGTGCCAACGCGGCTGCAGATCCACCCCGCGGTCGCACCCAAGGCGAGCGCCAGCGCGCCCCGCGCCAGCGGCGGGTAGCGATCACCGCTCACCAGCCCTCACACGAGACTCTTCGTCGACGGCCAAAGAGGCGCCACGGCGGTTGCGCACCCGGCTGACATGCAAGGCGAGCACTCCGGCCTGTTGATGAACCGTACTCCGTTGCGCACCGCCGCTTGCGCCGCCGCGTCGACATGCGCCCGCGAAGCAAAGCCTTGCCCCGCGTTCGATGCTGCCGGGACGCGGGCCCGAGTCCTTGACCGGCGCCTTCAAAGAATCTGCGACAGGAACGCCTTGGTGCGCTCCTTCACCGGGTGCTCGAAGAGCTCCTCGGGCGGGGCGGACTCGACGATCACCCCGCCGTCGGTGAAATACACGACATCGGCGAGTTCGCGCGCAAAACGCATCTCGTGGGTCACCAGCATGCAGGTCATACCTTCGTGGGCGAGCTCGCGAATGGTGTTGAGCACGTCCTTAACCGTCTCCGGATCGAGTGCGGCGGTCACCTCGTCGAAGAGCATGACCTCCGGCCGCATCGCCAGCGAACGGGCGATCGCGACCCGCTGCTGCTGGCCGCCGGAGAGCTCGCCCGGATAAGCGTCGGCCTTGGCCTCCAGGCCCACCTTTTTCAACAGCGCCAGCGCCCGTTCGCGTACTTGCTGCTTGTCCTCCTTGAGAACGTGCACGGGCGCCATCATCACGTTGTCGAGCGCCGTCTTATGCGGGAAGAGGTTGTACTGCTGGAACACCATCGACACTTCCTTGCGAAGCGCGATCTTTTCCTGATCGGTGTGGAGCTTGTGGACCTCGTACTGGGCCACGCGGATGCTGCCCTTCTGGATCGGGACGAGGCCGTTGATGCAGCGGAGCAGGGTCGACTTGCCCGATCCGGACGGACCGATGATGCACACCACCCCGCCCTTGGGCACCGCCATGGAGACGCCCTTCAGCACGTCGACCGCGCCGAAGGATTGGTGCACGTCGCGGATGTCGACGATGGGATCGGTCGTGGCGGAAGCGTGAGTCGCTGGCTGGGGCGCGGGCACGGGCGGGCTCACTGGTTGACGGCGTAGCGCGCTTCCAGCCGCACGGTCCAGCGCGCGATCGGATAGCAGTAGAGGAAGAACCAGAACAACACGTAGCTGTAGAACGCGAGCAGCAGGCCGGAGCGGTTCTCCGCGCTCAGCGCCTGGCGGGTGAGGGTCATCATTTCGTTGACCCCGACGATCGACGCCAGCACCGTCGCCATGGTGAGAATGGCGTACAGGTTCATCCACGGCGGCAACATCCGCTTGATGCATTGCGGCAGGATGATCATCCACATGGTCTGGCGGCGGGTGAAGGCGAGTGACGCTGCCGACTCCCACTGCGTGGTCGGAATCGACTGCACGGCGCCGCGCACGATCTCCGATACGTTGGCCATCACGGGCAGGGACAGTCCGAGGGTCGCCTTGATCCAGTCCGGGATGGGGATCGTGACGCCCAAGATCGTCACCTGGAACGGCAGCAGGAACATGCAGTAAAAGAGCAGCACCAGCCACGGGGCGTTGCGAAAGAAGTGGGTGGCGAGCCACGCGCCCTTGCGCACCGGCAGGAGGAGCGAGATCTGGGCGAACCCGAGCAACAATCCGACCAGCGTGCCGCCGGCCATGGCGACGAAACTGATCGCCAGGTTGAACAGGAAGCCGCGCAGCAGTACCGGCGTCCACTTCCACAGGGTTGCCACGATGCCGGCTTGCCCGGGTTGCACCTGCGCCTCGGCGATGCCGCATCCCAGCGCCAGCATCCCTAGCAGGAAGATGCCATGCGCGGGCCGCAGCACCAGGCGGAAGCTGCCGGCTGTCCGCTCGGCGGCGGCCGCCCGTGCGAGCCGCGCTGCGCCCGGCAACAGCACCGGCAGGTCGGTTGCGTGCGGAAGCGGATCGTGCCAGCGCAACCGGCTCATACCCCGAACCCCGGCACGCGGATCGCGCGCTCCCAGCGGTGCATGACATACACCAGCAGGCCGACCAGTGCGAAGTACACGATCAGCAGCACGTTCATCATTTCCGGCACGTTGAGCTCGTCCGACCAGATCTGGCTCGACACGTAAAGCATCTCCGGTACGGCGATGGCGTACGCCAGGGTGGTGGTCTTCACCAGGTTCACCAGGTTGTTGTTGAGCGCCGGCAGGCTGATCCGGAAGGCGAGCGGGAAGACGATGAGCAGATACGTGCGCAGGCGACTGAAGCCGAGCGATTCGGCGGCTTCGATGGTGGTCTTGGGTACGGCCTCGATCCCGGACCGGAAGATCTCGACATTGAAGGCGCCGGCGAAGAACGAAAGCGAAATGATCGCCCACGTGATGTTGGTGACGAGCGGCACTGGATTGCCGGTTGGGCCGGTGGTGGCGAGCAGGCTGCCGATGCCGAAATAAAAGAAGTAGAGCTGGACGAGCGGCGGGGTGTTGCGGAAGAACTGGATGTACCAATGGGTCACGCCGCGGAGCAGTCGCAGGCGCGAACCCTGCAGCCAGGCACCGACGATGCCGATCACCACACTGAACAGGATGCACAGGCCGGACAACTTGACCGTCATCCAGAAGCCCTTGATAAAGCGGCCGCGATCGAACGAATCGTAGAGGATGGTAAGGTTGATTCCGGTGGCGTCATGCAACCAGCGGAACCACGCCCAGAAGGACTCCATCGGCTAAGCGCTCGAGTGGCGACCCGGGGACGCGCGTGCGGCGAACGCGCCCCGGGCAACCGGTCCGATTACTTGTACTTGACGCGCATCTCCTCGCCGAACTTGGTGGGCTTGATGTTCCACTTCTTCTCGAGGTCCTGGATCATGCCGCTCTTGTGCCAGTCGGCGACCATCTTGGAAATGGCATCGGCGAGACCCTTCTCGCCCTGCTTGACGGCGAGGCCCCACGGCACGAACAGGATCGAGTCGAGCGGCATCTCATAGGTGCCCCATTCGGGCTTCTGCAGCTCGCCGACGATCGCGGTGTCGTCGTAGGCGAAGGCCACGCAGTTGCCGTTCTTGAGTGCCGCGTAAGCCTCGGCGGTGCCTGGGAAGGCCACGCCTTCCACGCCGTACTTCTCCTGCAGCTCCTTGTTGTAGAACGCACCCTGGATCAGGCACACCTTCTTGCCCTTGAGTCCATCCCAGCTCTTGAGCCCTGTGGACTTGAGCGCGAGAACGTTGGTGCCCGAGCCGTAGTAGTTGGGATCGATGATATCGACGATCTTGCGGCGCTCCGGCGTATCGCTCATGGTGGCGAGCATGACGTCGATCTTGCCCTGCTGCAGGAACTGAATGCGGTTGGAGGCCACGACCGGCACCAGCTCGAGCTTCACCCCGAGGCGCTTGGCAATCTCAGCGGCGAGGTCAGGCTCGAAGCCGACGATCTTGCCCGACGGGTCGAGGAAGCCGAACGGTCGGTAATCGGCCTTGGTCCCCACGACGAGCGTGCCCTTCTTCTTGATGTCATCCACCGCATCGGCGCGGGCTATCTGCGTTGTCAGCACCGCCAGCGCCAGCGACGCTACGGCAACCGAAATGATTCGCTTGAGCATGTTGATGATCCTTGTCGTATGAAAAATGTCGATCGAAGCCGTCCGGCCCCTGGCCGAGACATCTGCGGTCGATTCTCGCGGGTTGTGACGGCTTCCCCTCGGCGAAACTCTCGAAGCGTACCGCGACTCCGGCCGGCGGGCGAGTCCCGCATGACCGGGTCTCACGTTTGTCCACGGGCACCCGACCCCGCGAAACTACCGCAACAACCGTCAGGCCGCACGTGCTGGCGCCGAAACCGATCCCCGCGCCCTGGCCAGGGCGTCGCGCGATTCCCGTAGCGCCTGATCGAAAATGGTGATCGCGAGATCGATCTCGACCGGCGACACGGTCAGCGGCGGGGCGATCCGCCACACCGATCCCCGCTCCGGCCGGCGGCGGATGTTCATGCTGAGCCCGAGCTCCAGGCAGCGCGCTGTGGTGAGGGCGCCGAGCGCGTGGTGCGGCGCCCGCGTCTCGCGATCGCGCACGAGCTCGATCCCCCGGAGGAGCCCCATCCCCCGAAGGTCGCCGATCTCCTCGAAGCGGGACTGGAGCTCGGCCAGACCCCGGGCGAGGTAGGCGCCCATTTCGGCGCTGCGCTCGAGCAGCCGTTCCTGCTCGATGGTCTGCAGCACGGCAAGGCCGATGGCGGCCGGCAACGGGTCGGAAACGTGCGAGGTATAAAAGGCGAACCCCCGTTCGTAACATTTCGACTCGATCTCGTCGCTGGTAATTACCCCGGCGAGTGGCATGCCCCCGCCGAGGGTCTTCGAAACGGTCATGAGGTCGGGCGTCACCCCGAGGTACGAGGCGGCGAACCAGTGTCCCAGCCGGCCGAACGCCGTCTGCGCCTCGTCGAAGATGAGCAGCATGTGGCGCTTGCGTGCTTCCTCGCGTAGGGCCGCGAAGTAGCCAGTCGGCGGCACGATCACCCCGCCGGCACTGATGACCGGCTCGGCGATCACCGCCGCCGGCGCACCCACCGACTGCATGTCGTACAGTTCGAAGCCGATCTTCATGCACGTGAAGTCGCACGTATCGCGACAGTGCCGCACGGGGCAGCGGTAGGCGTTCGGTTCGGGCAGCACGAACGACCCGGGCATGCCGGGCCCATACCCCTTGCGGTCGCTGGCGAAGGACACCGCGCCGGCATTGCCGGTGACCCCGTGCCATGAGCCGCCAAGGCCGACGACCTCGAAGCCGCCCGTGTAGAGCTTGGCCATCTTGAGCGCAGCATCGTTGCTCTCGCTTCCGGTGCTGAGGAAGAGCGACTTGTGCAACGGCCGCGGCACGAGCTTCGCGAGCTTGGCGGCGAGCTCGACGACGCTCCTCGGGATCATCCCCGAGAAGAGATGCAGCGCCGTGTCGCAGCTCTTCTTGATCGCCGCGACGATGTTGGGATGGCTGTGCCCCACCGTGGCGCACATCTGCCCCGAGGTGAAGTCGAGGATCTTCTTGCCGCTCGCATCCCAGACATAGCATCCCTGGGCGCGCTCGACCACCTCAGCATAGACGTCACCGCCGTAGCGGACGAGATGCTCGCGGATGTCCTGCGGCGTGTCGGCAGCCTCGCTCATCGTGCTTCTCCATTGATCGCAACGCACCCGCCGGAACACCGGAACGACAGCCATGCTCGTGCGCGGCGAGGCGGAATTATCAACCGAAAACGTGCGTCCCGGGTCGCGTGGTGGCGGGGCGACGTATGGACGACGACCATCGTCGCACGCTACCCTCGTACCATGGACCTAATCGCCTTCCTCGAAGCGCAAGGCATACGTGCCGAGACCCACGACCATCCACCAGTGATGACGGTGGAGGAGTCGCTGCGGCTCGTCCCATCGCTGCGCGGCCACAAGACCAAGAACCTCTTCCTTCGCGACAAGAAGGGCGCGCGGCATTTTCTGGTCACCGTGCCGCACGATCGGGCCGTCGATCTCAGGACCCTGGGCGACGCGCTCGACGGCTTGCGCCTGGGGTTTGCCTCGGCCGAGCGGCTCTACGAGCGCCTCGGCATCCGGCCGGGGTCGGTCAGTCTGCTGGCGTTGTGCAACGACGCCGCGCACGCGGTCGAGTTCGTCATCGACCGGAGCCTGTGGGAAGCCGACGCGGTTCAGGCGCACCCGCTCGTCAATAGCCAGACGCTAGTGCTCGATCACGCCGACCTGGTGCGCTTCCTCGCGGCCACGGGCCACCTTCCCCGGGTGATCGACGTCCCCGGCACCACCGTCGAGTTTTCCGCCGACGACCCACCGCAGAAGTAACGATCGAGCACGGCCCCCTGCCTGCGGTGCCGCCGGGGCGCGGCCGGGCTACCGCAGCCGTCCGCTCCAACGCGCCGCGAGTGCGGCGAGGCCGGCCAAGAGGACCGCCAGCCCAAGCTCGGCCTGGGGATAGCGATTGAGCACCGCGGTGGCGGTCCGCGCCGGCTTGCGGCGCGCGCGCGCAGTCGCGCGGGGCGTCGGGGCGTCGGCGGGAGCGTCCTCGACCGCCGGAACCCCGGCAGGCGTCTCGGGGACGGCTTGGCCCTTGCGCGAGCCGTAGCGGTAGCTGTACACCCAGGTGAATTCGGCCCCCAGGAGGAAGATCTGGGCGGAGTAGTACACCCACACCAGCACCACCGCGAGTGAACCCGCGGCGCCGAATGCCGATGTCGCGGCGCTCCTGCCAAGGTAGAGCCCAATCAGAAACTTGCCGACGGTGAACAGCATGGAGGTCACCGCGGCGCCGATCCATACGTCCCGCCAGCTGATGCGGGTTCGCGGCAGGAACTTGTAGATCAGTGCGAAGAGTACGGTGACGACCGCCAGGCTGAAGCCGATGTTGACCACCTGCAGCAGGATCTGCGAGCCCATCAGGTACGACCCCCACAGCTTCGACAAGGCGGAGATCGCGGCACTCGCCGCCAGGGACACGAGCAGCAGGAAGCCGATCCCCAGGATCATCCCGAACGACAGCAACCGGGTGCGGACCAGTGTCCACAGACCTTGTTTCTTGGTCGCCGCCGGAGATCGCCAGATGCGGTCGAGCGCCGACTGCAACTCGCCGAACACGGTGGTGGCGCCGAAGATCAGGGTCACCGCCCCGATGATGGTCGCGACCGTGCCCTTGCCCGGGTCGCTGACGCTTTTCACCATCGACTGGATGGTGGCCGCCGCCTCGTCGCCCATGAGATCGCGGAGCTGGTTGAAGATCTCTCCGGTCGCGGCCTCGTGGCCGAACACGAACCCGACCACGGCGATCACGATGAGCAAAAGGGGCGCGATGGAAAATACGGTGTAGTAGGAGATGGCCGCGCCCATGCTCGGGGCGAAGTCTTCGACCCATGAGGACACCGACTCCTTGGCCAGATCCAGCAAGGCGCGAGGATTGGTGAGGACGTGCCGGTTGCCTGAATCCATGGTCGCCTTCGTGTTGTTCTTGAAATGGCCGTCGCAAGCTGTATGCCACCCGGCCGCACCGACGTTCTGGCCCGCGTCTGGGACAACGCTCTGCCGGCACGGCTCCTCTGGCTGGGCCACGGCCCGAGGCGCTGAACGTTCCAGCGCGACGATTCTCCACCTCTGTCCGGGTTCGGTGGTTGCAACTCTTGCAATAAATCCCGGTCAGCGCTCCAGACTCATGCGCGGTAGCGCGGACGATCTTCATCGTCTCCTGGCCCACGGCCACCACGCGCAGCAGCTCCGGCGGTAGCGCGGGTTCTTCTTGGGTTCGACGGCCCAGTCGTTGGCGTCGTCGACGACCACTGTCCTTGTCCGTCTTCATGCACTGGCGCTCGATCACCCAGTCAATGGCCGGCTAGCAATACACAGTGGGACATCGACGGCGATAAGTGTGCCCGGGGGACACCACTGCGCCGAATGGGACCGATTCAGGCGAACGTGTGGACCGCAGAACATGCCGTTTGCTACCCGTCAGATCACTCCCTTTCCGCTGCGGTTGAGACAAGCACGAACGCGCGCGGCGAGCTGTGGGATCGAGAAGGGCTTGGTCACGTAGTCTGTTGCGCCGAAATCGAAGCCGGCACGGGTACTGGCCTCATCGTCCATGGCCGTCAACACGACGACCGGTAGCCCTGCCGTCGCCGGCTTGGAACGAAGGATCTTGAGCACCTCCAGGCCGCCCTGTCCCGGCATCAGCAGGTCCAGGACCAGTAGGTCGGGCGCTTCCGCAGCGACTGACAGCAGTGCCTCCTGGCCGTTTGACGCTTCGATCACCGTGTGGCCGTCCTGGCTCAGCGCAAGGCGCGCGAGGGCGCGAATGTCCGGGTCGTCGTCCACGACCAGGACACGGCGGCCGCGCAGGAGGTCGCGACCCGCGCGCGGAGCCGACGGCGAGCCGGTCAGGTGCTGGACGCCGTGCGGCGCGACGGTAAGATCGAGGCCCTCGTACGCACAGCAGACGTCGACAACGTCACCCAGCTTTTTGGCGTGCTCGCGGGCGCGCTTCTCGACCTTCTCGACGAAAGTGTCGTCGTGGGTAGGATCGTGGTGGGTGAGCACGAGCTGACGCACCCTCGCCGCGGCCGCGAGTTCCACGGCGTATTCGTAGGTGCTGTGGCCCCAATTCTTCCTGGAGGGATATTCCTCGGGCGTGTATTGCGCGTCGTGGATCACCACGCCGGCGCCCTCCATGAACCGCGCGTGGCGCCGGTCCCCCTCGTGCACGATGGACTCGGCATGGTCGAGTGCGAGGCTTTCGTGCCAGAGCGTTTCAGAGAAGGGTTCGTGGTCGCATGAGTACACGACGGCCGCGCCGTCGGCCTCGATGCGATAACCCAGCGTCATTGCCGGGTGATGGAGGTACTGCGCGACGACTCGCGCGCCACCGATCTCGTGCGTTCCCTCTGCGAGCTCCTGGAACGTGATCGTTGCCGGAAGCTGCGCAATCTCGACCGGAAAATAGGTGAACTCCATCTGGCCGGACAGCACCTCGCGCAGCGAACGTCCGCTGCCTTCAGGACCGCAGACCGTGATCCGGTTCCCGGGGATGAAGAGCGGGGCAAAGAAGGGAAAGCCCTGGATGTGATCCCAGTGCGTATGGCTCAACAGGATCGTCGCCGTGAGGGGCTTGGGGCCGCGCGCCATCAGCGCCGCGCCGAGCGCGCGGGCACCGGTCCCGCAGTCCAGGATGAAGCAGCCACCGCCGCTGGTCGCTACTTCCACGCACGACGTGTTGCCGCCAAAATGAAGCGTGCCGGGCCCCGGCGTGGCAATCGATCCGCGGGTTCCCCAGAATCGTACTTGCATGGTCGGTCAACTCCTCCCGCCTATTCGTACTCGACGTGGAGGCCGTCGAGGTATCGGACGAGCTCCGCCAAGCCGGTGCGGATTTCCTCGGGGGCACAGCGCTTGGCCGCCTGCTCCAGGGTTGTGCCGATCTCCGTAATCCGGCTGAAGCCGTAGCCGGCGCCGGACCCCTTCATGTTGTGGCCCAGCATGCGAACGGTGTCGTAATCCGAGCGGTCCAGCGCCGCGGCAATCGTCTCGACATCGCGCCGGCGGCCTTCGAGAAAGCCGGGGACGAGCTCGGCTAGGCTCGAGCCGACGCGGACAAGCCCCATGGTGTGCTCTTCGATGGCGCTGATGAGGGTCGACTTGCGTATGGGCTTCGTGAGGTGGACGGTACATCCCGCTTCGAGGCTCTTGCGAACCTCTTCGGGCAGAGCGTGCGCGGTTAGCGCCAGGATCGGAATCGGCGTGACGCGGTTCTCGGTTTCCCATTGGCGAATCCTGCGCGTCGCGGAGTAACCGTCCATGATCGGCATCTGGACATCCATGAGCACGACGTCGTAGGTGCCGGAGACGTACTTCTCGAGGGCAACCGCGCCGTTGCAAGCCACGTCGGCGCTGTAGCCACTCGCTTTCAGGTACGACTGAATCAGCAGCACGTTGTCCTGCGAATCCTCGGCCAGAAGAATTCGCAGCGACTGTGGGCGTGCCGGAATGCCTCGAGGCTGCGTTGTGAGCCGCTCCGCCGCAGGGGCCGCGCCTTCACGGGCCTCCTGGATCGCCTCCAGCAACTCGGCTTGCTTCACCGGTTTCACCAAATACGCTGAGAGCCCCAGCTCGCGGCCTCGGGCGACGTCCCCCGCGCGGTTCTCCGAGGTGAGCATCAGGATGATCGTCGCGGCCACGGTGGGATCCTGAAAAATCCGCTCGGCCACCTGGAACCCATCGATTCCAGGCATACGGTGGTCCAGCAACACGAGGGCATAGGGCACGTCGGCCTGCTTTGCCTGCAGCAGCTCCGTGAGTCCCTGCTCACCCCCTTCCGCTTCAGTCACCACGGCGCCCCAGCGCGAGAGCGTCTCCCTCAAGATCAGCCGATTCGTCGAGTTGTCGTCGATGATCAGGGTCTTGACGTCCTCGAGGTCCATCGCGCCCGAGGGGACCCGCGGTAGGGGCTTGCCGCCGGCCGCGAACTGAGCCGTGAAGTAGAAAGTGCTTCCGATTCCGATGCTGCTTTCCACCCAGATCCGCCCCTGCATCAGTTCGACGACGCGACGCGAAATGGTCAGTCCGAGGCCGGTCCCGCCGAACTTGCGCGTCGTGGAGGTATCGACCTGGGAATAGGGCGCGAAGATATGTTCGCGTGCCTCCTCGGGAATCCCGATCCCTGTGTCGCACACCGCGAAGCTCAATGCACCGGCGGTACTGTTCTCGGGGTCGGATTCGACCCGAACGATCACTTCCCCCTTCTCCGTGAACTTGATCGCATTCCCGATGAGATTGATGAGGATTTGCCGGAGCCGAGCCGGATCGCCCACGAGCGCCGTGGAGACCTCGGGGGCGATGCGGAGCGCCAGCTCGAGTCCCTTCTCGTGGGCACGGATGGCCATGATTTCGAGAGTCTTGTCCAGAACCTCGCCGAGATCGAAGTCGAGGCTCTCGAGTGTCAGGTGGCCGGACTCCACCTTGGAAAGGTCCAGGATGTCGTTGATCAGATCCAGGAGTTGACTCCCCGCTTTCCTGAAGATGCGCACGTACTCGCGCTGCTCCGAGGCCAACGAGGTTTCCCAGAGCAGGTCCGCCATGCCGACGATGGCGTTCATCGGCGTCCGAATTTCGTGGCTCATGCGGGCGAGGAAGTCGCTCTTGGCGCTGTTCGCGTCCTCGGCGGCTTTTTTTGCCTCCTCTAGCGCGGCATCCAGGCGTTTGCGCTCCGTGACGTCGCGCGCGGCGGCGAACACGCCCTGCAGCTTCCTATCGCGGTCGTAGAAGGTGGTCGCATTGTAGGACACCACGGTCTCCTTGCCGTCCCGGGTGCGTGCGGTGAGCTCATAGTTGGTGAGCTTTTTCTCGCTGAGCACCAGCTTGATGCCCGCCTCGGCACGTTCCGGATCGGTGAAGTAGCTCTTGAACGGCGCGCCGATCAGCTCGTCGCGCGTACAACCGGTGAGCGCCTCCATCTGCTTGTTGACGTCGGTGATGATGCCTTGCGGATCGGTGGTCATGATCGCGTCGATATTGGATTCGATGAGCGAGCGCGTGTAGAACTGCTGGTCACGCAGGCGCTGATCGAGCTTCATCCGCTCCTCCTCGACCTGCTTCCGCGCGGTATTGTCGGTACCGATCAACAGGTAGCCGATGATTGCGTCTTGCGCGTCGCGCAGCGCCGTGACCGACACCACCGCGGGGAAGCGGCTGCCATCCTTGCGAATGTAGGTCAGCTCGTAGATGTCTTCGATCCCGCGCGAGGCCTTGAACACCAATGCCTCGAAGCCGGGCGTAATCGGCGTTCCGAGTTCGACGGAGAGCGCCTTGGCGCGCGCGATCACTTCCTGAGGATCGGAAATGTCGGCCGGGGTGATCTTGTTCATCACGTCGGCGGCCGTGTAGCCCAGCATGCGCTCGGCGCCGACGTTGAATATCTGGATGACGCCCTTCGCATCCGTGGCGATACTCGAGAAGTTGGCGCTGTTGAAAATCGCGTTCTGCAACGCTCCCGCCTTGAGCAGCGCCTCCTCCGCCTGCTTGCGTGCGGTGGTGTCCTCCATCGCGAGCAGGAACAGCTCGCTATTGACCCCCGGCTGGTAGAGCTTGCGGGCGTTGAGAAGCATCGTCCGCCGACCGATGGCGGGAAAGTCGTGAGTCACCTCGAAATCGCGGAACTCCGTGTGCTGGGGAATGATGTCTTCCAGCAAACGCCGCAGCTCGGGAATGTCCCATTGGCCGTTGCCGAGTTCGTAGAGCACGTGGCCCTCGGTTTCCACCTTCGAGGCCCGGAAGGTCCGCAGAAACGATTCGTTGGCCATCTTCACGTGGAGGTCCTTGTCGAGGACCAGGAGCGGCTCCCGCACCGTCTCCACAATGGCTTCGGCGAACGACTGTATTTCCTGCAGGATCGCTTCCCGGCGCTTGCGGTCAGTGATGTCGCGGGCGGCGGCGAAGACGCCCAGGACGTTGCCTCGCGTGTCCTTGTACACCGAGGCGTTGTAGAGGACGTCGGTGAGCTTGCCGTCGCCGTGGCGGATGGTCAGCGGGTAGTCGGCGACGAGGCCGTCGGCGAAGGCCAGCTGGTAGCCCTCGCGGGCCTTTTCCGGCTCGGTGAAATAGTGGCAGAAGTCGCTGCCGACGAGTTGCTCGCGTGGGACGCCGGTAACCTTGACCGTGGCCTCGTTGACGTCGGTGATCTTGCCCTCGGTACTGATGGTCACAAAGGGGTCGAGGCTCGCCTCGATCAGGCTGCGGGCGTACTGAGACGCTTGGCGCGCTGTTCTCACGCAGCCTCGGTCGATTTCGAACATTCCCGATGCCGCATCGGACCGATCGAATCTTTCCTGGCCTTCGCGAGGTCGCTGGCGTATTCGCAAGCTGCCTGCCGCTCGTCAAATGAGGCGAGCGGATTGTCGAAGGCCTTTGCAAGCACATCCCATCTCACGCCTGCGCCATAGGCGACGAGTACAAACGGGGAGTCCGGTCGATGGAAACCGGCGTCACCTCTCGTAACGCCGGAATCACTCGTGCTGTGCCCCAAGCGATAAGGAGAGGTCACGCTCGGTATGCGACGGAAAACATTTGCGACGCGAATTTTGGTCATCGGGAAAGCCTCCTCCCCCCCGCATCGCCTCGAGGGATCCACCTCAGGTTGAGATGCAGAAAATCCTCGGGTTGGCACCGTGATTCCTCCTTCGTGATCCCGTTCTGTTTCCGCCCTGCCGGCGAGCTGACTATGCGTGCCGGCAAACCACATTCGATCAGTCGGAGGCCAGCACCTCCATTGCGCTCACGAGTTCCCCCTCACGTGCTTCCACACGCCTTAACCACGAGGGCAGCTCATTTCGGTGATTGTCCTCTTTTATAACCGCACTGGACCTCCGTATTACTTGCCGATGCAGAAGCGCGAAAAGATCGATCCGAGCAGGTCGTCGGAGGTGAAAGCCCCGACGATGGCTCCAAGGTCATCGTGCGCCCGGCGAAGCTCCTCGGCAAAGATTTCCAGCGCCGGTTTCGCGGTCGCGAGCACCGCATCGGCCGCCTCCGCGTGGCGAAGGGCGGCGCGAAGCGCCTCCACGTGACGGGCGCGGGCCAGAAACACGGTCTCGAGACTCGATTCGACGCCGAGCGCCCCCAGCAGCGCGTCCTCGAGCGCCGGCACCCCGGCCCCGGTGAGCGCCGATAGCCACACGTCCCATTGGAGCATCGCGTCCTGGCGCGGCGGCACGCGCCGGGGTGCCCGTGGGTAGGCGGCGAGGTCGATCTTGTTGTGGACCACGATGCGCGGCAAGTGCGGCGGCAGCGCCGCGAGGATCGCCTGATCGGCATCACCCGGTGTTTCGGCATCGGCGCGGGCGTCGACGATCACGAGCACGAGCTGCGCCTGGGCGACGGCGGCCCAGGTTCGCTCGATCCCGAGCGTCTCGATCGGATCGTCGGTCGGGCGCAGCCCGGCGGTATCCACGATCGTCAGAGCGATGCCCCCCACTTCCACGTGGCCGCGCAGCGTATCGCGGGTGGTGCCCGGGATGTCGGTGACGATGGCGAGGTCGTCGCGCGCGAGACGGTTGAGGAGGCTCGACTTGCCGACGTTCGGTCGACCGACCAGGACCACCGTCACACCCTCGCGGAGCAACGTGCCTTCGCGGGCCCGCGCCAGCAGCGCGGCCAGGTCCGCCCGGATGGTCGCGATACGTCCCGCCGCATCGGCGGCGCGGACGAAATCGATGTCCTCCTCGGGAAAATCGAGCGACGCTTCGGTGAGGGTACGCAGTTCGATCAGGGCTTCGGCGATGGCATGCACCGCCTGGGAGAATTCGCCGGAGAGACTGCGGGTCGCCGCCCGGGCCGCGGTGGCGGTCGAGGCTTCGATCAGGTCGGCGACGGCTTCGGCCTGGGCGAGGTCGAGCTTGCCGTTGAGGAAGGCGCGCTGGGTGAACTCTCCCGGCGCGGCGAGGCGCGCCCCAAGCTCGAGACAGCGGTCGAGCACGAGTTGCAGCACGGCCTTGCCGCCATGACCGTGCAGCTCGAGGACGTCGTCTCCGGTGTAGGAATGCGGCGCCGGGAAGAGCACTGCGATGCCCTGGTCGAGCGCCTCGCCGTCGATCGACCGGAACCTCGCGAGGGTCGCCCGCCGCGGCACGAGCACCTTGCCGACGATGCCCGCCACGATCGCCGCCACCCCGGCACCGGCGACCCGCACCACGCCGATGCCGCCTGCACCCGGCGGCGTGGCGATGGCGGCAATGGTGTCGGTGGCCACTCTCATCCGCTCGCCTCGTCGACTATCGGGACCGCCGCCTTCCCGGATCCCGGGTGCGTGCGCGTCCGCGACGCCGCGCTCCCGTACGCCCAGGATCGCCGTCGCCACCGGCACGGCGGCGGCACGACGGCTTGCCGGCGAACGCGGTGGGGACTAGCGCCTGCGCGCCGCCGCCACCTCGGCCTCGCGCGCCAGCACCCGGTTCATATGCCACTGCTGGGCGATCTGCAGGCAGTTGTTGATCAGCCAGTAGAGCACCAGGCCGGCCGGGAAGAACAGGAACATGACCGAGAACGCAATCGGCATGATCTGCATGATCTTGGCCTGCATCGGGTCCTGGATCGGCGTCGGCGACAGCCGCACCTGAAGATAGGCGGTGACGGCGTAGATCACCGGCAGCACGAACCACGGGTCCGGCGCCGACAGATCTTGGATCCACCCGACCCACGGCGCATGGCGCAGTTCGACAGCCGACAGCAGAACCCAGTACAGCGCGATGAACACCGGAATCTGCACCACGATCGGCAGGCATCCTCCCAACGGATTGATCTTCTCAGTCTTGTACATCTCCATCATCTTCATCTGGAGCTGCTGCTTGTCGTTGGAATACTGCGCCTGCAGCGCCTTCATCTTGGGCGCGATCACTTTCATTTTGGCCATCGACCGCGCACTCGCGTGGTTCAGCGGATAGAAGACGCCTTTGATGATGATGGTGAGGACGATGATCGCCCAGCCCCAGTTGTGGATGATCGAGTGCAGCCACTTCAGCAGCCAGAAGAGCGGCGCGGAGATGACCGTGAAGATGCCGTAGTCCACCACTAGGTCGAGGCCAGTCGCGAGCTTGGCCAGCACACCTTGCTCCTGCGGGCCGGCGTATAGCGGGACGCGCACTTCCCCCGTGCCGCCGGGCGCGATCGTGCCCACCGGCACGATGACCCCCGCCGCGTACAGGCCGTTGTCGAGTTTGCGGGTGTAGAACTCGCGACCTGTCTTTTTCTCGTCGGAGGGCAGCCACGCCGTCACGAAATAATGCTCGACCATGCCGACCCAGCCGTTGTCCGTGGTCTTGGTGTACGGCAGCTTGCGGGTCGGGTCGGCGGCGAGCTTGTCGATGTCGCCGAATTCGACCTTCTTGAACTTGTCGGCCTCGTTGTAGATGACCGGACCGACGTAGGACGCAGGGGCCATCGAGCTCTGCCCGCCCTGGTGCTTGGTGTCGCGGGTGAACTGGAAGTACGCGTACGGCGAGATCGGCTGCGCGGTCGTATTGGTAACGTCGTAGGCGACGTCGATCACGTAGCTGCCGCGATGGAAGGTCAGCGTCTGGATGATCTTAACGCCGTCCCGGCCGGTGGCCTGCAGCCGCACATCGAGCTTGTCCTGTCCCGGGGTGAGATCGCGCGGCCCGGGCAGCACCTCGAAAACCGTGCGATGGTTGGGCAGGCCCTCGCCGAGCAGTCCCGACTGGGCGATCAGCGTGCGTTCCGGGGTATGGAGCACTGGGTAGTACGGCTTCGCGGCGTCGGTCGCATCGCGATGCTTGGCAAGGGCGAGCTCCTCGATCACGCCGCCGGCAGTGTTTACCTGGGCGGTGAAGAGATCGGTGCGGACTGCGAAGCGCTGGCCGCCGGCAGCGCCGGATCCGGGTGGCGCGGCCGCGGCGGGAACCCCGGGTGGTGCGGGAGCCCCCGGTAGTGCGGGGGTGTCGGTCGCCGCGCTCGGCGCGCTCTTCGCAGCCGGCGTGGTGCTGACGGTCGGCACCGGCGGACGATGCTCACGTTGCCACGCCTCCCAGAGAAACAGGGCCGAGAACGAGAAGATAATGAACAGGACGAGGCGTTGCGTATCCATGTGGACCTTGTTGGCCGGGCGGCTAAGGAACCGGGTCGTAGCCGCCGGGATGATACGGGTGGCAGCGCGCCACGCGCCGGAGCGCGAGCCAGGTGCCGGGTAGAGCACCATGGCGCTCGACCGCTTCGCGAGCGTAGTCGGAGCAGCTTGGATAAAAGCGGCAATTCGCGCCGAGCAGCGGACGGAGCAGGTACTGGTAGCCGCGGATGAGCCCGAGCAGCAGTATTTTCATACCACCGTCCCCGGCACCGGCAATCGGGCCAGCAGACGCGTCGCCTCGGCTGCGACCACCTTGAATTCGGCACGCCCGCACGGTCGCTTCAATCGCACGATGAGGTCGTAGGGGTCGATCTGCGGACGCGCCGCGCGCACGATGGGCCGCAGCATGCGCTTCACGCGGTTGCGATCGACAGCGAGCGGCAGCGCCTTCTTGCCCACCACATAGCCCACCCGGCCGACCGGACCACGCGCAGGCATCCAGACCAGCTGCACGAACCGGCCCTCCTGCCTGCGGCCGCATTGAAAGACGGCTTCAAACGCCCCCTGGCCGGTCAGACGATGACGACGTGATCCACGCAGGTGCTGCGGGAATGCGGGCGGCGCACCTCTAGCGGTCGAGGCAACGGCAACCGTCGAGGTAGTGGCAACAGTCGAGGTAGCGGTAATCGGCGATGCGGTCAGGGCGCGAGGCGTGCGCGGCCCTTGGCGCGACGCGCGGAGAGAACCTTCCGGCCGCCCACCGTCTTCATCCGGGCGCGAAAGCCGTGCGTCCGCTTGCGCTTGACGACCGATGGTTGGTAAGTGCGTTTCATGATGGGCTCGCGTATGTAAAAAGCCTTACATTAGAACCTGTTATCCCTTGGCTGTCAACGACTCTACCGACACGACCCTAACGCCGCGCACGGTCGCGCGCACCTGGCGGTGAAGCCGGTCGATCACGGCTTCGGCCTGGGCGGCGATTGCCGCAGCAACCTGCGCGCGCGGCGCATTCACCGCCTTCAGCGCGGACCGCTAGCCCCCTGTGGATAACTGGGATCGAGAAGGCTACAATCGGTCAGAACGGACCCCGACCTCCGGCGCTTTCCCGCGTTCCTCGGTGGCGCCGACCGTAGAGTCACCGCCGGGGAGCCGTCGGTGCCAAGAAAAAGCTGCCGCGCAGCACCGCCCCTGAAGGACCCTCTCGGCATGTCGTCCGTTCCCGTTTTCTGGCAGCACTGCCTGGATTGTTTTCGCCAGGAACTCACCCCCCAGCAGTTCAATACCTGGATACGCCCGCTGTCGATCGCCCCGGCAGACGACGGCTATCGACTGCTGGCGCCCAACCGGTTCGTACTGCAGTGGGTTAAGGAGCGCTTCGCGCCGCGCATCGCCGAGATCGCGGGCGCCGACGAGGGCGGTCCCGTCGCGATCTCGTTCGGGGTAAGCGACGCCGCTGCGGAATCGCCGGTCGATCGCAGTGCGTCGCAGCCGCAGCCCTCGCCGGAGGCCTCGCCGCGGGCCGCTGCGTCGGGGTCCCTGCACGGACGTTCCGAATTCGCGCCACCGCCGCGCGAGGCGCGCGCCGCATTGTCCGTCGAGCCGAGTAGCGCCATCGCCCGAGTCGCCACATCACGCCGCAACGAGCAGACGAGCGTCAATCCGACGTTCACCTTCCAAAGCTTCGTTTCCGGCAAGGCGAACCAGCTCGCCCGCGCCGCCGGCATGCAGGTCGCCGACCACCCTACCGCATACAACCCTTTGTTCGTGTATGGCGGTGTCGGTCTCGGCAAGACCCACCTCATCCAGGCCATCGGCAATTCGATCCTGCAGCGCGAGCCGACCGCCAAGATCCGTTACATCCATGCCGAGACCTATGTCTCCGACGTGGTCCGCGCCTACCAGCACAAGAGCTTCGACGAGTTCAAGCGTTACTACCGCTCCCTCGACCTGCTGCTGATCGACGACATCCAGTTCTTCAACGGCAAATCCCGCACCCAGGAAGAGTTCTTCTACCTCTTCAATACCCTGATCGAGGCGCACAAGCAGGTCGTGATCACGTGCGACACCTATCCGAAGGAAATCTCCGGCATCGAGGAGCGGCTCATCTCGCGCTTCGGATGGGGCCTGACCGTGGCGCTCGAACCGCCCGAGCTCGAGATGCGCGTCGCGATCCTGCTCGCCAAGGCAGGGGCTTTCCGCATCAAGATCGACGAGCAGGTGGCATTCTTCGTCGCGAAGCATATCCGCTCCAACGTCCGGGAGCTCGAGGGGGCCTTGAAGCGCGTCGCGGCCTATTCGAATTTCCACGGCCAGGAGATCACCCTCGCCGTGGCCAAGGACGCACTGCGCGACCTGCTTGCCGTGCAGAACCGCCAGGTCTCGATCGAGAACATCCAGAAGACTGTCGCGGACTACTACAAGATCCGGGTATCGGACATGCACTCCAAGAAGCGCTCCCGCGCGGTCGCGCGGCCGCGGCAGGTGGCGATGGCGCTGGCGAAGGAACTGACCCAGCTCTCGCTGCCGGAGATCGGCAGCAATTTCGGCGGCCGGGACCACACCACAGTGCTGCACGCCTGCCGCCAGGTCGCGAAACTGCGGGAGACTGTCCCCGAGATCAACCACGACGTTAACTTCCTGCTCCAGGTGCTGCGCAACTGAAACTTATCCCGCAGGTGCGGAACGCGCGGGCTTTCCGCAACCGCATACAACACAGCGTTTTCCCCTGCAAACAGGGTATGGAAGGACTGGAAAAGCCGGGGTTTTCAAGCTATAATTTGTGGATTAAACGGGTCTGGCGTGCATTATCAAAAGTGTCCCCAATCGATCCACCGCGACGAGCGCAGTTGTCCACAGGATTCATCCCCGCCCAACCCGCTGAAGGAACGGCACGTTTCGGTTCCATACCGGAAACGGCCAGTCTCCTATTAGCTGTTCTACGGTTTTAGACAATGCAACTAAAACAGATCGCCCGGGATGCGCTGCTGAAACCTTTGCAGGCGGTCGCGGGAATCGTGGAACGACGGCATACCCTGCCCATCCTTGCCAACGTCCTGCTCGAGCAGCGCGATGGCCAACTGCACCTCACGGCGACGGACCTCGAGATGCAGATCACAGCGCGGGCCGACTGGAGTGGCAAGGACGCCCATGCGGTCACGGTTGCCGCGCGCAAGCTGCAGGACCTCCTGCGTGCCCTGCCCGATGGCGCCACCGTCAACGTCGATGCGACCGGCAGCAAGATGACGGTGCGGGCCGGCCGCTCGCGCTTCAACCTGCAAACCCTTCCGGCCGCGGACTATCCTCGGATCAGCATTGGTGACGAGGAGCTGCAGACGTTGACGCTTGCGCAGCGCGACCTGCGCGGCCTGATCAAGTCTGTCGAGTTCGCGATGGCACAGCAGGACATTCGCTACTACCTAAACGGTATGCTGCTGGTGCTCGACGGCCCGACGATCCAGGCCGTGGCTACGGATGGCCATCGACTGTCGTGGGCGAGTATTGCCATCCCGGGCGAGTTTCAGCGGCAGGAGGTGATCCTCCCCCGCAAGACGGTCCTCGAGCTCGGTAAGCTGCTCGCCGACGTCGAGGATCCGGTCACGCTCGACATCCTGAGCAACCAGGTCCGCTTTCGCTTTGGTGTGATCGAGCTCGTGAGCAAGGTCGTGGACGGCAAGTTTCCCGATTACAACCGGGTCATTCCGACCGGACACACCAAGCTCATCGAGTTGCCACGTACCGAGCTCCTGGCTGCCCTGCAGCGCGCAGCGATCCTGTCGAACGAGAAATTCCGCGGTGTGCGCGTGGTGCTATCGCCCGGGCAGCTCAAGGTCATCTGCACGAACTCCGAGCAGGAGGAAGCCGAGGAGGAGCTCGAGGTCGCCTTTCAGGGCGAATCGCTCGACATCGGCTTCAACATCACCTACCTGCTCGATGTCCTGCAGAACCTCTCGACCGACAACGTGCGCCTCGCCTTCGGCGATTCGAGCTCGAGTGCCCTCGTCACCATGCCCGGGCGCGAGGATTACAAATACGTCGTGATGCCGATGCGCATCTGACGCCTCGCCCGTGACCCGCCGATGGTGCTCGTGGAGAGCGTTGGCGCGAACATCCCCGGGGACGCCACGAACGTCCTTCGGGCAGTGATACCGCGCGGAACGCGCGCGGCGGCCGTATTCCGAAGGACATGATGACTCCCGCCAATTCGCTTCCCTCCAGCGCGCTCAACCACCGTTCCGGCAACGGCCAGGACTACGATTCCAACAGCATCAAGGTGCTGAAGGGCCTCGACGCAGTACGCAAGCGTCCGGGCATGTACATCGGCGACACCTCTGACGGGACCGGCCTGCACCACATGGTCTTCGAGGTGCTGGACAACGCCATCGACGAGGCGCTGGCCGGCTGGTGCGACGACATCAAGGTGGTGATCCACGCCGACAACTCGCTCTCGATCGTCGACAACGGCCGCGGCATCCCCATCGACATCAAGGAGGACGACGAGTTCAAGCGCTCGGCGGCCGAGATCGTGATGACTGAGCTGCATGCCGGTGGCAAGTTCGACCAGAACAGCTACAAGGTGTCGGGCGGGCTGCACGGCGTCGGTGTGTCGGTGGTGAACGCGCTCTCGGAGTGGCTCAAGCTCAAGATCTGGCGCAATGGCCAGGTCTACCAGATGGAGTTCCGCGGCGGCGTGGCGGTCGCCCCGCTCGTGGCCATGGGCACCACCGATCGGCGCGGCACGGAAGTGCACTTCATGGCGGCGGAATCCACCTTCGGGCGGGTCGAGTTCCACTACGAGATCCTCGCCAAGCGTATCCGCGAGCTGTCGTTCCTCAACAACGGCACCCTTATCGAGCTCATCGACCAGCGCGACGGCAAGAGCGAGAATTTTGCATACTCCGGCGGGGTGCGCGGCTTCGTCGAGTACATGAACCGCAGCAAGAGCGTGCTGCACCCGAAGGTGTTCTACGCGATCGGCGAAAAGGAAGGCATCACCGTCGAGGTCGCGATGCAGTGGAACGACTCCTACGCCGAGAGCGTGCAGTGCTTCACCAACAACATTCCGCAACGCGATGGCGGCACCCACCTGACCGGCCTGCGGCAGGCGATGACCCGTACCCTCAACCATTACATCGAGAAGGAAGAGGTCGCCAAGAGGGCCAAGGTGGAAACCTCGGGCGATGACATGCGCGAAGGCCTCACCTGCGTGCTGTCGGTCAAGGTGCCCGAGCCCAAGTTCTCGTCGCAGACCAAGGACAAGCTCGTGTCCTCCGAGGTGATGCCGGTGGTGCAGGAGGTCGTCGCGGAGAAGCTCGCCGATTTCCTGCTGGAGAACCCGCAGGAAGCCCGGATCATCTGCACTAAAATCGTCGAGGCGGCCCGGGCGCGGGAAGCCGCTCGCAAGGCGCGCGAACTCACCCGGCGCAAGGGCGTGCTCGACGGCATGGGGCTGCCGGGCAAGCTCGCCGACTGCCAGGAGCGCGATCCGGCGCTGTGCGAGCTCTACCTGGTCGAGGGCGATTCCGCCGGCGGCTCGGCCAAGCAGGGGCGCGACCGCAAGTTCCAGGCGATCCTGCCGCTGCGGGGCAAGATCCTGAATGTCGAGCGCGCCCGCTTCGACAAGCTCGTCTCCTCGCAGGAGCTCGTCACCCTCATCACGGCGCTGGGCACGGGCTTCGGCCGGCCGGTAAACGGCAACAAGGAAGAGAAGGACGAGTACAACGCCGACAAGCTCCGCTACCACCGCATCATCATCATGACCGACGCGGACGTCGACGGCTCGCACATCCGCACGCTGCTGCTCACCTTCTTCTATCGGCAGATGCCCGAGCTGGTGGAACGGGGCCACATCTACATCGCCCAGCCGCCGCTCTACAAGGTGAAGCACGGCAAGGAAGAGAGCTACCTGAAGGACGACCACGAGCTCAAGCAACACCTGCTCAAGCTCGCGCTGAAGGGTGCCGAACTGACGCCGGCCCTGGGCGAGCCGCCGCTATCCGCCGAGACGTTCGCGACCGTCGCGCGCCAATATCTCCTGGCTGAAGCAGTGATCGACCGCCTCGCCCGCGCCATCGACCCCGCGGCGCTCCATGCGCTCCTGAAGGGCGTGCGGATCGACCTGTCGAGCGAGGACGCGGCGACCGCGAGTGCCGCGGCGCTGCAGGCTGCGCTCGACGACGACGAGGTGCGTGTCGATGCCCGGTACGACGCCGTGGCCGAAACCCGGCGACTGGTGATCGTGCGCACTCACCACGGCACGCCGCACGCGACCTCGATCGACGCCGACTTCCTGGTGAGTGGCGACCACGCCCAGATCCAGGCCGCGACCGAGGTCCTGCAGGGCATGATCAAGGCCGGCGCGTCGGTGAAGCGTGGTGACAAGCAGGAGGCCGTCAAGTCGTTCAAGGACGCACTCGACTGGTTGCTCGCCGAGGCACGCAACAGTGTCTCGCTGCAGCGCTACAAGGGTCTGGGCGAGATGAATCCCGAGCAGCTCTGGGAAACCACGATGAATCCGGCAGTCCGTCGCCTGCTAAGGGTGCAGATCGAGGACGCGATCACGTCCGAGGAGATTTTCTCCACCCTGATGGGCGAGCAGGTCGAGCCACGGCGGGCGTTCATCGAAAACAACGCCATGGGTGTGCGCAACCTGGACGTCTAGGGGGTCCGGTTCCGTTCTCGGTCCGTTCCAGCTAGGCCCGTTCTACGCCCGTTCTAGACCCGCGTTCTAGGTCCGTTTCACGCCGGGTTTCTTGGAAGCCGTACGCGCGGTCTTGCCAGGCGTCTTGCCGCCCGGAACCGGTTTCGGCGTGGAAGCCTTGATGGTTCGGGGGGACTTGGCGGCGGTCTTTCCACCGGTTGTCGCCGGGCGCGTGGCCGTCGCGACAGCGTCCGCAGCCTCGTTCCCGGCCGCACTACGCTTGGCTGCGCCGCCTTCGGTTGCTCCACCTCGAGTTGCTCCAGCTCGAGTTGCTCCAGCTCGAGTTGCGCCCGCTCTGGTTGCTCCACCACGGGCTGCGCCCTTGGCGGCTGCGCCGGCGCGCGCGCCCATTCGGCTGCCCGCCGACGCGATCTTGCCCTGCGCGGCCTTGCCGGCGAGGAGGATGACCGCCTCGTCGAGCGTCAGCGCGTCGACGCGCTCACGATCGGTGACGGTGGCATTCACCGCGCCGTGCTTCACGTAGGGGCCGTAGCGCCCTGCATGCAGCTCGACCGGCCGCTTGTCCTTGGGGTGCATGCCGAGTACGCGTAGCGCCGTGCCGGCGCGCGGGGCGCGCGCGCCCTTGCCCTTTGCATCCTTGGTCTCGAACTCGAATCCGACCTTGCCGTCCGGCTGGCGGACCAGGAATGCGGAGAAGCCGCGACGGGTGCGTGCCGACACGAACTGCAGCAGGTCCGTGCGGCCGTCAGCGAGCAGCTTCTGCATCTGCGCGCGCTCGATCGGGCGTTGCAGGATGACCCTTCCTGAGCGGAAGTCGCAGGTCTTGTCGGGGCCGACCGCCTTCTCGCAGACGTAGGCCTGCGCCGTCTCGAACACGTTGGAGCGGCACTTCGGGCACGGACCCAGCGACTCCTGGCCGGTGAAGTCCGGGGCCTCGGTGTCATCGTCAGCGCTCGGGCCAAAGTCGAAGGCGACCTCGTGCTCGTCCGACAGCTTGATCGACGCGGTGAACGGCCTGCCGAGCCGGCTGCGAAAGCCCTCGAGGGGGCCGACCTGACGCTCGCGCAGCAGGTTCTCGGCCTCCTCGGCCGCGAGCTGACGTCCGCCCATGATCTTCCAGAAGCCAAAGGCGCATTGCTGGCACTGGAATTTCTTGTAGTTTTCGTGCACTTCCCCGCCACACTTCGGGCAGGGCACCGACAGGGTCGCGAAGTCGCCCGGAATGGTATCGCTCTCGTAGTTCTTCGCCTGGCCCACGATGTGGCGGGTCATGCCCACGATTTCGTCCATGAACACGGCGCGCTTCAGGCGGCCGTGCTCCATCTCGGCCAGCTTGAACTCCCACTCGGCGGTGAGCTCCGGCGAGAAAAGCTCGGGGACGCCGAGGCCGCGCAGCAGTGCCAGCAGCGAGAAGGCCTTGGGCGTGGGTGTGAGCTCCTTGCCTTCGCGGTAGATGTACTTTTCCTGCAGCAGGCCCTCGATGATCTGCGCGCGGGTAGCCGGCGTGCCGAGACCTTTTTCACGCATGGCCTCGCGCAGCTCCTCGTCCTCGATCAGCTTGCCCGCGCCTTCCATCGCGGAAAGTAGCGTCCCCTCGTTGAAGCGCGCCGGCGGCCGCGTGATGTTGGCGACGGATTCGACCTTTTCGGTCTTCACATGCTCGCCTTGGTTGACCTTGGCGAGGGTGCCCTGCTCTTCCTGCGCCTCCCGCCCGTAGACCGCAAGCCAGCCGGGATTCACGAGCACCTTGCCTTCGGACTTGAAGGGCTCGGTCGCGACCCGGGTGATGCGCGTGGTCACGAGATACTCGGCGGGGGGAAAGAACACCGCGAGGAAGCGCTTCACCACGAAATCGTAGAGCTTCTGCTCGAGCTCGTTGAGGTGCTTCGGTGCGACCAGGGTCGGAATGATGGCGAAATGGTCCGACACCTTGGCGTTGTCGAAGATGCGCTTGTTGGGCCGGACCCACTTTTGCTTCAGCACCTGCCGCGCGAAGCCGCCGTAGGCGTTGGTCCCGCCCAGCGCTTCCATCGTCGCCTGGACAGTCGGGAGATAGTCTTCCGGCAGCGCGCGCGAGTCGGTTCTCGGATAGGTGAGGGCCTTGTGCTTTTCGTACAGCGCCTGCGCGAGCGACAGGGTGGTGCGGGCGGAGAACCCGAACCGGCCATTGGCCTCGCGTTGCAGCGTGGTGAGGTCGTAGAGCATCGGCGCACCCTGGGTGGATGGCTTCGCCTCCTCGGTCACCTCGCCCGGCTGGCCGGCGCATTGCTCGACCAGTGCGGCCGCCCGGGCTTCGTCCCAGAGGCGCTCGGCACGCGCGTCAGGATCGTCCTCGGGCTTCTTGAATGTCTCGTCGAACCATCGGCCGGCGTATTCGCCGCCGCTGCCCAGGAACGTGCCGATCACCTCCCAATAGCCGCGCGGCTTGAACGCACGGATCTTTTCCTCGCGCTCGACCATGATGGCGAGCGTCGGCGTCTGCACGCGACCCACGGTGGTCAGCTGGAAGCCGCCGGACTTGGAATTGAACGCGGTCATCGCCCGGGTGCCGTTGATGCCGACGAGCCAATCGGACTCGGAGCGGCACACGGCGGCATCCGCCAGGGGCTCCATCTGCTTGCCCGTGCGCAGGTGCTCGAAGCCATCGCGGATCGCGGTCGTCGTCATCGACTGCAGCCACAGGCGCTTGATCGGCTTGGAGGCCTTTGCGAACTGGACGATGTAGCGAAAGATGAGCTCGCCCTCGCGGCCTGCGTCGCAGGCATTGATCAGTTCACCGACCTCCTTGCGCTTGATGAGCTTCAGCAGCGTCTTCAGCCGGCTTTCGCTTTTCTCGATCGGCTTCAAGGCGAACTGCGAGGGGATCGCCGGCAGATGGGCAAAGGTCCACTTGCCCCGCTTGACCTCCTCCTCCTCCGGCATGCCGATCTCGACCAGGTGCCCGACCGCGGACGACAGGAGGTAGCGGTCGCTCTCGAAGTAGTCGTCGTGACGTACGAAGCCGCCGAGCGCGCGCGCGATGTCGGCGGCGACGGAGGGCTTCTCGGCAATGATGAGTGATTTCACGTCGGGCAATGGGCGAAGAGCGGCAGATAGTACCGAAGGTGGCAAAGCGGCTGCAAGGCGCCGGATGGTCTACACTCGCGCGCGACTTCGCGCAACGGGACCCTGACCGTGACAGGCGATCGTGACAAAAGTGCGATGGCGGCGAGGGTTCTTTATCGCACCACGCGTTGCCAGCGACCGCCGGCGACGATCCCGACCTCGCCATCGATTTCGAGCAGGGTGAGTGCCGCGACCACCTTGGCGGCGGGGAGGGCGGCGCGGGCGACGATGCTGTCGACATCGAGCACCTCGGTCCCCATCGCGGCCAGCACAGCAGCCGCATTGTCTCCCGAGCGGGCGCGATCGTCGCCGGCGCCGCGGGGCGCGGCCTGCGTGTGTGTGCTCACATCGGGGACCGGGAGCCGCAATTCCTCGAGCACGTCCTGGGCGGTTTCCACGAGCTTCGCGCCTTCGCGGATGAGACGATGGCAGCCGCGCGAGAACGGCGAATGGATCGAGCCGGGAACGGCAAAGAGGTCGCGGCCCTGTTCGCCGGCCATGCGCGCGGTAATGAGGGAGCCCGACGACACGGTCGCCTCGATGACCAGAACCCCGCGTGCGAGCCCGCTGATGATCCGGTTGCGGCGAGGGAAATTGCCGGGCAGCGGCGGCGTGCCGGGCGCGAACTCGCTGAGGATGATCCCGCGGGCGGCGATGGCGTGGGCCAGATCGCGGTGCCGCGCCGGGTAGACACGATCGGGTCCGGTGCCGATGACCGCGATCGTGTTGCCACCGGCGGCGAGGGCGCCGCGATGCGCGGCCGCGTCGATGCCGAGGGCGAGGCCGCTGACGATGGTGAGCCCCGCCTTCCCGAGCGCCTCGGCGAAGGCCTCGGCGTCGGCGACGCCCTGAGGGGTCGCGTTACGGCTGCCGACGATCGCAAGCCCGGGCCCTGCGAGCCTGCCGGCGTCGCCTAGCGTATAGAGCAGCGTCGGCGGATCGGCGGTCTGCAGCAACGCGGGCGGGTACCCCGCATCGTCCCACGCGAGAAAGCCATGAGACGGCTCGGAGAGCCATGCGAGGGTGGCATCGAGACGTTCGCGGGGCGGCCCTGCTGCGATCGCCTTGGCTGCCGCAGCATTGACGTGTCGGGCCCGCTCTGCCGGCCGGGCGGCAAGGACTGCTTGCGCCGAGCCGAAGACCCGCAGGAGGGCCACGAGCGCGCCGGGACCCAGCCCGGCCGAATGGAGTCGCACCCAGGCCTCGGCCCGGGCGTCCAGGTCCATGGCGCTATGACGATGAGAAGGGCGGCGGCGATGGCGACGCCGCTGGCGCTGGCGATGGCGCCGTCGTCAGGGCTGTCGTACCCAGTCGCCTTGGTTCACCACGTCAGTCGTATTGAGCACGAGCCCGTACGACACGCGGTCGAACACCCGGAAGACGAACACCAGTCCGGTCCGGTCGGCCGGGATTTCCACGAACCGGTCGGGCTGGTAGAACTTGGTTTGCTCCAGGAATTTCGCGATGCGGTCCGGCTCCTTGGACGGGCGCGGGTCGGGGATCGACCCCGGGACGCGGTACACGGCGAGCACGCTTCCGATGTCCAGACCATCGACGCGGCCCTTATCGAGGGTGACCACCGCACCCCGCCCCACTTCGAGGGAGTTCTGGGCGGTGGCGATGATCTGGCCATTGATCGGTTGCTGCGGCGAGTGCGGCACGTAGTTCAAGACCTGCTCGCGCGGCGCCGGAACGAGCCGGTCGCCGATGAGGATCTCCTCGTGGGCACTGGCGATGCGCATGGTCGATACTTCACCGAAGCGCTCCACCCGCGCGGTTCCGAGGAAGCGCTGCTCGTGGCCCAGGACCTCCTTGTTGCGCAGCGAAACCAGCGTCCGGCCGGCCCGATAGACATACCAGAGGTCGCCGGCGGCGGGGTCCGCGCCGGTGACGTAAATCACGTCGGTCGGTCCGCGGATCACCCGCTTGTCGCGTCCCGCGATGATCTCGGCCGAGCCCACCAGGCCCTCGGGGCCGGAAATGAGAGGACGGGTGAGGAATGGCTCGATGTCCCCCTGCGGAATGCTCGGGACGACGTCGCTCTCCAGTGGAGACACGCGAATGCTGGGCGACAGCCGCACGGTCGAGCGCTCGAGCCGCAATTGCGGTGCCCCGTCGGGGCTCCCGGTGCGGTCGAGCACGATCACGTCACCCGGGTAGATCCAGTGCGGATTCTTGATTTGCTCCCGGTTGAGCCGCCATATTTCCGGCCAGCGCCACGGCTCGCGGAGGAAGCGGCCGGCGATGCCCCAGAGAGTGTCTCCTTTTTGCACCGTATAGCGGTCCGGAGCCCTGTCGGCGAGCTTCGGATCGCCGCCGACGGCCGCGGCTCCCGTTAGAGCGAGCAGGGCCGCCGCCGCGGCGAGCATCCGTGTCGCCATGCTAAACTTCTGAAGCATAAGACCTCTTCCGGTGGGGGCGGGCCTTGCGATGGTCCGAAACCGCCGCAAAATAAGGGGTTAGATTTGATTCTGCATCCCGAATCTGCATTTTGCAAGCTGTCGCCATGGCGCTCCTGAACATTCTCGAATACCCGGATCCGCGGCTCCGCAAGATCGCCGCGCCGGTTGCCGCGGTCACCCCCGAAATCCAGAAGCTCGTCCGCGATCTGGCCGAGACGATGTATGCGGCACCGGGCATCGGCCTCGCCGCGACCCAGGTGGACGTGCACAAGCGGTTGATCGTCATGGATCTGTCGGATACGCGCGACGAGCTGCGGGTGTTCATCAACCCGGAGATCGTGGTCACCGACGGCGACGAGATCGAGGCGGAGGAGGGATGTCTCTCGGTCCCCGGCTACTACGACCGCGTGGCGCGGCCATCGAAGGTCAAGGTGCGCGCGCTCGATGCCGAGGGCAAGCCGTTCGAGCTCGACGCCGAGGGACTGCTCGCGGTGTGCATCCAGCACGAGCTCGATCACCTGGTCGGCAAGGTCTTCGTGGACCACCTCTCGCCGCTCAAGCGCGCCCGGCTGACCAATAAGCTCAAGAAGAAGCAGCGCCTGGCCGGCTAGGTCGGGCGCCCCTACCGGCGCCCGCCGCTCCCGCCGGGCGCTCTCGATCCCGGAGGCACCTTTGCTGCGCGTAGGCTTCGCGGGCACGCCCGATTTTGCAGTCACGGCGCTCGAGGCAATCCTGACTGCGGGCTTTGCGGTGCCCCTGGTGATGACCCAGCCGGACCGACCTCAGGGACGCGGCTTGGTCACCAGGGCATCCCCGGTCAAGGCAGCGGCGCAGCGCCACGGCCTCGCGATCCTGCAGCCCGCGACCCTCAAGACGGCCGAAGCGCGCGACGCCGCATTGGCCGTGCCCCTCGACGTACTCGTGGTCGCCGCGTACGGCCTTATCCTGCCGGCTGCGATCCTGGCCTGGCCGGCCCGTGGGGCCCTCAACATCCATGCATCGCTTCTTCCCCGCTGGCGCGGTGCCGCGCCCATCCACCGGGCGATCCTCGCAGGGGACGCGGTGAGCGGCGTCACTATCATGCAAATGGACGAAGGTCTCGACACCGGACCCATGATCGACCGCGTCGCCGTGGCGATCGAGCCGCGGGAAACCACGGGCTCCCTGCATGACAAGCTTGCCGTCGCGGGCGCCGGCGCGGTCGTGCGTGCCTTGAAGGTCCTCGCGCGCGGCGAAAGCCTCAAAGCCGCGCCACAGCCTGCAGAGGGCACGAGCTATGCGGCCAAGATCGTACGGAGCGAACCGGCCATCGACTGGTCGATGCCCGCGCCGGCAATCGATCGACAGATCCGGGCGTTCTCGCCCGCGCCCGGCGCCTACGCCCTGCACGACGGCGTCAGTTGGAAGATCTGGGAGGCCGAGCCGATCGCGGCCGCAACCCGCGCACCCTACGGCACGGTGCTCGCAGCCGGGGCCGACACCATCGTCATTGCCTGCGGCGAGGGCGCACTCCGCGTGAGCACGATACAACCGGCGGGTGGCAAGCGACTGCCGGTCGGCGCCGTCGTGAGTGGGCGGCGCATCCGCGCAGGTGACGTATTCGCCTCGGCGCCGTCGTGAACGCGCCCGCGTTCGACCGCGCGTGCCGGGGTTCGACCGTCGAGTGGGCGCGTGCGCCTGCCATCGCCACGGGCTTTCGTCGGATCGCCGCGGCGTGGCTGCGTTGGGACTTCGCGGCACGCCCCCCTGCTTTGCGCTGGAAATGGCGCGCGCGGGCTGATCGCACTCTGCTCCGGCGACGCGGGTCGCCTGGAGCGCGCTGAGTCGATGGAAGAAGCCCAGCGCCAGGCCGCCAGTGTGGTGGCCCAGGTTCAGGGGGGCGCGACCATCTCGGCTGCGTTCGCCACATTACCCGAGTCCGACGCGGAGGTGGGCCGGCGCCGCGCCCTCGTCCAGGAGCTCGCCTATGGCACGCTGCGCCATTGGGGCTTGCTGCACGGCCTGGTGCGGCTGCTCGCGGCCAAGCCCATCACCGACCCGGCGCTCGCCGCCCTGATCGCCGTCGCGCTTTATCAACTCCAGCACACCCGCGCGCCAGCCTTCGCGGTCGTCGATCACGCCGTCGCCGCCGCGGCTCGCGTGGCGCGGCCGGCCGCCAAGGGCCTCGTGAACGCGCTGCTGAGGCGATTCCTGCGGGAGCGCGACGCCCTGCTGGATCAGGTCAGCGCCGACCCGGTGGCGCGCTGGTCCCATCCTGCCTGGTGGATCGCGCGAGTGCGTCGCGAGCATCCCGACGCGTGGGCCGACATCCTGGCGGCCGGCAATGCGCGACCACCGTTCACGCTGCGCGCCAACGTACGCCGCGTGTCGCGAGACGTGCTCGCGCAGCGCTTCGCCGCGGCGGGCGTTGCGGCGCGGCCGGTCGGTGCGGCGGGCCTCATCCTCACCGTGCCGCAACCGGTGCAACAGTTGCCCGGCTTCGAGGAAGGCGCCTTTTCGGTCCAGGACGCCGGCGCGCAACTCGCGGCGCCGCTCCTCGCACTGGAACCCGGGATGCGCGTCCTCGACGCGTGTGCGGCGCCGGGGGGCAAGACCACCCACATCGCCGAGCTCGCGGACGTGAACATCGTGGCGATCGACGACAACCCGGCGCGGCTTTCTCGGCTCCGCGACAATGCGGCTCGCCTCGGTCTCGAAGCGCAGCGCTTGCACGTCGTGCCTGCGGATGCCGGTGCGCCCGCCGCGTGGTGGGATGGCCGGCCCTTCGACCGTATCCTCGCCGATGTGCCATGCACCGCGTCCGGGGTGGTGCGCCGGCATCCCGATGCCAAGTGGCTGCGTCGTGAACGCGATCTCGCAAGTTTTGCCGCGCAGCAGTCGCGGCTGCTCGACGCCTTATGGCCGCTCCTGGCTCCCGGTGGCACGCTGCTCTATGCGACCTGCTCGGTCTTTCGGGACGAGAACGACGCGCGTGTCTCGGCGTTCGTCGAGACCCATCCGGATGCCGCGCAGGAGGCCATTATCTTTCCGCATGGCGTGCGCCATGTGGGGGGCCAGCTCGTGCCGTCCCTGCCCGGCGCGGACCACGATCAGGACGGGTTTTTCTACGCACGCCTGGCCAAACACCGATGATCCGCCGCCTGCGTCGGCGACCGTCGGCGGGTATCATCGGTGCCGCCACTGCCGGTTCCCCCGGCCCTTCGCCGTGCCCCCGTCCTCGCCGCCCGTCACCATCGGTTTGCCTCCATTGCGCGTGCGAAGCGTCGCGTCCCTGCGCATTCGGTTGCGCGCCTTGCGCGCTCTGCTGTGGGGACTCGCCCTGCTCGTGGCCATGCCGGCGTGGGCCGATACCATTGCAGTACAGTCGGCCGAGATTCGTGTCGAGGAGGACGGGTACTACCTGAACGCCGAGTTCGATTTCACGATCAACGCGACCCTCGAGGAAGCTCTTCAGAAAGGCGTGCCACTCTATTTCGTTCTGGAAGTCGAGATCACACGCCCGCGCTGGTACTGGTTCGACGACAAGCTGCTCGGCTATTCCACGCAGTATCGTATCTCGTACACCCCGCTTACCCGCCAGTACCGTGTGGCGGTCGGGTTGCTCGTCCTCAACTTCGACACGATGGAGGAGGTCCAGCGCCTGATCTCACGCGTGACCTCGCGACGCATCGCGGCGCGTGACCAGCTCCCGCGCGGCACCCGGCTGGAAGCCGGCGTGCGCCTCAGGCTGGACGTGAACCAGCTGCCCAAGCCCTTCCAGGTGAATGCGCTGGCGTCCCGGGAATGGTCGATGCAATCCGACTGGTACCGATGGACATTCGCGACGTAACCGGGCTGCTGCCGTCGCGTGGCGTGCGCTGGATGCTGTTGATCCTGGCGTGCCTCGCCGCCATCTCGCTGTTCCTGCTCGCCACGGCGTCGGCGAACACGGCGCTGTTCGCGAGCCAGTATGACCTTCTGCTGGTACTGAACGGGACTCTGGTCGTGCTGCTGATGCTGCTGGTCGGCTACCAGCTCCTGCGCCTGCGACGCAAGCTACGCAAGGGCATCTTCGGCGCGCGCCTCGCCGTGCGTCTGGTGGTGTTCTTCACGCTCGTCGCCGTGCTGCCCGGCGCGCTGGTGTACGCAGT
Source organism: Casimicrobiaceae bacterium (assembly GCA_039915505.1). Classification (GTDB taxonomy): domain Bacteria; phylum Pseudomonadota; class Gammaproteobacteria; order Burkholderiales; family Casimicrobiaceae; genus CAIWHR01. Next base: position 43,250 of record JBDSND010000022.1, read on the forward strand.
GTCGGTGCAGTTTCTCGGACGCAGCATCGAAAGCTGGTTCGACGTGCGGGTCGACCGCGCCCTGGAAGGCGGCCTCAACATCGGCCGGAACGCCCTCGACTACCTACTTAAGGAAACTACCAACAAGGCCAACCAGGTGGCGCTGGTACTCGGCGACTCCTCGGGGCCAGCCGTCGGGCCGCGTCTCAATCGTCTTGCCGAGCAGGCCGGCATGGCCGAGGCGGCACTCTTCACCACCAGTGGCAACCTGGTCGCCGTCGCCGGCATCAGTGGCTCGACCGCCGCGCCCGAGGCCCCTTCTCCCGCCGTCGTGCGTCGGGCGCGCCTGCAGCAGGCCACCGCCCTTCCCGAGCAGCGCAGCGATGGCGGCATCCTGCTGCGGGTGGTGGTGCCGGTGAACAGCAGCGATCCTGCCGAGCCGCTGCGCGTGCTGCAGGTGGTCGAGCCGGTACCGCGTGCGCTCGCCCAGGAAATGGAAAAGGTCCAGGCCGGTTACCGGGACTATCAGGAGATCTCGTTCTCCAGGGGCGCGCTTAAACGGCTCTACGCCCTGACGCTCACCCTGACTTTGTTGCTCGCCCTGACCTCGGGGCTTGGCCTTGCGGTCGTCCTGTCGGAGCGCTTTGCCGCGCCGCTCGGCGCGCTCGCAGCAGGAACCCGGGCCGTGGCCCAGGGCGACTTCTCGCGTCGCCAGCCCGTCACCTCGAGCGACGAGCTCGGCGTGCTCACCCAATCGTTCAACATGATGACCGAGCAGCTCGCCGACGCGCAGCGGCGCACCGAGGAGTCGCGTCGTGCCATCGAGACCACGCGTGCCTACCTGGAAAGCATTCTCGGCAACCTTTCGGCGGGCGTGCTCGCCTTCGACGATCGCTATCGCCTGCGCATCGCCAACACCAGCGCGACGGTGGTCCTGCAGCAGCCTCTCGCGGATCTCACCGGCATGCCGCTCGCGCGCTGGGGGGAGACATTGCCGGCGCTCGGCGTGCTGGCCGGGTTGATCGAGGAAGGATTCCGCGGCAGCCGCGACGGCAACTGGCAGCGCCAGGCGGAGCTCGCGATCGCCAATATCACCCGCGTGCTGCTGCTGCGCGGCTCGCGCTTGCCCGTGTCGCCGGTCGCAGGCTATGTGGTGGTGTTCGACGACGTCACCGATCTCGCCCAGGCGCAGCGCGATGCGGCCTGGGCCGAGGTTGCGCGCCGGCTGGCGCACGAGATCAAGAACCCGTTGACGCCCATCCAACTCTCTGCCGAGCGTCTCGAGCACAAGCTCGCCGCGAAGCTCGATGCGGCCGACCAGGAGACGCTACGCCGCGGCGCGCACACGATCATCGCCCAGGTCGCAGCCATGAAGCACATGGTCGACGATTTCGCGGTCTACGCGCGCCAGGCGGGGCCCGGCAAGCAGCAGCCTGTCGACGTCGGCGCCCTGCTCCTCGACGTTCTGGCGCTCTACGAGGACCTGCGTCCGCATGTGGTGCTATCGCTGCCGGATGAACCCGCCTACGTGCTGGGGGAGTCCACGCGACTGCGCCAGGTCATGCACAACCTGTTGAAGAACGCGGTCGACGCCCAGGCCGATACCGAGGAGCCGGGCTACGAGATCGCCGTGGTCGCGGATGACGAGCACGTCCGGCTGTCGTTCGCCGATGCGGGTCCCGGCTTCAGCGACGAGCTGGTGCAGCACGCGTTCGAGCCCTACGTCACGACCAAGGCCAAGGGCACGGGTCTCGGGCTCGCGATCGTCAAGAAGATCGTCGAGGAGCATCACGGCCGGGTCGAACTCGGCGGGCGCGAACCGCGCGGGGCAGTCATTACGATCGTCCTGCCGCGCATTTCGGCCCCCGGCCCATGACGTCGTCAACGGTAAGGTAGGATACGCACGCGATGAATGCAGCTGCCAGGGACATACTCATTGTCGACGACGAGGTCGGCATCCGCGAACTCCTTTCCGAGATCCTGCAGGACGAAGGGTATCGGGTGAGCGTGGCGGAGAACGCGGGCGAGGCGCGGGCCTACCGGCTGCGCGCACAGCCCGCGCTGGTGTTGCTCGACATCTGGATGCCGGACACCGATGGCGTGACGCTCCTGCGCGAATGGGGTGCGTCCGGACTGCTTACGATGCCCGTGGTGATGATGTCCGGGCACGGCACGATCGAGACCGCGGTCGAAGCCACCAAGATCGGCGCCTTCGATTTCCTGGAAAAGCCGATCGGCTTGCAGAAGCTGCTCGGTACGGTCACCCGCGCACTCAAGCTCGCCATGAACAAGGAGCCGCGGCGCGTATCGCTGGCGGCCCTGGGTGCGAGCGCGACGGTGCGCGATGTCGAGCGGCAGTTGGAGGTGCTACTCGCGGGCAAGAAGCCGGTCCTGATGCTCGGCGAATCCGGTACGGGCCACGACGTGGCGGCGACGGCGCTGCGACTGCCCGATGTGCCGTGGGTTACGCTCGCGAACGGCAGTCGCCTCGGCGCGAATCCGCTCGCGGTGCTCGAGGAAGCGCGCGAGGGCACGCTCTACTGCGCCGAGATCGGCCAGTACGCCAAAAACGAGCAGAAGGGTCTAGCCTTCCTGTTGCCGAAACTCGATCGCGCCAACGTGACCCTGGTGTGCACCAGCGCGGAGCCACTCGGCAATCTCGCTGCGGAGGGCCGCTTCGATCCGGCGCTGCTGGCCGCGTTGTCGGTCGGCGCAGTCCTCCTGCCACCGCTGCGCGGTCGGCGCGACGACATCCCGCTGCTCATCGAGCGCTATTGGGAGGACGTCGTGGCGGCTCAGCAGGGGGCGCACCAGGCGGTCGCGCGCACGTTCGGATCCTTGCAGGCGAATGCCGTGACGGCGCTTGCCGGCGCGTACTGGCCGGGGAACCTCGAGCACTTGCGAAACGTGGTCACCAACCTCGCCCTGCTGCCCGGTCCCGGGGACGTGACGCCGGAGCACGTGAAGCGTCTTCTGGGCGAGACCGCCGCTGCCCCCCAGCAGGTCGCTCCGGAGATCACCGCGCGTTTCTTCGAGCTGCCGCTACGCGAGGCGCGCGAGGCATTCGAGCGGATCTACTTCGAGCAGCTGCTCGGTCGCGAGCAGAGCAACATGAGCCGGGTCGCGGAAAAAGCTGGACTCGAGCGCACGCATCTGTATCGCAAGCTCAAACAGCTCAATATTCGTTTCGCGCGCAGGGGCGAAGACACCAGCTGCTGAGCGGTGGGCCGGAGCTTAGATCACAGTGGCCGCGCATACAGAGAATCGGAGGCGCCTCATCCTCGGCGCTATCGGCGTCGTCTTTGGCGACATCGGCACCTCGCCGCTCTACACGCTGCGCGAGGTCTTCGCGGGCTCGCATCGGCTGCCGCTCGTGGAAGAGAACGTGCTCGGCCTGCTGTCGATCGTCTTCTGGTCGCTGATGGTCGTGGTGTCGTTCAAGTACGTCACGCTCGTCATGCGCGCCGACAACCGGGGCGAGGGCGGGATTCTTGCGTTGACGGCACTGGTTGCGCGCGGGATGGAGGATCGCGGCCGCTCGCGGTGGTGGCTGGTAGGCCTTGGCATCGTCGGCGCGTCGATGTTCTATGGCGACGGCATGATCACCCCGGCGATCTCGGTGCTCTCCGCCGTCGAGGGCCTGGGGATCATCACGCCGCGGATGCACGAATACATCGTGCCGGTGACGATGGGCATCCTGATCGCGCTTTTCTCGATCCAGAAGCGCGGCACCGGCGCGGTGGGCGTGCTCTTTGGACCAATCTGCGTGGTGTGGTTCGCGGTTCTGGCCATCCTCGGGGTGATGCACATCTTGCAAAACCCTGGCGTGCTGGCCGCGTTGTCCCCGCGCTATGCCGCGCTATTCGTCATGGCGAATCCCGGGTCGACCTTTCTCGCCCTGGGCGCCGTCGTGCTCGCGGTGACCGGCACCGAGGCGCTCTATGCCGACATGGGTCATTTCGGAGCGCCCGCCATCCGACGCGCGTGGCTCCTCTTCGTGCTTCCGGCCCTGGTGTTGAACTACTTCGGACAGGGCGCCCTGCTCATCAATGATCCCGCAGCGATCAAGAATCCGTTCTACCTGATGGCACCCGAGACGGTGCTGGTGCCGCTGGTGGTGCTGGCGACTTTTGCCACCGTCATCGCCTCCCAGGCCGTGATTTCCGGCGCGTTCTCGCTGACCCGCGCCGCGATCCAGATGGGCTATTGCCCGCGCCTCAAGATCCAGCATACGTCCGAGCGCACGATCGGCCAGATTTACGTGCCGTTCATCAACTGGACGCTGCTTATCGCCGTGTCGATTCTGGTGCTGGGATTCCGGAGCTCGACCGCGCTGGCCGGCGCCTACGGCGTGGCCGTGACCATGCAGATGATGATCGACTCGATCCTCATCTTCTTCGTCATGCGTCGGATCTGGAACTGGTCGCTGCCGCTCGCCGCCGCGATTGCAGCGCCGCTGCTCGCGGTCGACTTTGCGTTCTTCGCCTCGAACTCGCTCAAGATTCCCGACGGCGGTTGGTTCCCGTTACTCGTCGGCATTCTGGTGCTCATCCTGCTCACGACGTGGAAGCGGGGGCGATCGGTGCTCATGGACCGGCTGTCCGAGGACTCGATGCCCCTCGACATCTTCATCGAGAGCATCACCTCCAGCCCTCCCGCGCGGGTGTCGGGCACGGCCGTGTTCCTCACCTCGACCCAGAATCGCGTCCCGCACGCGCTGCTCCATAACCTGAAGCACAACAAGGTGCTTCACGAGCGCGTGGTGTTCCTTACGGTGGTGACCCGCGACATCCCGAGGGTGCCTGTCGCCGAGCAGCTCGACGTGATCGAGCTCGGCGCGAACTTCTGGCAAATCGAAGGTAGCTTCGGCTTCATGGAGGATCCCGACGTGCCAGCGCTGCTCGAAACCTGCGAGGCGCGCGGACTTGGGTTCGACATGATGGACACTTCGTTTTTCGTGTCCCGGGAGACTCTCATCCCGACGGTCGCGCCAGGGATGGCGTTGTGGCGCGAGCGGCTCTTTGTGTCGCTCTCCAAGAACGCCGTGAAGGCGAGCGACTTCTTCCACGTCCCCACTAACCGCGTGGTCGAGCTCGGCACGCAGGTCGAGCTCTAGCTAGTGTCCCGAAACCCACGTTGGTGAGTACGCTTGGATGCCTGAGGCGTTGTCGTGCAGCGAACTTCCAATTCGGGACGTTAGCCCTTCTTTGGAGCCCACCAAAGACGAACGCCGGCACGAGGCCGGCGTCCGGGCGTGCGAGGCACGCGTGGTGCTGGCGCCGGATCAGGCGACTGCGGCCATCTCCGTACGCATGGTCTTGATGGCCTTGCTCTCGATCTGGCGGATTCGCTCGGCGGAAACGCCGTACTCGTCGGCGAGATCCTGCAGTGTCGCCTGATCCTCCTCGCGCAACCAGCGCGATTCGATGATGCGGCGACTGCGGTCGTCGAGCTTGGCGAGCGCGCTCGTGAGGCCGGTCGTCCGGTTTCGCGCCGTTTCCTGGCGCTCGAGGATCCGCGCCGGCTCGTCTTCGTCGTTGCTGAGATAGGCGAGCGGAGACACCGGTGTCTCGCCGTCGTCGTTGGGCGTCGGATCGATGGAGACATCCCGACCGGTCAGCCGGGTTTCCATCTCGAAGACTTCCTCGGTCTTCACCCCGAGGTCCTTGGCGATGCCCGCGGCCTCGGATGGCGTCAGGGCGGCCATGCTGGTCTTCATCGAACGCAGGTTGAAAAAGAGCTTGCGCTGGGCCTTGGTGGTGGCGATCTTCACCAGGCGCCAGTTGCGCAGGATGTACTCGTGGATCTCCGCGCGAATCCAATGCAGCGCGAACGAAACGAGGCGCACGCCGCGCTCGGGATCGAAGCGCCGCACGGCCTTCATGAGTCCGACGTTGCCTTCCTGGATGAGGTCTGCTTGCGGCAGCCCGTAGCCGAGGTATTTACGGCTCACTGCCACCACCAGACGCAGGTGCGACAGGACGAGCGCGCGCGCGGCCGCCACGTCATTGTCCCGCTGCAAGCGCCGGCCGAGAGCGACTTCCTGCTCCGCCGTCAGCAGCGGAAAGCGGTTCACCGCCTGGATGTAATGATCCAGGCTGCCCAGGGAGGAAGGCGTGGGAAAGGAAAGGGCGGTCGTGGACATCAACGGTCTCCTTTGTCACTGGACATGGGAACGCCGGAAGGATTCGGCAGGCCCCAATCGAGAGGCATTTTAGCACTCACACCATAAGAGTGCTAAGCCGCCCAGGAGTTCCCGATGGATTTAGTCGGGTAAGCGCGACGAACTCCTGGTACGGGACGCGGCTTCGAGGGACAGGCTTCGATTTCAAAACCAGAGCCGCCGTTCCGCGCATCCCCCGCGCGA
>JBDSND010000079.1:0-5314 GCA_039915505.1 Casimicrobiaceae bacterium
AGACACCGCTCCCATTATGGGAGCACACTACTATGCGATGCGGGTTATCGCGATCTCGACGTTGCGCCGGTTCTGGCAGAAACATCCAATGGCCGAGATCCCATTGAGGGCATGGTTCGCGGAGGCACGGCGTGCGCGCTGGGGGCGGCCCGCGGAGGTCAAGGCGGACCGACGCAATGTGAGCGTCCTTGCGAACAACCGCGTCGTCTTCAACATCAAGGGCAACGACTACAGGCTGGTGGTCGCGGTGCGATACGATAAACAGATCATACTCATCCGGTTAGTCGGCACGCACGCCGAATATGACCGGATCGACGCGACTACGGTGTGACAATGGACCTCAAACCGATCAAGACCAAGCGGGACTACCAAGCGGCACTCAAGCGTGCCGACCAACTGTGGGATGCTCCCCTGCGCAGTGCTGAGGGTAAGGCGCTTGATGTTCTGACTTTGCTGATCGCCGACTACGAGGCGAAGCAGTTCCCGATTGCCGATCCTGACCCAATCCAGTTCCTGGAATACGTGATGGAATCACGCGGGCTGACGCGGAAAGATCTCGAACCGTATGTGGGATCGCGTGGCAGGGTGACGGAGGTGCTGAACCGTGACCGGCCTCTTACGCTGGAGATGATTCGTCGCCTTTCCGACGGACTCGGGCTGCCAGCCGATGTGCTCGTACGGCGCTACGAGCTACGCCAAGCAGCATAGGAGATAGCGACTTTGCGTCTGTTCATGTGCACTGAGTAGCGTAGCTATTTCGTAACTTGCTTTGACGTCGTCCGGCTATTTTTAGGCTGCGTACGGTTGCTCTTGAAACTTGGCGTGTGCTGCAAGAGCTTGATTGAAAATATAATCCGTAACTACGCGACGGCCTGAAAATCCTTGTGTCGGTGGTTCAATTCCGCCCTTGGCCACCAGAAATCCGAAGGAGCCCTCATCCCAATCGGCATGTGGGCTTTTTCTTTGTGATGCCTCGTCCCGAATATGATGCGAAACCCCTGGTCTGGCCTTGGCCGCTGGGCGATGGCGTTGATAGCGTCCCTCCGCAATTTCCTTCCGTCCACTATGAACAGGCGGATGGTGGTCCGCACTGCGAGCGGTGATGGAACGGAACGGGTTGGCGGCCCTACAACGTCTGCGCCGCAGTCATTCGACGGTGCACGAGTGACGCGGACGGGTGACGGCGTGACCGTATGTCACCGTCCGGTCATCGCCCACGCAGCCTGACGCCTCCGTCGCGGCCGCTCCACGTATAGGGGATCTCCGGGGTGTCGACGGGTAGCCGGTAATGGTCCGGATCGGCGTAGTCGTATGCGTTCGTCGGGAAATTCAGCACCAGCGCGTCCGAGTCGCCGAGATTTTGCAGTCCGTGCCACACCCCGACCGGCACGATCACCAGCGCTGGCCTCGCGTCCCCCGCGTACAGCTCGTGGACGCGACCCGCGGTCTTGCTGTCCTCGCGGCCGTCGAAAAGCACGATCTTCAGGCTGCCTTGGTTGACGAACAGCCGGTCGATGGTGCGTGCATGGCAGCTCCAGGCCCCGATGGCGCCGGGATAGAGCCGCGACTGGTAGGCGTGTACCACCGGGAGGCCGGTCGGGTCCCACTCCGGGCGGTAGAGCTCGGTGATCACCCCGTGGTTGCGCGGCACGTGCAGCACCTCGTGCACATGGACCCCCGCGATGCGCTCGTCGAGGAGCTGCCAACGGTCGTCAATCAGTTGCAAATCTTTTTTGGCACTGGCGAGCATGGTGGGATCTCCTTCGTTAACGCGAGCAACGCACGAGATGCCGCTTGCCGCAGGCACGCTCCACCGCATGTTGTGCCCGGGTCGCCGCGGTCATGGCCGGCGAGCCGCCGCCCTCGATCCGGCGCGTGAATGACCGGGGCGTGGCATGTCGAGTCACGCGTTGGTGGCCGGCCAGGAGGTGCTCAGGCCGAACCTGCATCGTCCAATCCCTTGAAGTACCGGCGCCGTGCGTGCAGCGCGCCCTTGCGCCGAGGTCGCAGTAGCGGCGAACCGATCGTCAGCCGCCGCCATGCGCGCTTCAGGCGTTCGATCGGCAGCGGCTGCGTCGAGGATCGCAGGCGGGCTAGTTCGGCAGTCTCGATGCCCGGCTCGGTCCGCATCCTTTGCAGCCAGGCTGCCTGCTCGTGGCTGGGACGCTCGCGATAGGCATTGCGTCGCCAGAGCGCCGGGAACTTGACGGTGGTGAGATGGGGCACGAACGACATGCGTTGACCAGCCGTGTGCGCACGGTTCCAGAGCTCGCGCTCGGGGTCGGTATCGAGGTCGCGTGCGTGACGCCATCCGCCGATGGCCTCCGTCATCTCGTGCCGGTGGACCACGCAGGACGGCGGCAGCCAGTCGCCCGGTCGATAGCATGATCCGAGTGGCAACATTTCCGCATACCGACCCTCGGGGCCGATCATCGCGGTGATCCCGTAGGCGAGGTCGGCGCCGGCGCGGATGGCACCGACCAGGCATTCGAGGTGATGCGGCATCCAGAGGTCGTCGTGGCCGAGGTAGGCGATCAAGTTGCCACGCGCCTGGCGCAAGCCTTCGTTGTTGGGTCCGGATTGATGGCCGGCGTTGACGGGCAAGCCGATCCAGCGCACCCGCGGATCGGCAACGCTCGTCACGACGGATTCGGAACCGTCGGTACAGCCGTCGCCGATCACCAGGAGCTCGAAGTCGGTGAAGGTTTGGCCGAGCACACTGGCGATAGCGTGCGGCAGGACGCTGCACCAGTTGTAGGTGGGAATGATCGCGGTGACGGCGGGTGGGATCGAAGCCATGTCGTCGCCGGGGCGCGCACGCGCTGTCGCCGAAGGATACGCGGTTCGGAACGCGCAAACCAGCACCCGCCCTCTTCTACTTGGCAATCCGGGAGCGCGGCCGCCCGATGCGTCGACAGGAGGATGAGGGTGGGCCCGACCGACCCAAAAGTAGCCGGTATGACTTTCACAGGATGCCGGGGGTTGTCGCCGCAGGACGACTGCTCGTCGCAAATATACCAACCGCGCGTCCACCGCACAGGGGGTCGGTGCGTTTCCCGGCTATCATCCCGCCCTGAGCCATGACCCCTCTGTTCCCCAACACCGTGCGCGAGGTGTTCGACGACATGCCGGTGCCGGTGCTCCTGGTGAGCCCGGAGGGAACGGTGCTGTACGCAAATGCCGCGCATATTGCTTTGCTCGACGTCGTAGAGGCCGAGTACCGGGGTCGCAGCCTCGCCGAGATCGGTGTCGACGAGCGCAGCCGGGATCTCATCGAACGGCTGCGCCGGGGTGAGGTCCTGCGCGATTACGGGTTGCGGCTGAAGCGCGGCGATGGTGCGTTGCGTGACGTGCTCGTGGACACCGTCCCCGTCTTCGAAGCAGGCCGGCTCGACCACATCCGCTGCTTTACGCGCGACGTCACGGCGCGCAAGCGGACCGAGCAGGCGCTACGGGCGAGCGAGGCGAGCTTTCGGGCGCTGGTCGAGCAAGCGCCGTTCAGCGTCCAGGTGTTTTCGCCGGACGGCCGGATTGCGATGGTCAACCAGGCATGGAAGGATCTGTGGGGCGTCGAGCCCTCGGACATTCCAGAGTACAACGTCCTGGCCGATCCGCAACTCGATCAAAAGGGCATACGCGGCCATATCGAGCGGGCGTTCGCCGGACAGCCCGTCGTCATCCCGCCGATCGCCTACGATCCCAACCTGACCATTCCCGAGCGCTCGCAACACGAGGACGCCTTGCGCTGGGTCGGCGCGGTCGCGTACCCGCTCAAGGACGATACGGGATCGGTGCGCGAGGTCGTGCTGGTGCACGAGGACATCACCGCCCGGCGCAAGGCGGAAGCCGCGCTGCTCGAAAGCGAGGGGAAGCTCCGCCTGCTCGCCGACACCATCCCCCAGCTTGCCTGGATGGCGCGCGCCGACGGCCACATCTTTTGGTATAACCGCCGGTGGTACGAGTACACAGGGACTACGCCGCGGGAGATGGAGGGTTGGGGCTGGCAGTCGGTGCACGACCCAGCGGTGCTGCCGCAGGTGCTGGAGCGGTGGCGCGGCTCGATCGAGCGGGGTGAGCCATTCGAAATGGTGTTTCCGCTGCGCGGTGCCGACCACGTGTTCCGGCCCTTCCTGACCCGGGTGAATCCGTTGCGCGATGCCGCTGATCACGTCGTGTACTGGTGTGGTACGAACACCGACATCAGCGAGATCAAGCGGATGGAGGAAACGCTGCTGGAGACGGACCGGCGCAAGGACGAATTCCTCGCCACCCTTGCCCACGAGCTCCGCAATCCGCTCGCGCCGATCCGCAACGCCCTGCAGATCCTCAAGATGCCGCGGGTCGAGGGCGCCATCGCGCAACAGACCATGGGCGTCATGGAGCGTCAGGTCGAGCATCTCGTGCGTCTGGTCGACGACCTGCTCGATGTCTCGCGGGTCATGCGCGGCAAGATCGAACTGCGGCTGGAGCGCGTGGAGCTCGCCGGGGTGATCGCACGCGCCGTGGAAACAGCCCAGCCGGCTCTGGACGTTCAGGGCCATCGTCTCGACCTTGCCGTGTCGAACGATTCCCTCGCGGTCGAGGCGGATCCAGTGCGCCTCGCGCAGGTGATCGGCAATCTTCTCACCAACTCGGCCAAGTACACCGACGCCAACGGCCGCATCGTGCTCTGGGCGCGACGCCAGGACAACGAGGTCGTGCTCGGGGTCCGAGACAACGGCATCGGCATCGCCCCCGACATGCTGCCGAACGTGTTCGACCTCTTCGTGCAGGCCGACCAGGCCGCCACCCGCTCGCACGGCGGCCTCGGGATCGGCCTCACGCTGGTCAAGAACATCACCGAGATGCACGGCGGATCGGTGGAGGCGCGCAGCGCGGGTCTTGGCTGCGGCAGCGAGTTCGTCATCCGGATCCCCGCGGCACTCGCGCTGCAAGAGGTTCCGACCACAACCGCGGTCGGGCCCACGGCTGCGCACGTCGCGACCGGAAGCGACCTGCTCGTCATCGATGACAATCAGGACGCCGCGAACAGCCTCGCCATGCTGCTCCGACTCCAAGGTCACGCGGTGCAAGTGGCGTATGACGGCGCGACCGGCATCGAGCTTGCCAAAGTGCACCGCCCGAGGCTCGTATTCCTGGACATCGGCATGCCGGGGATGGACGGCTATGCGGTCGCGCACCGGATTCGGGGGACGCCCGGGCTCGAGAACATCGTATTAGCTGCGCTGACCGGATGGGGCCAGGAAGACGATCGTCGCCGTACGGCGGAAGCAGGATTCGATCACCACCTCGTCAAGCCCGTCGATCCCAGTGT
>JBDSND010000006.1:0-12999 GCA_039915505.1 Casimicrobiaceae bacterium
GGCCAAGGTGCTGAAGTGATCAGCTGCCCGCTATCAGCTATCAGCACGAGCAGGTTGCCAACCAGGCAAGCGCATCACTCAACGAGAGTTTGCTGACAGCGCACAGCTGACAGCGGAGAGCTGAAAAATGCAGAACCAGAGAATCCGGATCCGCCTCAAGGCGTTTGATTACAAGCTGATCGACCAGTCGGCGCAGGAGATCGTCGAGACCGCCAAGCGCTCGGGCGCGGTCGTCAAGGGTCCCGTGCCCTTGCCGACCAAGATCGAGCGCTACGACGTGCTACGTTCCCCGCACGTCAACAAGACATCGCGCGATCAGTTCGAAATCCGTACGCACCTGCGGCTGATGGACATCATCGACCCGACCGACAAGACGGTCGACCAGTTGATGAAGCTCGATCTGCCGGCGGGGGTCGACGTCGAGATCAAACTGCAGTAGCGGCCCGATGCCGTAGCGGTAGGCTGGCGGCAGGTCCACGGCGGCACGCGGGTTGCGCCGAAACCTGTAGTGGTTTTGAAGTCGGGATTGCGGTGGTTTTGAAGTCGAAGTTGCTGAAAGCGGCTAGCGGATCGCTGACAGCTGAAGAGCCGGCCAATTGCAGTCGGCACCTCGGGGCGATCCGGGGCCTAAACCAAGAGAGAGATTCGAAATGTCACTCGGACTTGTCGGTCGCAAGATTGGCATGACCCGCATCTTCACCGATGACGGCAAAGCCGTCCCGGTCACGGTGCTGGACGTCGCCAACAATCGCGTCACCCAAATCAAGACTCACGATCAGGACGGCTACGCCGCGGTGCAAGTCACCTACGGCAAGCGCCGCGCGACGCGGGTCACGAAGCCCCAGGCGGGGCACCTCGCCAAGGCTGGCGTCGAGGCCGGCACGCTCCTCCGCGAGTTTCCGGTGACCGCCGAGCAGCTCGGCGAGCTGGCGGTCGGCGCCGTGATCGATGTCGATACGACCTTCAGCGTCGGTCAGTTCGTCGACGTCACGGGCACGACCAAGGGTCGCGGCTTCTCGGGATCCATCCGCCGCCACCACTTCAGCTCCAACCGTGCCTCGCACGGCAACTCGGTGTCGCACCGGGCGCCGGGCTCGATCGGGATGGCGCAGGATCCGGGGCGCGTGTTCCCGGGCAAGCGCATGGCCGGTCAGCATGGCAACGTTACCCGTACCACCCAGCGGCTCACCGTCGTGCGCGTCGATGCGGAGCGCGGCCTGCTGTTGATCAAGGGTTCGGTCCCCGGCGCGGACGGCACGCATATCGTCGTCCGTCCGTCGGTCAAGACGCCGGCGAAGAAGGGAGCCTGACATGGATCTCAAGCTCATTAGGGGCGAGGGCCAGCCCGCCGAGACCGTGGCCGGCTCCGACACGCTGTTCGGACGCGATTACAACGAGGCGCTGGTGCACCAGCTCGTCACCGCCTACCAGGCGAATGGTCGCGCCGGCAACCGTGCCCAGAAGGGTCGCGCCGATATCAACAAGTCGCACAAGAAGCCGTGGGCCCAGAAGGGCACCGGGCGCGCCCGTGCCGGGCAGGCCAACAGCCCGCTCTGGCGTGGCGGCGGCAAGATCTTCCCGAGCTCACCCGACGAGAACTTCAGCCAGAAGGTCAACCGCAAGGCTTATCGCGCCGGCATGGCAGCGATCCTTTCGCAGCTCGTCCGCGACGGTCGGCTATCGGTCGTCGACGAACTCGTGATCGACGCCCCGAAGACCAAGCAGTTCGTGGAGAAGATGAAAACCTTCGGCCTGTCCGGTACGGTGCTGCTGGTGACCGACAAGCTCGACGACAACCTCTTCCTGTCCTCGCGCAACCTCTCGGACGTGCTGGTGCTGGAAACGCGCGAAGTCGATCCGGTCAGCCTGGTACGGTTCAAGAATGTGGTTCTGACGCGCGCCGCCGTGTCGCAATTCGAGGAGATGCTGGGATGAATGCCTCCAAGCAATTCAGCAGCGAGCGCCTCGCGACCGTTCTGCTCGCACCGGTGGTGTCCGAGAAGGGCACGTTCATCGCCGAGAAGCACGAGCAGGTCATCTTCAGGGTCATGCCCAACGCCACCAAGCCCGAGATCAAGGCTGCGGTCGAGGCCATGTTCAAGGTCGAGGTCGAAAGGGTCCAGGTCGCAAACGTCGGCGGCAAGGAAAAGCGCTTCGGTCGCTCCCCCGGTCGCCGGCGCAACTGGAAGAAGGCCTACGTCTGCCTGAAGCCCGGTCAGGAAATCAACTTCGCGGCGGAATCTTAAAGTGCTCCCGAGCTCACTCTGTGCGGCCTTGCCGCATCCCGCTTCGCGGGACCAGTCTTCGGCTGTCCTGCGGCCTTCGGCCTTGTGTTCGCTACCACCCGAGGGCACGCAGTCCCTCGGGTCAGCCCTTCCAGAGAACTGAAAATGCCACTGCAAAAAGTCAAGCCGACCTCAGCCGGGCGCCGCTCGCTGGTCAAGGTCGTCAACCCGGACCTGTACAAAGGCCGCCCGGTCGACGCCCTCACCGAGAGCAAGAAGCGCGGCTCCGGCCGGAACAACAACGGCCACATCACCGTCCGTCACAAGGGCGGCGGGCACAAGCAGCACTACCGCATCGTCGACTTCCGTCGCAACAAGGATGGGATCGCTGCCAAGGTCGAGCGCCTCGAGTACGACCCGAACCGCAGCGCGCACCTCGCCCTGTTGCTCTACGTCGACGGCGAGCGCCGCTACATCATCGCCCCACGCGGCGTGACGGTCGGGACCCAGCTCATGTCCGGTTCCGAGGCAGCGATCCGTCCGGGAAACTGCCTGCCGCTGCGCAACGTGCCCGTCGGCACCACTGTGCATTGCATCGAGATGCAGCCCGGCAAGGGCGCGCAGATGGCGCGCTCGGCGGGCGCGGGTGTCCAGCTCCTCGCGCGTGAAGGCAGCTACGCCCAGCTGCGGCTTCGGTCCGGCGAAATCCGCCGGGTGCACGTCGATTGCCGCGCAGTCATTGGCGAGGTCGGCAACGAGGAGCACAACCTTCGCTCCATCGGCAAGGCGGGAGCCAATCGCTGGCGCGGCATCCGGCCGACGGTGCGCGGCATTTGCATGAATCCCGTGGACCATCCGCACGGCGGCCGGTCCAACGGCGGCGGCCATCCGGTGTCGCCGTGGGGCACACCGACCAAGGGCTACAAGACGCGCAGCAACAAGCGCACCGATTCGATGATCGTGCGCCGTAGGCACGCGCAAAAAGGCTAACCCGCGGGGTTAAGAGGGAATACGAACATGGCACGTTCGATCAAGAAGGGTCCGTTCGTCGACGACCACCTGCAGAAGAAGGTGGAAGCGGCACGCGCGGTCAACGACAAGCGCCCGATCAAGACCTGGTCGCGCCGCTCGACGGTGACGCCGGATTTTATCGGCCTCACCATCGCTGTCCACAATGGCAAGCAGCACATCCCGGTGTACGTGTCCGAGAACATGGTTGGACACAAGCTCGGCGAGTTCGCCCTGACCCGCACCTTCAAGGGCCACTCGGCCGACAAGAAGGTCGCGGCGCCGGCGCCGAAGCGCAAGTAAGGAGCTGCAATGGAAACCAAAGCAATCCTGCGCGGCGTCCGCCTTTCGGCCCAGAAGGGCCGGCTGGTCGCCGACCAGATCCGCGGCCTGCCGGTCGACCGGGCGCTCAACGTGCTGGCCTTCAGCCCCAAGAAGGGCGCGAAGATCATCAAGAAGGTGCTCGAGTCGGCGATCGCCAACGCCGAGCACAACGACGGCGCGGACGTGGACGAGCTCAAGGTACGGACGATCTACATCGACAAGGCCGAGAGCCTGCGCCGGTTCACCGCCCGGGCCAAGGGCCGCGGCAACGTTATCCTCAAGCAGACGTGTCACATCCTCGTCACCGTCGGCGACGGCAAATAAGGAAATTCCATGGGACAGAAGATTCATCCGACGGGTTTTCGCCTTGCCGTCAACCATAATTGGGCTTCCAAGTGGTTCGCGAACAGCAAGAATTTCGCGCCGACCCTGAAAGAAGACATCAAGGTGCGCGAGTACCTCAAGAAGAAGCTCGCCCACGCGTCCGTCGGTCGCATCACCATCGAGCGGCCTGCCAAGAATGCCCGCATCACGATCCATAGCGCCCGTCCGGGCGTGGTGATTGGCAAGAAGGGCGAGGACATCGAGACGCTGCGCTCCGACCTGCGTCGGATGATGGGCGGCGAGGTCGGCCTCAACATCGAGGAGATCAGGAAGCCCGAGATCGATGCGCAGCTCATCGCCGATTCGATCGCTCAACAGCTGCAGAAGCGGATCATGTTCCGGCGGGCGATGAAGCGTGCCATGCAGAACGCGATGCGGCTCGGCGCACAGGGGATCAAGATCATGTGCGCGGGACGCCTCAACGGCATTGAGATCGCGCGCACCGAGTGGTACCGGGAGGGGCGTGTGCCGTTGCACACCCTGCGCGCCGATATCGATTATGGCCTTGCGGAGGCGCGCACGACGTACGGCGTCATCGGCATCAAGGTCTGGGTCTTCAAGGGTGAGGTACTGGCGCACAACGCCGAGCCGGCTGCGGCGCCCGCCGCCGCACCGGAAGCGCCGAAACGTCCGCCGCGTCGCGCAGGAGCGAAGAATGCTGCAACCAGCACGTAGGAAATATCGTAAAGAGCAGAAGGGCCGCAACAAGGGCGTTGCGACCGTCGGCAACAACGTCAGCTTCGGCGAGTACGGGTTGAAGGCGGTCGGTCGCGGTCGCCTCACGGCGCGCCAGATCGAGGCGGCCCGGCGGGCCATGACGCGGCACATCAAGCGTGGCGGCCGGGTCTGGATCCGCATCTTCCCCGACAAGCCGATTTCCAAGAAGCCCGCCGAAGTCCGAATGGGCAATGGCAAGGGCACGCCGGAGTACTACGTCGCCGAGATCGTGCCCGGCAAGGTGCTCTACGAAATGGACGGGGTCGACGAAGCCGTGGCCCGCGAGGCGTTTGCCCTCGCCGCGTCGAAGCTGCCGATCCGCACGACCTTCGTGCACCGTCTGGTCGGCATCTAACCAGGACCGAACATGAAATCCTCCGAAACCAAGAAGGCGCTCGCCGCCAAATCGCCCGACGAGCTCAAGACCGAGCTCGACGCGCTGCTGCGCGAGCAGTTTGGGCTGCGCATGCAGCGGGCGACCCAGCAGCTCACCGATACCTCGAAGCTGAAGCGTGCCCGCCGCGGCATCGCCCGGGCGAAAACGCTGATCCACCAGAAGGCGAGGCAGGCATGACCGAGCAAGAAACGCAGGAAACCGGCGTGGCCCAGGGCCAGGCGCCGACGCGCAAAACCATCATCCAGGCCGAGATCGGCCGGGTGGTCAGCGACAAGATGGACAAGACGGTCACCGTCCTGGTGGAGCGGCGGGTGAAGCACCCTCTCTATGGCAAGGTGGTTACCAAGTCGAACAAGTATCACGCTCACGACGAGACCAACGAGTACAAGGTCGGCGACCTGGTCGAGATCGAGGCGTGCCGCAAGATCGCCAAGACCAAGGCGTGGCGGGTGACCCGCCTGCTCGAGAAGGCGCGCATCGTCTAGCAGGGGGGCAGGGGTTGCCGGCAGCGGTTGCGTGCGGGCATGGTTCCTGCCATAATTGATTGTTTCGCTTGCCGCGGACTGGCTTGGCCGCCGAGGTGGCCCGTACAGGACGGCGTTTTGAGGTTTGGGACAACGACCAGCAACACGGTGCGGTTGTCCGCCAAGGCCGCGGCGTTCCCCGAGCGCAGGGGTTTCAAGTCCCAGGCGCTCCTCGAGCGGGGTCCAAAACTGGCCGCGGTATCGGTGCAAGCCGCCGCAGCGTCCGCAGGACGGACGCCGGCAACGCGGGTTAAGTTGGAGATGCAGCAATGATCCAGATGCAGTCGGTGCTCGACGTCGCCGATAACACCGGCGCGAAGCGCGTTATGTGCATCAAGGTGCTTGGTGGTTCCAAGCGCCGCTATGCCCATATCGGAGACGTGATTAAGGTCACCGTCAAGGACGCTGCGCCGCGCGGTCGCGTCAAGAAGGGCGAGATCTACAACGCTGTCGTGGTGCGCACGCGCCACGGCGTGCGGCGGGACGACGGCGCGCTGGTGCGTTTCGACGCCAACGCGGCGGTGCTCCTCAATGCCAAGCTCGAGCCGATCGGTACCCGTATTTTCGGGCCCGTGACCCGCGAGCTGCGGACCGAGCGCTTCATGAAGATCGTGTCGCTCGCGCCGGAGGTGCTCTAAATGATAAAGATTCGCAAGGGCGACAACGTCGTCGTCATCGCCGGCCGTGACAAAGGCAAGCGCGGCACCGTCAACGCGATCGTCGACGCCGAGCACGTGCTCGTCGCCGGCGTGAACCAGGTGAAGAAGAACCAGCGCCCCAACCCGATGAAGAATGAGCAGGGCGGCATCGTCACCAAGGAGATGCCCCTGCACGTCTCGAACGTGGCTCTGTGGAACCCGTTGACCCAGAAGGCCGACCGCGTCGGCGTCCGGGTCCTCGAGGATGGCCGCAAGGTGCGTTTCTTCAAGTCCAACGGCGAGCAGGTCAACGCCTGACGCGCAACGCGCTCGACCCACGGGAAACGGATATGGCTCGTCTCAAGGAAATATATCGCAAGGAAGTGGTGCCGGCGCTCACCGAGCAGTTCGGCTACACGTCGCCGATGCAAGTGCCGCGCGTCAGCAAGGTCGTGCTCAACATGGGCGTCGGCGAGGCGATCGGCGACAAGAAGCTGCTCGACAACGCCGCCGCCGACATGCTGAAGATCTCGGGCCAGAAGCCGGTGATCACCAAGGCCAAGAAGGCCATCGCCGGATTCAAGATCCGCGAGGGGTATCCCATCGGCTGCATGGTCACGCTGCGCCAGGAGCGCATGTACGAGTTCCTCGATCGCCTCATCTCGGTCGCGCTGCCGCGGGTGCGCGACTTCCGCGGCGTGTCGGGGAAGGCCTTCGACGGGCGGGGTAACTACAACATGGGCGTCAAGGAACAGATTATTTTCCCGGAGATCGAGTACGACAAGATCGACAAGATCCGCGGGATGAACATCACCATCACGACGACTGCGAAGACCGACGCCGAAGCGAAGGCGCTGCTCGCTGCGTTCAAATTCCCGTTCAGGGGCTAATCGGACATGGCCAAACTCTCTCTCATCAACCGCGACGCCAAGCGGCGCGCCCTGGTGAAGAAATACGCCAAGAAGCGCGCAGCGCTCGAGGCGATCATGAACAACTCCAAGTTCTCGGACGAGGACCGTTTCGCAGCGCGGCTCAAGCTGCAGCAGCTGCCGCGCAATGCCAATCCGACCCGCGTGCGCAACCGCTGCGCGTTGACCGGACGTCCCCGTGGCTACTTCCGCAAGTTCGGCCTAGGCCGCAACAAGCTGCGTGAGTTCGCGATGCGCGGCGAGATCCCGGGCATCGTCAAGGCGAGCTGGTAGACGAACACGAAGAGGCAGGTGAACGCATGAGCATGACTGATCCGATCGCCGACATGCTGACCCGCATCCGCAATGCGCAGATGCGAGAGGAAGCCGTCGTCGCGATGCCCTCGTCGAAGGTGAAACTTGCCATCGCCAAGGTCCTGAAAGACGAAGGCTACGTGGACGGCTTCAAGGTGTCCGGCGAGGAGGTGAAGCCGGTGCTGGAGATCGCCCTCAAATACTACGCGGGCCGGCCCGTCATCGAGAAGATCGAGCGCGTGTCGAAGCCCGGCCTGCGCATCTACAAGAGCAAGGACGACATTCCGCGGGTGATGAACGGCCTCGGCATCGCCATTGTGTCGACCTCGCAGGGCGTGATGACCGACCGCAAGGCGCGCGCGACCGGTGTCGGTGGCGAAGTGCTCTGCATCGTCGCCTGACCGTCGATCAAGGACCCAGCAAATGTCGCGAATTGGCAATCATCCGATCCCCGTGCCGCCGAAGGTCGAGATCACGACCGGCGAGCGCGAGATCACGGTCAAGGGCCCGCTTGGAACACTGTCGCGTCCCCTTCCGCCCGGCCTGTCCGTCGAGAAGAACGGCGATACGCTCGTCTGCAAGGCGGCTGGCGCCGAGCACAACGCCATGCACGGAACCCTGCGGGCGCTCGTCGCCAACATGGTCAAGGGCGTGACCGACGGGTTCGAGAGGCGACTGACGCTCGTGGGCGTCGGCTACCGCGCCCAGGCGGCCGGCGACAAGGTCAACCTGTCGCTCGGCTTTTCGCATCCCGTGGTCCATGCCATGCCGAAGGGCGTGAAGGTCGAGACCCCGGCGCAGACCGAGATCGTCGTCAAGGGAATCGACAAGCAGCAAGTCGGCCAGGTCGCCGCGGAAATCCGCGCCTACCGCCCGCCCGAGCCCTACAAGGGCAAGGGTGTGCGCTACGCCGGTGAGCGGGTAGTGATCAAGGAAACCAAGAAGAAGTAGGCATGACGGGGTCCGGCAGCTGAGGCTGCCGTGCCGTAGCGGGAACTGCGTCCGGCGCGGGCCCGCGCGAGGGTGATCAAATCAACCGATGAGCGGCGGCCAAGAGCCTCTCGTCGAATGGAGCTGAAATGGACAAGAACGTCGCTAGACTCCGGCGCGCCCGTAAAACCCGGGCTCGCATATCGGGGCAGCGCGCCACGCGGTTGGTCGTGAGTCGCTCGAATTGCCACATCTACGCGCAAATCATCGCGCCGGAGGGTAACAAGGTGCTCGCGAGCGCCTCGACCCTGGAAGCCGAGGTCCGCAAGGACACGAAAAACGGCGGCAACAAGGCCGCGGCCGCCCTGGTGGGCAAGCGCATTGCCGACCGCGCCAAGGCGCTCGGCGTCGAGACCGTGGCCTTCGATCGCTCGGGTTATCGCTATCACGGCCGGGTGGAAGCCCTGGCCGACGCGGCGCGCGAAGCCGGCCTCAAATTCTGACCTAGCGACGGATCGGGAAAGACAACCACATGGCACGACAGCAGCAGCGCAACCAGCAGCAAGACGATCGCGGCGATGGCCTGCGCGAGAAGATGATCAGCATCAATCGCGTCACCAAGGTGGTGAAGGGCGGCCGGATCCTCGGCTTTGCCGCGCTCGCCGTGGTCGGCGACGGTGATGGCCGGGTCGGCATGGGCAAGGGCAAGGCCAAGGAAGTGCCTGTGGCCGTGCAGAAGGCCATGGAGGAAGCTCGCCGCCGCATGGTCAAGGTGCGGCTCAAGAGCGGCACGCTGCACCACGCGGTGGTCGGGCAGCACGGTGCGACGAAGGTGTTCATGCAGCCCGCAGCGGCCGGTACCGGCGTGATCGCCGGTGGCCCGATGCGCGCCGTATTCGAGGTCGTGGGCGTGACCAACATCCTGGCAAAGTGCCACGGCTCGACCAATCCTTACAACATCGTGCGCGCAACGCTCGATGCCCTGGAGAAGGGCAACGCGCCCGCCGACATCGCCGCCAAGCGCGGCATGACGGTCGAGCAACTCATGGAAGCGTGATCATGGCGCAGGACAAGAAGATGCTTCGCGTGAAGCTCGTCAAGGGCCTCATCAGCTGCAAGGAAGGCCATCGCGCCACGGTGCGCGGGCTGGGTCTCAAGTGGCGCGAGCACAGCGTCGACGTGGAAGACACGCCAGCCGTGCGCGGCATGATCAACAAGGTCTCGTACCTCGTGAAGGTAGTCGAGGACGGGGACGAGCGTCGGGCCAAGGCCTGACCCCACGGGCTAATCGGAGTCGCACATGCAGTTGAACACCATCAAGCCGGCCGAGGGATCGAAGAAGAACCGCCGCCGCGTCGGACGTGGCATCGGCTCGGGGCTGGGCAAGACTGCCGGCCGTGGCCACAAGGGCCAGAAGTCCCGCTCGGGCGGATTCCACAAGGTGGGCTTCGAAGGCGGCCAGATGCCGCTGCAGCGCCGGCTGCCCAAGCGCGGGTTCGTCTCGCCTACGCGCAGCGACACCGCCGAGGTCCGGCTGTCCGATCTCGCCCGCCTGCCGGTCACCGATGTCGACCTGCTCGCCTTGAAGTCGGCGGGCATCGTGCCGGCCCTGGCCAAGGCGGCCAAGGTGATCAAGTCGGGGGAGCTCGGCAAGGCCGTGAAGCTCACCGGCATCGGTGCGACCAAGGGTGCACGCGCGGCCATTGAAGCCGCCGGCGGCAGCATCGCCTAACGGAACGGGAAGAATCGCTTGGCCATCTCAAATCCGGCCCTGAAGAGCGGGAGCAAGTACGCCGACTTGAAGCGGCGGCTGTGGTTCCTGCTGGGCGCGCTCGTGGTTTACCGGGTCGGGACCCACATCCCGGTGCCCGGCATCAACGCCAACGTCCTGGACGAGCTTTTCCGCAACCAGCAAGGCGGCATTCTCGGTCTATTCAACGTGTTCTCGGGCGGCGCGCTGCAGCGCTTTTCGATCTTCGCGCTGGGGATCATGCCGTATATCTCGGCCTCCATCATCATGCAGCTGTGCACGGTGGTGGTGCCGTCGCTCGAAGCGCTGAAGAAAGAGGGCGAGGCGGGCCGGCGCAAGATCACCCAGTACACGCGCTATGCGACCCTCGGGCTCGCCTTCTTCCAGGCGCTCGGTATTTCTGTAGCCCTGGAGGCGCAGGCGGGATTGGTCATCGACCCGGGCCTGTCGTTCCGGATGCTGAGCGCGGTGACGCTCCTCACCGGCACCATGTTTTTGATGTGGCTGGGCGAGCAGATCACCGAGCGTGGCCTCGGCAATGGCATCTCCCTCATCATCTTCGCGGGCATCGCCGCCGGCTTGCCGAATGCGATCGGGCTGACTCTCGAGCAGGCGCGCACAGGCGCGTACTCGATTCTGCTGGTGCTGGGCATCGCCGCCTTAGTCGTGCTGGTCACGGCCTTCGTGGTGTTCATGGAGCGGGCGCTGCGCAAGATCCTGGTGAACTACGCCAAGCGCCAGGTGGGCAACAAGGTCTACCAGGGCCAGAGCTCGCACCTGCCGCTCAAGATCAACATGGCAGGGGTCATCCCGCCGATTTTTGCCTCCTCGATCATCCTGTTCCCGGCAACGCTGGCGCAGTGGTTCGGCAGCGGCGAGGGCACGATCTGGCTGCGCGATCTCGCTTCCGCGCTCGGCCCCGGCCAGCCGGTGCACGAGATCCTGTATGCGGCCGCAATCATCTTTTTCTGCTTCTTCTACACGGCGCTGCAGTACAACCCGAGGGAGACTGCGGAGAACCTGAAGAAGAGTGGTGCGTTCATCCCAGGCTACCGCCCCGGCGACCAGACTGCGCGCTACATCGAGCGCATCTCGATGCGCCTGACACTGATCGGCTCGCTCTACCTGGTGATCGTCTGCTTCATCCCGAACTTCCTGATCGCCTGGAAGCAGGTGCCGTTCTACTTCGGGGGGACGTCGCTTTTGATTATCGTCGTCGTGACCATGGACTTCATGACCCAGGTCCAGGCCTACCTCATGTCGCAGCAATACGAAAGCCTGCTCCGCAAGGCGAACTTCAAGGGTGGCTTGCCCACGCGCTGATGTCCAAGGAAGAAACGATCCAAATGCAGGGGGAGATCCTCGAGACGCTCCCCAACGCGACCTTCCGCGTCAAACTCGAGAACGGCCATGTGGTCCTGGGACACATCTCGGGGAAAATGCGGATGCACTACATCAAGATCCTGCCGGGTGACAAGGTGACCGTGGACGTTTCGCCCTACGACCTGTCCCGTGCGCGGATCATCTTCAGGGCCAAGTGAGCGTCGGGGCCAGGACGGCAAACAGCAAAGGCGGCTGCGGCGGGACCGGCAGTCGGGTAAACGGGGAAGACCATGAAAGTGCTTGCTTCAGTGAAGAAGATCTGCCGCAACTGCAAGATTATCCGGCGCCACGGCGTGGTGTGGGTGATCTGCTCGGACCCGCGTCACAAGCAGCGCCAGGGATAGCGGGTGTCATGAGACAGTTGGCAGTTGACAGGAATTTGCAACGCCGACCGCTCCATACCACTGTCAACCGACAACTGAAAACAGAGAACTGAACATGGCCCGTATTGCAGGCGTCAACATTCCCAATCACCAGCACGCGGAGATCGCGCTGACGGCAATCTACGGCATCGGCCGTCCGCGCGCCAAGGCGATCTGCGAGGCAGCCGGCGTCGAGCCGACCCGCAAAGTGAAGGATCTCTCCGACGCCGAGATGGACAAGCTGCGCGAGCAGATCGGCAAGTTCACCGTCGAGGGCGACCTCCGGCGTGAGGTCACCATGAGCATCAAGCGGCTCATGGACCTCGGCTGCTATCGCGGTGTGCGGCATCGCCGCGGCCTACCAGTCCGCGGCCAGCGTACGCGCACCAACGCCCGTACCCGCAAGGGACCCAAGAAGTCGCGCGCCAGCACGGGTGCGAAGCCCGCGGGCAAGTAGTAATTGCAAAGGATAAACAGGATGGCAACCCAGTCCCAGAACCCCAAAGCCGGCGCTCGCGTCCGCAAGAAGGTCAAGAAGAGCGTGGCCGAAGGCATCGCGCACATCCACGCATCCTTCAACAACACGATCATCACGATCACCGACCGCCAGGGCAATGCGCTCTCGTGGGCGACGTCGGGCGGTGCGGGCTTCAAGGGCTCGCGCAAGTCGACGCCGTTCGCCGCGCAAGTCGCCGCCGAGCGTGCAGGCAGGGTGGCGGTCGAGTATGGCGTGAAGAACCTCGAGGTTCGCATCAAGGGCCCGGGGCCCGGCCGCGAGTCGGCCGTGCGTGCGCTGAATGCGCTCGGCATGAAGATCACCAGCATCTCAGACGTGACGCCGATTCCGCACAACGGTTGCCGGCCGCCGAAGCGCCGCCGGATCTGATACCCGCGGAGCGGCGCAGCGAAGCGTGACCCACAGCAGCATCAAAAAGAGGAAGTACAAAGGATAGCCATGGCTCGATATCTCGGCCCGAAATGCAAGCTGGCGCGACGGGAAGGCACCGACCTTTTCCTGAAAAGCGCGCGTCGTTCACTCGACTCCAAGTGCAAGCTCGACACCAAGCCGGGCCAGCACGGCGTGAAGTCCGGAATGCGCATGTCCGACTACGGCAACCAGCTGCGCGAGAAGCA
>JBDSND010000041.1:0-30149 GCA_039915505.1 Casimicrobiaceae bacterium
TCTCGATGAGCCGGCTCACGGTGCGCAGGAACTCGCGGCTGTTCACGCCGACGACGTAGAGCATGCCCGGCGGCGCGGCCGCGGTGACCAGGAGCTTCACGCGGTGATCGTACAGGATGTCCACGAGCCACGTGAAGCGCCGGGCGGGATCCGCCCGGGCCGGCGTCAGCAGCGGCACGCCGGAGAGTAGGACGACGGAATAGCGTTCCGCCAGCGCGAGATAGTCCCGCTGCGAACGCGGTCCGTCACAGAGCGCATCGAAGTCGAACCACACCGCGTTGCCCGCCCGGCGGCGAGCCGTCAGCATCCGGCCTTCCACCTCGAAGCACGGATCTTCGTCGGGACCGCTGCGCATGCGTTCGAAGGCATCGGCCAGCGCGCGCTCGGCGGCCGCCGACAACGGCTGATGATAGACCGCGACCTGCTCGAGGGCGCGCAGCCTGTAATCCACCCCGGCCTCCACCTCGACCACGTCGAGCCCTTGCTCCAGCAAGGCAACCGTCGGCAGGAAGTTCTGACGCTGCAAGCCGTCGGGGTAAAGTCCGGAAGGCGGGTAGTTCGACGTCATCACGAACACCACGCCGGCGGCGAAGAGCGCGGTGAGCAGGCGGCCCAGGATCATGGCATCGGCGATGTCGGCCACGTGGAACTCGTCGAAGCAAATGAGGCGCCACTTCTTGGCGATCCGGACGGCGACGGTGGCCAGGGGATCGGCCTCGCGGTGCAGTGTGCGGAACGCCTCGTGCACGCCGCGCATGAAGGCATGGAAGTGGACCCTGGTCTTGCGACGGATCGGCGCGACGGCGTAGAAGCCATCCATGAGGAAGCTCTTGCCGCGGCCAACACCGCCCCACAGATAGACGCCGCGCGGCACTTCAGGCGCGCGTAGCAGGCGGCCCAGCGGCCGGCGGCGCGCCGTGCGAAACACGGTGAGATCGTCGATCAGCGCCTGCAGGCGACCGACCGCATCAGCCTGGGCGTGATCGAGCGTCGCGCCCCGCTTTGCGAGCACCGGATCGAGCCAGTCGATCAGCGCGCCATGTCGCGGCGCAACTTCTCCGGTTTCGGCGCCGTCGGTCATGGCAGGCACCGCCACACGGCCTAGGCGTTCAAGGTCCGGCCATCCACCGCAAGCGCAGCTTCCTTGGTCGCCTCGGAGAGCGATGGATGAGCGTGGCAAATCCGGGCGATATCCTCGCTCGACGCACCGAACTCCATGGCCACCACGGCTTCGGCCACCAGCTCGGAGGCGTAGGGCCCGATGATGTGCACCCCAAGGATTCTGTCGGTCTTGGCGTCGGCGAGCATCTTGACGAAGCCGGTCGTGTCGCCGAGCGCACGCGCGCGGCCGTTGGCGGCGAAGGGAAAACTGCCGGCACGATACTCGAGCTTGGCCGCCCTGAGCTCCTGCTCGGTCTTGCCCACCCACGCGATCTCCGGGGAGGTATAGATCACCCACGGCACCGTGTTGAAGTCGACGTGGCCGTGCTGCCCGGCGATCCGCTCGGCCACCGCGACGCCCTCCTCCTCGGCCTTGTGCGCCAGCATGGGACCGCGCACCACGTCGCCGATCGCCCAGACGTTCGGCAGGTTGGTGCGGCAGGCTTCATCGACGCCGATGAAGCCGCGCTCGTCGAGGCGCAAGCCGACCGTGTCTGCGTCCAGGCCCGCCGTGCGCGGCACCCGACCGATCGCCACGATCAATCGCTCGAACGAGGCACGCTGCGCCTTGCCGGACGCGTCGTCGTAGGCAACCTCGACACCGGACTTGCCGACTTCGACCTTGGTGATCCGCACCCCGGTGCGGATGTCGAGGCCTTGCTTCTTGAATACCTTGGCAGCTTCCTTCGCCACCGCTTCGTCCGCGGCACCCAGGAACGTCGGTAGCGCTTCCAGCACGGTCACCTGCGCGCCGAGCCGCCGCCAGACACTGCCCATCTCGAGGCCGATCACCCCAGCCCCCACCACGCCGAGCGTCTTGGGCACAGTGGCGATCGCCAAGGCTCCGGCGTTGTCGAGGATCCGTTCGTTGTCGGTCTCGACTCCCGGCAGCGGCCGTGGCGACGAGCCGGTGGCGACGATCACGTGCTTGGCGGAAAGCTCGGCGGTCGCCTTGCCCTCGACCGAGAGGGTCCAGCCCGCCATCGCGCTGCCGCCGCGGAACGCGCCGCGGCCATGGAAGAAGGTCACCTTGTTCTTCTTGAACAGGTACAGGATGCCCTGGTTGTTCTGGCTGACGACCTTGTCCTTGCGCGCCAGCATGCGGCCGAGGTCAATGCCGAGGCCCTTGATCTCGATGCCGTGCTCGGCGAAACCGTGGCCGGCGTGCTCGAAGTGCTCCGACGACTGCAGCAGCGCCTTCGAGGGGATACAGCCGACGTTGGTGCAGGTTCCCCCCGGCGCTGGCTTGCCGTCCGCGGTGCTCCAGTCGTCGATGCATGCGGCGCGAAAGCCGAGTTGCGCGGCGCGAATAGCAGCGATGTACCCCCCGGGGCCGCCACCGATCACGACCACGTCGAATTGTTCAGCCATTCCTTCTCCGGATATGCACAACGTAGCCGTCCTGGGGAACCGCGTCACCGGCAGGCGAGGCCATGCCAGTGCCCGCGCGTCACCCCTCCGGCGTCAGAGATCGAGCAGCATGCGCGCCGGATCCTCCAGCGCCTCCTTGATGGCCACGAGCGAAAGCACCGCCTCGCGGCCGTCGATGATGCGATGGTCGTACGACTGCGCCAGGTAGTTGATCGGCCGCACAACGACCTGGCCATTCTCGACGACGGGACGCTCGCGCGTCGCATGTACGCCGAGAATAGCCGACTGCGGCGGGTTGATGATCGGCGTAGAGAGCATTGAGCCGAAGACTCCGCCGTTGCTGATGGTGTAGGTGCCCCCGGTAAGCTCTTCGACGGTGAGCTTGCCTTCCTGGGCACGCTTGCCGAAGTCGCCGATCTGCTGCTCGATCTCCGCAATCGACAGCTGGTCGGCGTCGCGGATGATCGGCACCACGAGCCCCCTGGGACTGCCGACGGCGACGCCAATGTCGAAATAGCCGTGGTAGACGATGTCCGTGCCGTCGATTGACGCATTGAGCGCGGGAAATTTTTTGAGGGCGTGCACGGCCGCCTTCACGAAGAACCCCATGAAGCCCAACTTGACCCCGTGCTCCTTCTCGAAGCGCTCCTTATAGCGGTTACGCAGATCGATCACCGGCTGCATGTTCACTTCGTTGAACGTGGTGAGGATCGCCGCAGTGGACTGCGACTGCACCAGCCGTTCGGCGACCCGCTGGCGTAGGCGCGACATCGGGACGCGCTGCTCGGGACGGGCACCCTGGGTAAGGCCGCCGTGGGGCGAAGGCGCGGATGGACGCGCGTTAGGCGCAGGCTTCGCAGGCGGCGTTTCGGCTACCATGGCCGCAGGCGGTGGCGCTGCCGCGCCGGCCGAGGCGCTGGCCGGGGGCACGTCGGCCTTGGTGATTCGACCGCCTCGGCCGGTGCCCTGCACGTCTGCCGCGGCCACGCCCCGCTCGGCCATCAGCTTGCGCGCCGCGGGGAGTGCGGCAACGTCAGCCTTGCCGGAGCCCACGCCGGACGGAGCCGCCGCGCGGGTTTCATCCCGTCCTGCATCCGCGCCGTTGCGAGCTGCCTGCGTGGCGGCCGGCGTCGCCGCTTTCTCGGTCGCCTCGACGGGCGCCGGTGATTTGGCTTGCGCGTTCGCGACCGCCTTGGCTTCGGTGTCGATAACCGCGATCACTTCCTGTCCCGCCACGGTTGCTCCGTCGGCTTTGCGCAGCTCGACCAGCACGCCATCACCAGGCGCCGGAAGCTCGAGCACGACCTTGTCGGTCTCGATGTCGATGAGGTTCTCGTCGCGTTTGACGGCGTCGCCTGGCTGCTTGTGCCAGGCAAGGAGGGTCGCTTCGGCCACCGATTCAGGCAGCTGGGGCACTTTCACTTCGAGCAGCATGGCGGTGATTTCCTGGATTTGGATCAGTTGCCGACCAGCATCTCGCCCATGCCGAGGCTGGGCGCGAAGGCTTCCTCGATGAGTTGCTTTTGCTGGGCGGCATGCTTGGACATGTAGCCGACTGCGGGTGACGCCGATACGGGCCTGCCGGCGTAGGCGATCGCTTGGCGGGCGGGAGTATCGCCGCGGAGGTAGGCGCGCAGCCGATACCACGCGCCTTGGTTCTGCGGCTCCTCCTGGCACCAGACGACTTCCTTGGATGCCGGGAACTTCCCCAGCTCGCGCTTGAACTCGGCGTGGGGAAACGGATACTGCTGCTCGAGGCGCATGATCGCCACGTCGGTGATCTTGTGTTCGCGCCGATAGGCGGCGAGCTCGTAGTAAACCTTGCCGCTGCAAACGATCACCCGCTTTACCGCCTTCGCGTTAAAGTTCTCGGTCTCGCCGATGACATTGTCGAACTTGCCGTTGGCGAGCTCGTCGAGGGTCGAGACGGCTTCCTTGTGCCGCAGCAGGCTCTTCGGGCTCATGATGATCAGCGGCTTGCGGTACGTGCGGATCATCTGCCGGCGCAAGAGGTGAAAGATCTGGGCCGGGTTCGATGGCACGCACACTTGCATGTTGTGCTCGGCGCAGAGCTGGAGATAGCGCTCCGGTCGCGCCGAGGAATGCTCCGGCCCCTGCCCTTCGTAGCCGTGCGGCAACAGCATCGCCATGCCGCAGACGCGACCCCACTTGACCTCTCCTGAGCTGATGAACTGGTCGATGATGACCTGCGCGCCGTTGGCGAAGTCGCCGAACTGCGCTTCCCAGACCACCAGCCGGCTCGGATCCGAGGTCGCGTAGCCATACTCGAAGCCGACCACGGCGAACTCGGTCAACACCGAGTCGATGATCTCGAAGCTCGGCTGGTCTGGCTTGAGATGCTCGAGGGGCACGTACGTGCCGGCATCCCACTTCTCGCGGTTCTGATCGTGCAGCACGGCGTGGCGATGCGAAAACGTGCCGCGACCGATGTCCTCGCCCGACAGGCGCACCCCATAGCCGTCGTTCAACAGCGCGGCATAGGCGAGATTCTCGCCCATGCCCCAATCGATCGGCTGCTTGCCCTCGGCCATCGCGAGCCGGTCGGCGATCACCTTCTCGACCCTCGAATGCAGCTTGAATCCGGGCGGCGTCTCGGTGATCTTGCGACCGAGGTTCTGCAGCACTTCGAGCGGGACGGTGGAATCATAGGCCTCCGTCCAGTCGCGATCCTTGAAGGGCGACCAGTCGACCGAGAACGGCGCCTTGTAGTTCGACAGGACCGTCTTGTTGGTGTGCAGGCCCTTGTCCATCGCCACGCGGTAGGCCGCGACCATCGCCTCGGCCTCATCGGCCTGGACCACGCCTTCCTGCACCAGCCGGTCGGCGTACAGCTTGCGCGTTCCGGGGTGTTGGTTGATCTTCTTGTACATCAACGGCTGGGTCACCATCGGCTCGTCCGCCTCATTGTGACCGAGCCGGCGGAAGCACACGAGGTCGATGAAAACGTCCTTGTGGAACTCCTTGCGGTACTCCATGGCGAGCTCGACGGCGAGCAGGCATACCTCGGGGTCGTCGGCGTTGACGTGGAAGATCGGTGCCTCGACCATCTTCGCGACGTCGGTGCAATAGAGCGTGCCGCGCACGTCCCGCGGATCGGACGTGGTAAAGCCGATCTGGTTGTTGATTACGATGTGCACGGTGCCGCCGGTGTAGAAGCCTCGGGTCTGCGCCATATTCAAACATTCCTGTACGACGCCCTGGCCCGCGATCGCCGCGTCGCCGTGGATCAGGACGGGCAGCACCTGGTCACCCTTGGCATCGCCGCGGCGATGCTGGCGCGCTCGCACCGAGCCCTCGACCACCGGGTTGACCGCCTCGAGATGCGACGGGTTGAAGGCCAGCGTGAGATGCATGGGTCCGCCCGGCGTGATGACATCCGACGAGAAGCCCTGGTGGTACTTCACGTCGCCCGCCGGCAGCTGCTGGGCGTACTTGCCCTCGAACTCGGAAAAGAGCTCGCTAGGCATCTTGCCCAGGGTGTTGACGAGGACATTGAGGCGGCCACGGTGCGCCATGCCGATCACGGTTTCCTGTATGCCGTCGCGGCCGGCGATCTGGATGAGATGGTCGAGCATCGGGGTCAGGGTCTCGCCACCCTCGCCGGAAAAGCGCTTCTGACCCACGTAGCGGGTGTGAAGGTAGCGCTCGAGCGTCTCGGCCGCCGTCAAGCGCTCGAGGATCTGCCGGCGTTGCTCGACCGGGTATTCCGGATGCGAATGGATCGGCTCGATACGCGACTGCACGAATCGCTTCACCGGGGTATCGGAGATGTACATGTACTCCGCGCCGAAGGTGCGGCAATACGTATCCTTGAGGGCCGTGATGAGTACGGCGAGACGCATCCGCTGCGGCCCCCCCTTGAACGAGCCAACGTCGAACTCGGTGTCCAGATCCGAGTCGGTGAAGCCGTAGGTCCGCAGGTCGAGATCGGGGATGTAGCGATTGGCCTGCCGTTTCAACGGATCGAGATCGGAGTGGAACATTCCGAGGGTGCGGAACTTGCTGATGAGTTGCAGCACTTGCACCTGCTTGTGCATGGTGGTCGCATCCACCATGGCGCCGGCCATGCGGCGGTTCTTGCCGAGCTGGATGAAGGACTCGATCACCGGAGCGTGGGCAACGTCGTGCACGCCGCCGCGCAGCGCCTCGAAATAGCCGCGCCAGTCCTGGGTCACCGAATCCGGATCCGCGAGATAGTTCTCGTACTGCTCCTCGATGAACGGGATGTTGCCCCCGAAGAGGGTACTGCTCGACTGGAGTTCCTGCATGATGCTCATCGTTGCCTCGCCTCGCCTCGTCTAACCACGAAGGTGCTTCACAGCACCGCCGGTCGTCCAAACGCCCCGTCGCGCATGCCCGACGCCGCGTTGCGCGTCCACCTTGGGGCGGCAGCGCCGGGAGGTATCCGGATCAGGCTGTCTTCCGCTTGGCCAGCGGCGTGACCGTCCGTCGCGTCGCGCCGGTGTAGAGCTGCCGCGGCCGGCCGATCTTCAGGTCCGGGTCGGAGATCATCTCGTTCCATTGCGCAATCCAGCCCACCGTCCGCGCCATGGCGAAGATCCCGGTGAACAGCGACACTGGAATGCCGAGGGCCTTTTGCACGATTCCCGAGTAGAAGTCGACGTTCGGGTAGAGCTTGCGCGACACGAAGTATTCGTCCTCCAGCGCGATCTTCTCCATTGCCATCGCCAAAGCGAAGAGCGGATCGTCGTTGAGCCCGAGCTCGTTCAGCACTTCGTAGCAGGTCTCGCGCATCAGCTTGGCGCGCGGATCGTAGTTCTTGTAGACCCGATGTCCGAAGCCCATCAACTTTACCGTCGAATCCTTGTCCTTGACCTGGTCGATGAACTCGCCGATCTTGGCCACGCCGCCCTGCCGCTGGATGTCGTAGAGCATGTTGAGCGCCGCTTCGTTGGCGCCGCCGTGCGCCGGGCCCCACAGGCAGGCAATGCCCGCTGCAATGCACGCAAACGGATTGGCGCCCGAGCTTCCCGCCAGCCGCACCGTCGACGTCGACGCGTTCTGCTCGTGATCGGCGTGCAGGATGAGGATCCGGTCGAGTGCGCGGACCATCACATCGTTCACCTGGTAATCCTCGGCCGGAGTGGCGAACATCATGCGCATGAAGTTCGCGGTGTAGGCGAGATCGTTGCGGGGATAGATGAACGGCTGGCCCGCAGAATACTTGTGCGCCATGGCGACCAGTGTCGGCAGCTTGGCGATAAGCCTGATCGCCGAGACGTCGCGGTGGTGCTTGTCGCTGATGTCGAGGGCGTCGTGGTAGAACGACGACAGCGCGCCGACGACCCCGACGAGCACCGCCATGGGGTGCGAGTCGCGGCGGAATCCACGGAAGAAGAACTGCATCTGCTCGTGGACCATGGTGTGATTGGTCACGAGCCCGACGAACTCCTTGTCCTGGGCTGGATCGGGGAGTTCGCCGTTCAGCAACAGGTAGCACACCTCGAGGAAATTGCAGTGCTGCGCCAGTTCCTCGATCGGATAGCCGCGGTAGAGCAGCTCGCCCTTGTCGCCGTCGATATAGGTGATGTCCGACGCGCACGCAGCCGTGGACATGAATCCCGGGTCGTAGGTGAACCGGCCGGTCTTGCCGTACAGCGCGCGGATGTCGAGAACTTCCGGGCCCACCGTACCCTCGACGATGGGGAACGTGATGGCGGGCGAGCCGTCTGAAAAGGACAGGGTCGCGGTGCGGTCGGTTTTCATTGCTCGGACTCCATGCGTGAATGGTCTTGGGCGGGGGCTAGACGTCGGTCGGGGTCGGCCACGTCGACCATTGCGATGCGCCCCGCCGTTTCGGGCAGTCTCTCCTCCACGCTGCGTCGCCGGCTTGACCGGACTTGTAGGGGGTCATCATTGATCAGAGACTTCTCAACACGCCGAGCAGGGGCACCGTCGCGGGATCGTCCGATTCCGCGCGCCCGGCCAGCAGGTCCCACAGCGCGTCGTCCGGGAGGTCGAGCAGCCGGTCAAGGGCATCGAGCTCGTCCGCTGCGATGGCTCCAGCGCGCGCGTCGAGGAACCGCGTCAGGATGAGATCGTTTTCCAGCATCCCCCTCCGGCACCGCCAGCGCAGGCGGTTCTGCTCGGTCACGGACAGGTGATCGGCCGGTCCGGCGGCTTTCGCGACAGTCGGCATGGCGGTTTCCACGCGCGTCACACTGCGCGCTTGACGAGCATCTCGCGGATCTTGCCGATCGCGCGGGTCGGATTGAGTCCCTTCGGGCAAACGTCCACGCAGTTCATGATCGTGTGGCAGCGGAACAGGCGATACGGATCCTCGAGGTTATCGAGACGCTCGTTGGTGGCATGGTCGCGCGTGTCGGCGATGAAGCGGTAGGCCTGGAGCAGGCCTGCCGGGCCGACGAACTTGTCGGGATTCCACCAGAACGAGGGGCAGGCGGTGGAGCAGCACGCGCAGAGGATGCATTCGTAAAGCCCATCGAGCTCCTCGCGGTCACCCGGAGCCTGGAGACGCTCCTTCTCCGGAGGGGGCGTGTCGTTAACGAGGTAGGGCTTGACTGAGTGGTATTGCTTGAAGAACTGGCTCATGTCGACGATCAGGTCGCGGATCACCGGTAGGCCGGGAAGCGGCCTTAGCTCGACAGGCTCCTTGATCGCCTTGAGATTGGTCGTGCAGGCGAGGCCGTTCTTGCCGTTGATGTTCATGGCATCCGAGCCGCAGACACCCTCGCGGCAGCTCTTGCGAAACGCCAGCGAGTCGTCGACTGCCTTGATCCGGATCAGGGCATCGAGGAGCATGCGGTCGGTCGACTCGAGCGCGACGTCGTAATCTTTGACGTAGGGCTTGGCGTCGGTATCGGGATCGTAGCGGTAGATGCGGAATTTCATGGTGTGCCGGTTGGTTGGCGAAGGTGCATCGGTCGCGCCGGGGCTGGGTTGATACTCGGCGGGCGCCCGGCGACGGCATGCCGCGCAGCGCAACAGGCGATGGCCCCGCGTGGAGGGACTCGATCGGGACGAAGGCGTGAGGGCATCGGCTGGCTCAAAAGGCTCAGTACGTACGGGCTTTGGGCGGGAATGCCTCAACCGACACCGGCTTCAAGTTCACCGGCTTGAAGTCGAGGCGATTGCCGTCTCGATACCAGAGCGTGTGCTTCAGCCAGTTCACGTCGTCGCGATTGGGATAGTCGCTCCTGGCCTGGGCGCCGCGGCTTTCCTGGCGCGCTTCCGCGGACACGATGGTCGACTTGGCGACCTCGATCAGGTTGTCGAGCTCGAGAGCCTCGACCCTCGCCGTGTTGAAGATGCGGCTCTTGTCCTGAATTGCAATCCGGTCGACGCGTTCCTCGAGCTCCATCACCTTGCGCACGCCTTCGCTCAGGAGTTCCTGGTTGCGGAATACCCCGCAATGCGACTGCATGGTCCGGCGTAGATCACTCGCCACCTCCGCGACCGATTCGCCGGACGTCGCCCCGTCGAGCCGCGCCAGTCGTGCCCGCGCCGGATCCGCCGCATCCTTCGGCAGCGGCCGGTGCCGCCGGCCAGCCAGGCCCTGGTCGACAATGTGCATGCCCGCGGCGCGGCCGAACACCAAGAGGTCGAGCAGGGAGTTAGTGCCGAGCCGGTTGGCCCCGTGCACCGAGACGCAGGCGCACTCCCCGACCGCGTAGAGGCCGCGGACGATCGCATTCGGGTCGCCGTCCTTGGGCGCAACCACCTGGCCATGCATGTTGGTCGGGATCCCGCCCATCATGTAGTGGATGGTAGGAACGACCGGCACCGGCTCCTTGATCGGATCGACGTTGGCGAATTTGAGCGCGATCTCCCGGATCGATGGCAGGCGCTTCATGATCACCTCGGGACCCAGATGATCGAGCTTCAACAGCACGTAATCTTTGTCCGGCCCGCAGCCGCGGCCCTCCTTGATCTCTTGGTCCATCGACCGCGACACCACGTCGCGCGACGCCAGGTCCTTGAGGTTGGGCGCGTAGCGTTCCATGAACCGCTCGCCATCGGCATTGAGCAGGATCCCGCCCTCGCCGCGCACGCCTTCGGTGATGAGCACGCCCGCACCGGCCACGCCGGTGGGATGGAATTGCCAGAACTCCATGTCCTCGAGAGGGATGCCGACCCGTGCCGCCATTCCCAGTCCATCTCCGGTGTTGATGAAGGCATTGGTCGATGCCGCGAAGATACGACCCGCACCGCCGGTCGCCAACATCGTCGCCTTGGCCTGCAGGATCATGACCTCGGCGGATTCCATCTCCAACGCCACGACGCCGAGGACATCGCCGTCCTGGTCGCGAATCAGGTCGAGCGCCATCCACTCGACGAAGAACTGGGTGTGCGCGCGCACGTTGCGCTGGTAGAGCGTGTGAAGCATCGCGTGGCCGGTCCGATCGGCAGCCGCACAGGCACGCTGCACCGGCTTCTCGCCGAAATTCGCGGAGTGGCCACCGAAAGGCCGCTGGTAGATCGTGCCATCGGGATTGCGGTCGAAGGGCATCCCGAAATGCTCGAGCTCGTAGACGACCTCTGGCGCCATCCGGCACATGTACTCGATCGCATCCTGGTCGCCGAGCCAGTCGGAACCCTTGATGGTGTCGTACATGTGCCAGAGCCAGTTGTCCTCGGCCATGTTCCCGAGCGATGCGCCGATGCCGCCCTGCGCCGCCACCGTATGCGAGCGGGTGGGGAAGACCTTGGAAAGCACGGCGACGGACAGGCCAGCCTCGGCGAGCTGCAGCGACGCCCGCATGCCTGCCCCGCCCGCCCCGATCACGATGGTGTCGAACCGGCGAACCGGAACGCTCGGCAACGGGGTCATCGCACACCCCATAGGATCTGGATGGCCCAGCCCAAATAGGCGACCAGGACGGCGATCGAGACCACCTGAGCGAAAAGGCGCAGGCCGATGGACTTCAGGTAATCCATGTAGATGTCACGTACACCGATCCACGCGTGGTAGAGCAGCGCCACCATGAAAAGGAACGAGAGCAAGCGAAACAGGTTGCTGGCGAAAAGACCATTCCACGTGGCGTAGTCGAGTCCGCCGTGCCAGAGCAGAACGCCCAAAAAGCCGAACGTATACACGACCATCACCACCGCGGTGACGCGCTGGGCAAGCCATTCCATCGATCCGTAATGGGCGCCTACGGTATTGCGCAGGGGCCGCTTCACCACAACCGCGCTCCGACCACCACGGTGAGCGCAAGGCTGACGAAGAGCACGATGACACTCGACCGACGAGCGGGTTCGAGATCGACGCCGAGGTCCATGTCCAGCAGGAGGTAACGGATGCCGGCGCAGAAGTGATGCAAGTAGGCCCACACCATGGCCAGGAGGCCGAGCTTCGCCAGCGGCGACCCGAACCAGCCTCGGACGATGTCGAAGTCCTGCGCGGTGCCGTGGCTCGCCTCGGCGACGAGCAGGACCAGGGGAATGCCCATCAGGAAGAGCAGGGCGCCGCTGATTCGATGGAGAATGGAAACGATCGCCGGAAGCGGCTGCCGTATTTCGACCAGGTTGAGGTAGACAGGGCGGGCTTTTACCAAGGGGCTCTCGCTTCAGGAACGATGGAGGGCATGCGATGCGCACGTCGCTCGCGCCTCGCTCGCGCATCGCTCAAGATGGCAGTGCAGGCCGACACGGTCACCATGCGGATAGGAATCCCTTGCCGAAAGCGGGCACTCGCGCACCGGAGGGCGGCGCGAGGTCGTGTCGCTGGACACGCGCGAAGCGTGCCGGAATTCATCCGGACGCCATTTGCGTGCAAAGCAGGAGCAAACAGCCACAAATTATAGCGCGTCCGGTCTCTCCCGCTCCTGCGTGGCAGCTGGACCCGGTGCAAGACATCAGTTCAAAACGTTGACATAGTGGTGGCGCCGGGTCGAATACAGGCCCCGGCGAACCTCCACCGGTCGGTCGCCGTAAGTGAACGTGACCCGGTCTACCGCGAGCAGCGGTGCGCCGGCAGGCACTGCCAGGAGAGGGCCCGTGACCGCATCCGCCACCACGGCGCGCAGGCGCTCCTCGGCCTTGCACATATGCACACCGAACTCTCGCTCGAACAATCCGTAGATCGAGCCGTGGTGGCTGAGGAGCCGCGCCCGGGTGAGACCACGGAAAAGCGCCGCGGGCAACGTGATGTCGTCGAGCACCACGGGCTCGCCCCCATAATCGAGCACCCGCCGCAGCAGCAGCACCGGATCGGCCGGCCGCATGGCGAGCAGGCGGGCGATCTCGGCCCCGGCCTTCGCGCGGCGCACCTCGAGCAAGCGGCTGGCGGGGTATTCGTCGACCCCATCGTCGCGCCGGATGCGCAGGAACCGGAACATGGATCCGGTCTCCTCAGTATGGGTTGCCACGAAGGTGCCCTTGCCCTGCCGGCGTACGACCAGATTGTCGGCCGCCAGGGCCTCGATCGCTTTGCGCACGGTTCCATGCGCCACGCGGAACCGGGCCGCGAGCTCCATCTCGCTGGGGATGGCGTCCCCGGGGCCCCATTCGCCGGCCTCGAGACTCTTTTCGAGGACGTCGCGGATCTGGAAGTAGAGGGGGCGGAAGGATGGCGCGGATGACATGGGCGAAGGGCGTTTGCGGGCGGACGGCAGAGGTGGCCTTAGGGCCCATGGCTGCTATGCCACGTGAGCTGAGCCCCTATCATATATCTTCTATAAGATAGAGGAGTACATTGACACTGCCGCGCGCACCATCCTACAATTTGCCGATTGGCGGCTCTTCTGTCGACGCCGGTGCCGGCGGGTGGTTGCAGCGCATCCTGCGGATCGCCGGCCCCTCACCCGTCCCGGCCCCGCCCGCTGCCCCGAGGCTGCGTGTCACCGCCGCCACCTTCCAGGAGCATTGCGCATGAACAAACCCGTCCGCGTCGCCGTCACCGGTGCCGCCGGCCAGATCGGCTATAGCCTGCTGTTTCGGATCGCCGCCGGCGAGATGCTCGGCCGCGATCAGCCGGTCATCCTGCAGCTCCTCGAATTGCCGATGGAAAAGGCCCAGGCGGCACTCAAGGGCGTGATGATGGAGCTCGAGGACTGCGCTTTTCCGCTGCTCGCCGGCATGACCGGCACGGCCGAGGCGCGTGAAGCCTTCAAGGACGCCGACATTGCGATGCTGGTCGGGGCGAAGCCGCGCGGGCCCGGAATGGAGCGCAAGGACCTGCTCATGGAGAACGCCAAGATCTTCATCGAGCAGGGCAAGGCGCTGGAAGCCGTCGCCAGCCGGGACATCAAGGTGCTCGTCGTCGGCAACCCGGCCAACACCAACGCCTATATCGCCATGAAGTCGGCCCCTTCGCTGCCCCGCCGCAATTTCACCGCCATGCTGCGGCTCGACCACAACCGCGCGCTTTCGCAACTGGCGCTCAAGAGTGGCGAGCCGGTCGGTGACATCAAGAAAGTGGTCGTCTGGGGCAACCACTCGCCGACCATGTACCCCGATTACCGCTTCGCCACGGTCAACGGCAAGCCACTCAAGGACCTCATCAGCGACGAGGATTGGAACCGCAACACCTTCCTGCCTACGGTCGGCAAGCGGGGGGCCGCCATCATCGCCGCGCGCGGCCTGTCCTCGGCGGCGTCGGCGGCGAACGCTGCGATCGACCACGTCCGCGACTGGCTCGGCGGCAGCAAGGGCGAGTGGGTCACCATGGGCATTGCGTCCGATGGCCAGTACGGCATTCCCGAGGACGTGATCTACGGCTTTCCCGTGACCACCGAGAACGGCGCGTACCGTCTAGTTGAGGACCTGCCGATCGATGATTTCTCGCGCGAGCGGATGAACGCGACCCTGCAGGAGCTGGAAGAGGAGCGCGCCGGCGTTGCATCGCTGCTCGGCTGATTGCCGCCCCCCCTGCGGCGAACCGATGACCGATCCCCTGCATCCGCAGTTGGCGCTGCATGACGCCGCGCGGGCGTTGCCCCTGCTCGCACCATGCGTGCATTACGCGGGCACGGAACGCTTCTTGCGCAAGGCGCTGGCGCTGCAGGCCGAGCGTGGTCCGGTCTTCGACATCGCGGCCGACTGCGAGGACGGTGCCCCGGTGGGCGCGGAGCGCGAGCACGCGAAGATGGTTGCGGCGCTGATCGCGAGCGACGCCAACACTGCGTCCAGAATGGGCGCCCGCACCCACGGGGTCCGGCATCCGGCCTGGCGCGACGAGCTTGCGATCCTGATCAACGAAGCCGGGCATCGCCTCGCATTCCTCACCTTGCCCAAGGCCGAGCACGTTGGCGATGTCGCGACCTATCTCGATGCGGTCGTGCTCGCCGTGGCCCGCGCCGGGCTCGGCCGGGAGATTCCGGTCAGCGTGCTCGTCGAAACGCCTGGCGCAGTGCACAACGCCTGGCAGATCGCGGGACTGGCGGGAATCGTGAGCATGGACTTCGGTACCCTCGATTTCGTGAGTGCGCACCACGGCGCCATTCCCGCCTCGGCGATGAGCAGCCCAGGCCAGTTCGATCATGCACTGATGCGTCGCGCCAAGGCCGAGGTGGCTGCGGCCGCACTGGCCCACGGGGTGGTGCCCACGCATGGCATCAGCCAGGTTTTGAACGACGACGATGCCGTCTATGCCGACGCCCGGCGGGCGCGCGACGAGTTCGGCTTTTTGCGCATGTGGAGCATCCACCCGAGTCAGATCGACGCGATCGTCTTCGCCATGCAGCCCGATCACGACGCCATCGTCGAGGCGTCCGCGGTGCTGGCCGCGGCGCGCGCCGTCGACTGGGGGCCGATTGCGCGCGGCAATCGCATGCACGACCGCGCTTCGTATCGCTACTTCTGGAGCATCCTGCAGCGGGCGCATGCCGCAGGCGCCAAGCTGCCTACCGATGCGAAGGGATGGTTCGCGCCGGCGGGCGCCACGCCAACGCCACCATGATGGAGTTCCTATGACCGGTCCTAGCCCTGGTGCCGATCCCAGCCCTGGTGCGCGATTTCGTGCCGCGGTCGCTGCCGAGCAGCCGCTGCAGGTGCCGGGCGTCATCTGCGCGTATCACGCCCTCCTTGCCGAACACAGCGGATACCGCGCCATGTATCTTTCCGGGGGCGGGGTTGCGGCGGGCTCGCTCGGGCTTCCCGACCTTGGCATCAGCAATCTCGACGACGTGCTGACCGATGTCCGGCGCATCACCGATGCGTGCCCGTTGCCGCTGCTGGTCGATGTCGACACTGGCTTCGGCGCCTCGGCTTTCAACATCGGCCGCACGGTCAAATCGCTGGTGAAATTCGGCGCCGCCGCGATGCACATCGAGGATCAGGTCGGCGCCAAGCGCTGCGGGCATCGGCCGAACAAGGCGATCGTGCCCAGGGATGAAATGGTCGACCGAATCCGCGCCGCGGTCGACGCCCGCACCGACCCGTCGTTCGTGATCATGGCCCGCACCGATGCCCTCGCGGTCGAGGGACTGGACGCGGCCATCGACCGGGCCTGTGCGTGTGTCGAAGCGGGCGCCGACATGATCTTTCCCGAGGCGATCACCGAGCTCTCCATGTATCGCCGCTTCGCCGACGCCGTGAAGGTGCCGATCCTCGCCAACATCACCGAGTTCGGAGCGACACCGTTGTTCACTCTCGACGAACTGCACGGCGCCGACGTGGCGATCGCGCTGTACCCGCTCTCCGCATTCCGGGCGATGAACAAGGCGGCCCTTGGGGTGTACCAGGCCCTGCGCCGCGACGGCACCCAGCAAGCCGTCGTCGATACGATGCAGACCCGCGCCGAGCTCTACGATTTTCTTGGCTACCACGCCTTCGAATCCAGGCTCGATGCGCTGTTCGCCAGCCGAAAGCCGGACGACGGTCCAGCCACGACCGGGCGTTGATCGAGCGCTCGCGCCGGCACCACGCACCCCGCTTCCCACCTTCTCCAACTCCTCCAAATTTTCCAACTTCTCCTTAAACGCGGAATCCTGCCATGACGGACACCCCCGCAAGCGCCCCCAAAGCCAAGAAGTCGGTCGCCCTTTCGGGTGTGACCGCGGGTAATACCGCGCTGTGCACCGTGGGCCGCGCCGGCAACGACCTTGCCTATCGCGGTTACGACATCCTTGACCTTGCGCGCCACTCGCAATTCGAGGAAATCGCCCATCTTCTGATCCACGAAAAGCTGCCGACCGCGCCGGAGCTCGCCGCCTACAAGGCCAAGCTCGGCCGGCTGCGCGGCCTGCCCACGCCGCTGATGCGGGTCCTGGAGCAGATTCCCGCCGCCGCGCATCCGATGGACGTCATGCGCACCGGCGTGTCGATGCTGGGCACGCTGCTCCCGGA
This sequence comes from Casimicrobiaceae bacterium, assembly GCA_039915505.1. GTDB lineage: Bacteria > Pseudomonadota > Gammaproteobacteria > Burkholderiales > Casimicrobiaceae > CAIWHR01. The sequence goes on from JBDSND010000041.1 coordinate 16,825, forward strand.
GCGCGAGGACCACGGCAAGCCCGGTGCACGTGACATCGCCGATCGGCTGGTCGCCTCGCTCGGATCGATGCTGCTGTACTGGTACCACTACAGCCACGATGGCCGGCGCATCGAGGTCGAGACCGACGACGCGAGCGTCGGCGGTCATTTCCTACACCTCCTGCATGGCCGGCCACCACGCGAGGAATGGGTGCAGGCGATGCACACCTCGCTCATCCTCTACGCCGAGCATGAGTTCAATGCCTCCACGTTCGCCGGCCGGGTCATTGCCGGCACGGGGTCGGACCTGTATTCGGCAATCACCGGTGCGATCGGCGCGCTGCGCGGGGCGAAGCACGGCGGGGCCAACGAGGTCTCCTTCGAGATCCAGAAGCGCTATGACTCGCCGGACGCCGCCGAGGCCGACATCCGCCGCCGCGTCGAGAGCAAGGAAGTCATCATCGGCTTCGGGCACCCGGTTTACACCACCGGCGACCCGCGCAACGAGGTCATCAAGGAAGTCGCCCGCCGGCTTTCCGAGCTCGAGGGCAACATGAAGATGTTCGCCATCGCCGAGCGTCTCGAGCGGGTGATGGCCGACGCCAAGAAAATGTTCGCCAACCTCGACTGGTATTCGGCGGTCAGCTACCACATGATGGCCGTTCCGACGGCGATGTTCACCCCGCTCTTCGTGATCTCGCGGACGACCGGCTGGGCCGCACACGTCATCGAGCAGCGCGTAGACGGCAAGATCATCCGGCCGAGCGCCAACTACGTCGGCCCCGAGGACCGTGCGTTCGTCCCACTCGAGCAGCGAAGCTGACGGCACTCGCCCACTCATCCCACGCCGAGCTTCCATGTCCCAGCACATCAGCAACGTCCGCCCCGCACCCGACGCCGTCCTCGCCGACATCGCCGACTACGTCCTCGACCACGAGATCGGGAGCGACGAGGCCTTCGAGACGGCCCGCTACTGCCTGATCGACACCCTCGGTTGCGGCTTCGAGGCGCTGTCCTATCCTGCCTGCACCAAGCTGCTCGGTCCGATCGTGCCGGGGACGGTCGTGCCGAACGGCGCCAAGGTCCCAGGGACGTCGTTCCAGCTCGACCCCGTGCAGGCCGCGTTCAGCATCGGCGCGATGATCCGCTGGCTGGATTTCAACGACACCTGGCTCGCGGCCGAGTGGGGGCATCCGTCCGACAATCTCGGCGGGATCCTCGCGGTTGCCGACTGGTGCTCGCGCACCAACGTCGCGGCCGGAAAGGCGCCGCTGACTATGCGCGACATCCTGATCGCCATGATCAAGGCGCATGAGATCCAGGGCGTGATTGCGCTCGAGAATAGCTTCAATCGTGTCGGCCTCGACCATGTGGTGCTGGTGAAGGTCGCCTCGACTGCGGTCGTCAGCAAGCTCCTGGGCCTCACCCGCAACGAGGTGATCGACGCGGTCTCCAATGCGTGGATCGACGGCCAGTCGTTGCGCACCTATCGGCACTCGCCCAACACCGGCTCGCGCAAGAGCTGGGCCGCCGGCGACGCCACGGCCCGGGCCGTACGCCTTGCGCTCATCGTGCGCACCGGCGAGATGGGCTATCCCTCCGCCTTGACGGCCAAGACGTGGGGCTTCTACGACGTGCTCTTCAAGGGACAGCCATTCAAGTTCCAGCGCGGCTACGGCAGCTACGTGATGGAGCACGCGCTCTTCAAGATCAGCTTCCCGGCGGAGTTCCATGCGCAGACCGCGGTGGAGTGCGCCATGCAGATTCATGGATCGCTCGCCAAGGAGGGTCGCACGGTCGACGACATCGCGGGCATCACCATCCGCACCCATGAATCCGCCATCCGCATCATCGACAAGCAGGGGCCGCTCGCCAATCCCGCCGATCGCGACCATTGCATCCAGTACATGGTTGCAGTCCCCCTGCTCTACGGTCGCCTCACCGCGGCCGATTACGAAGATGCGATCGCGCGTGATCCGCGCATCGATGCGCTGCGCGCTAAGATGACCTGCGTCGAGGACCGGGACTTCACCGCCGACTATCACGACCCCGACAAGCGCTCGATCGCCAACGCGATCACGGTCGAGTTCCGTGACGGCGCGAAATTGCCGGAGGTCGTAGTGGAGTACCCGATCGGCCACCGTCGCCGGCGTAAGGAGGGCATGCCGGTTCTGATCGACAAGTTCCGCACCAACCTGGCGCGGCGATTTCCCGCGAAGCAGCAGCAGCGGATCCTCGCGGCGGCGCTCGACGCTGACGTCCTCGACGCCATGCCGGTCCACGAGTTCGTGGATCTGTTGGTCATATGAAGGAGATCATGAGGCGCATCGCCCTGCTCATTGCCGGCATCGCGCTCGCCGCTGGCCCGACTATCGCTGCCCCAGCGGAGGATTTTCCCAAGCGCAAGTCGGGTCTCTGGGAGATTCGCACGGCGTCGACCAGTGCCGGCAAGGCCGGCGCTCAATCGGGGGCGGCGACCGTACAGATGTGCATCGATGCCGGCACCGATAATGCCGTGCAGCAGCAGACCGCCGGGATGGTCAAGCAAAATTGCTTCAGGCAGGACATCAAGCGCACCGGCGGTCAAATCGTGGTCGACTCGGTCTGCAAGCTCGGCGACATCACGGCGACCACGCACGCAGTGTTCACGGGTTCATTCGATTCGAACTACAAGGTCGATACGCGCTCGACGTACGACCCCCCGATGTTGGGCATGAAGGAAGGCAACGCTGGGATCGACGCGCGGTGGCTCGGTTCCTGCAAGCCCGATCAGCGCCCCGGTGACATGATCCTGGGCAACGGCATGAAGATCAACATAAACGACGTCGCGGGCGCCCCCGCACGCCAGTGACACGCACACGAGGAACCGCCATGGCCAACAGCCCCTTCAATACGCTCCAGGAATTCACCCTTCGTTCCGGCCGGAAGGGCAAGTTCCATTCCCTCCCAGCGCTCGAGGCCGCCGGACTAGGCAAGATCTCTCGCCTGCCGGTTTGCGTGCGCATCGTGCTCGAAAGCGTTCTGCGCAACTGCGACGGCAAGAAGGTTTCCGAGTCGCATATTCGGGAGCTCGCCGCGTGGAAGCCGGTCGCGCCCCGGACCGACGAAATTCCCTTCGTGGTCGCGCGGGTGGTGCTGCAAGACTTCACCGGGGTGCCGCTCCTCGCCGACCTCGCCGCGATGCGCAACGTCGCCGCCGCCATGGGCAAGGATCCAAAGCTAATCGAGCCGCTGGTTCCCGTGGACCTGGTGGTCGACCACTCCGTCATGGTCGACTACTACCGCCGGCCGGACGCACTCGATCTCAACATGAAGCTCGAGTTCTCTCGCAATCAGGAGCGTTACGAGTTCATGAAATGGGGCATGCAGGCGTTCGACACGTTCAAGGTCGTGCCCCCCGGGATCGGCATCGTGCACCAGGTCAACCTCGAATACCTCGCCCGGGGCGTGCACCACAAGCACGGCATTTACTATCCCGACACCCTGGTCGGCACCGACAGCCACACCACCATGATCAACGGTATCGGCGTGGTCGGCTGGGGTGTCGGCGGCATCGAGGCTGAAGCCGGGATGCTCGGCCAGCCGCTCTACATCTTGACACCCGACGTGGTCGGGGTGGAACTCACGGGCAAGCTGCCCGAGGGGACCACGGCGACGGACCTGGTGCTCACCGTCACGGAAATGTTGCGGCGGGAAAAGGTGGTCGGCAAGTTCGTCGAGTTCTTCGGCGAAGGCACGACCACCCTGGCGGTACCGGATCGGGCGACCATCGGCAACATGGCGCCCGAATACGGCGCGACGATGGGATTCTTTCCCGTCGACGAGGCCACGGTCGAATATCTGCGCTCGACGGGCCGCACGGAAGAGGAGATCGATGCGTTCGAGTCGTACTTCCGTGCCCAGAACCTGTTCGGCATCCCCCGCACGGGCGAGATCGACTACAGCAAGACGGTCAGCCTGGACCTCGCGAGCATCCGTCCGTCGGTCGCCGGACCGAAGCGCCCGCAGGATCGCATCGAGCTCGGCAGCCTCAAATCCCAGTTCGTTTCACTGTACTCGAAGCCGGCCGCGGAAAACGGTTTTTCCCAGCCTGCCGCCAAGCTCGACCAGCGCTTCACGGCGCGCTGGGCGCCGGCAGGCATCGGCGAAGTCGACGCGACGTCGGACCTCCAGCGCATCGAACCCGGCGCTGCCCGCGATGTGCGGGAGATGGTCGACAATCGTCCGCTGATGGCCGATCCTGTCGATGCTCAGATGGCCTTGGACGTCGAGATCGGCAATGGCGACGTGCTGATCGCTGCCATCACCTCATGTACCAATACGTCCAACCCCGGCGTACTGCTGGCCGCCGGCCTGCTTGCCAAGAAGGCGGTGGAAAAGGGTCTGACCGTGCAGCCGCAGGTCAAGACCTCGCTCGCACCCGGTTCGCGGACCGTCACCGACTACCTTACCCGTGCCGGCCTGCTTCCGTATCTGGAGCGCCTGGGGTTCAGCGTCGCTGCCTACGGTTGCACAACCTGCATCGGCAATGCCGGCGATCTGCCGGGCGAATTCAATGACACGATCGTCGCCAACAATCTTGTGTGCGCAGCGGTGCTCTCGGGCAATCGCAACTTCGAAGCGCGGATTCATCCCAACCTCAAGGCAAACTTCCTGGCGTCGCCGCCACTGGTCGTTGCCTACGCGATCGCGGGCACCGTACTCAGGGACTTGACCACCGAGCCGCTGGGCACGGGCAAGGATGGCCCGGTCTATCTCAAGGACATCTGGCCGACGTCACACGAGGTGGCTAGTGTCATGCACTTCGCCAAGGACCCGAAGACCTTCCAGCGCCTGTACAGCGATCTCGCCAACGCCACGCCGCTGTGGACCGGCATCCATGGTGGGACCGGCCAGGTCTATGACTGGCCGACGTCGACATACATCGCTAAGCCGCCGTTCTTCGACCATTTCTCGATGACGCCGAGCGTCATTGGCGGGGTGAAGGGTGCACGCGCGCTCGGCATCTTCGGTGATTCAGTTACGACCGACCACATCTCCCCGGCCGGCTCGATCAAGGAAGTGTCGCCCGCCGGCCAGTGGCTGCTTCATCACGGCGTCGCCAAGCCCGACTTCAACAGCTACGGATCGCGGCGCGGCAACCACGAGGTCATGATGCGGGGCACGTTCGCCAACGTTCGGATCAAGAACCTGATGATCCCGGTCCGCGAAGATGGGAGTCGCGAGGAAGGCGGCGTGACGCTCTACCAGCCTGGCGGGGAAAAGATGTTCATCTATGACGCAGCCATGCGCTACATCTCGGCCGGCGTGCCCACGATCGTACTCGGCGGCGAGGAATACGGCACGGGGTCGTCGCGTGACTGGGCTGCCAAGGGCACCCAACTGCTCGGCGTGCGCGCGGTGGTGGCCAAGAGCTTCGAGCGCATCCACCGCTCCAACCTGGTCGGCATGGGTGTCCTGCCGTGCCAGTTCAAGGGAACCGACTCGATCGACTCGCTACGGATCAAGGGAGACGAGACGTTCGACATTGAGGGCCTGGACGGGGAACTGAAGCCGCAGATGGACGTGACCCTGGTGATGCACCGGGCGGATGGCAACAGTCAGCGTGTGCCGCTCCTGCTGCGGATCGACACGCCCATCGAGATCGACTACTACATCCACGGGGGGATTCTTCCCTATGTGCTGCGGGAGCTCGTCAACGAAGCCGCCTGACGGCGCGGGAATATCCCGACGTCGCCATCTGCATCCGACCACCGAGGGCTATGGGGCCGCTTACGACGCCTTCTGCAATGGCTCGCAGCGGCACGACGTGGTGCGCGCTGTCGGCCATCGCGGCAGAGGTCGATCCCGCAGCGAGATGAGCTAACATGACGACTGCGTGTCGCGCAACGCGATGCACGGCGAAGGATCAACAGGAGAAATCGACGATGTCACAGCGCATAATGATCTTGCTGGTCGCGCTCACGGCGAGCGGACTATTGGCAGGCTGCAGTTCCGAGTCAAAGGATGCCGCCGAGGCGGCGCGCCGCGCCGCTGAGCGTGCAGCAGAGGCCACCAAGGACGCCGCGATCAAGGCGGGCACGGCGGCCCAGGAAGCGGCGAAGGATGCGACGGCGGTGACCAAGGAGGCCGCCGGCAAGGCCGCCGACGCCGTGCAGGAGGCCACGCCGAAGGTCACCGCGGCCGCCCAGGAAGCTGCGGAAAAGAGCAAGAACGCTGCGGACCGCGCCGTCGAAGCGGCGCGCGAATCTGCTGAGAAGAGCCGTGAGGCCGCGCGAGAAAGCGCAGACAAGAAAAAAGGGGCCGCGGCGAAGTAGCGCAGGCGGCGGCCGCAGGCCAGTGGGTGGGTCAGGCCGCCTGTCGGGTGAGCGTCTGGCGCGAGATCCAGCGGGTCAGCGGGCGCCACTGCTCCTGGTCCTGTTCGGCACGGGAGCGTGGCAAATCGAAGATCGACGCACCGTCGCGCGCGCAGTGAACGTAGTTCTGCGTGTCGCGAAGGTGGGTGATCACCGGCAGCTCCAAGCCCTTCAGGAATTCGTCGAGCTCGGCAGCGCTGTGGGTGCGGGCGTCGACGCGCATGCCGACGAGGCCGATCGGCAGGGTGCCTTGCTTGACGCCGCGAAACTCCGCGATCGCGGCAAAAAACCGCTGGGTCGCGCTCATGTCGAAGGATGACGGCGACACCGGCACCAGCATCACGTCGCTGCGTCGCATGGTTTCCCGCAACACGTCGCCATGGGCACCGGCGGGGCTGTCGACGATGAGCCACGCGGGGCCACCGTCACCCCCGCTACGCTTCGCGGCCGGGTCCCAACGTTCGATAGTCGGGAAGAGCTCGGGTCGCCGGGCGAGCCACTCCGTTGCGGACTGCTGGGGATCGGCGTCAGCAATGGCCACTGCCTGGCGCTTGCCGGCAAGCCACCCCGCGATATTGGTTACCAGCGTCGTCTTGCCGCTGCCTCCTTTCGGATTGGCGACGAGGATGGTTCGCATTGCAAGCTCTCCCTGACCGGTGCGAAGTTGCGCATGGTAGCGCCAAAAGGACACTCCCGGGCCCCCATCTGGGTCGCGGCCGCGTCAGGACAGGACGGCGCGCAGAGCCGGCAGCAGGTCCGCCCCTAGCCGGGCGCTCCGGGCTCCGCTCCAGCCGACCTCCGTATCGGGAAGGTTGGCGTTGTCCTTGAATGGCATCTCCAGCGTCAAGGAGAGGCATCCGAACCGGTCGCCGGCCCACTTCGACGCTAAGGCCAGGTTGACCTTGGTGTCCTTGTTGCGCGGATAGCCGACCTCCGTCTGGAAATCCGGGTTGGCGGCCCGCAGGGCTTCGGTGAAGCGCGCTTCGCGCTCGCCATGCGCTGGCGTGTACGACGGCAGGCGCTCGCAGCCGTCGACGAATACGTAGGGCAGCCCTTCGTCGCCATGGACGTCGAGGAACACCGCGGCGCCGGTGCGCTGCATCGCGTCGCGCACTACCAGCACCTCGGGGCTGCGCTCCAGGCTCGGCGCCAGCCACTCGCGGTTGAGGTTGGCGCCGGCCGCATTGGTACGCAAGTTGCCGGCACAGGCCCCGTCGGGATTCATGTTCGGCACCACGTGGAAGACGGCGCCCTCGAGGAGCGTACGGGCCATGGCATCGCGCGGGTCGATCAGCCGCGTCAGCAGACCGTCGACGAACCACTCAGCCATGGTCTCGCCAGGATGCTGGCGCGCGATGCACCATATCGGCGCCTTGCCCGCGGCGGCCTCGCCGATGGTCACGAGATCGAGGTCGCGTCCTTCTAACGTGCTGCCGAGCCGGGTGATGCTGGCACGGGGACTTCTTCCGACCCGCCCGAGCAGCGCGAGGTGACGATCCCATTCGTAGGGCTCGAAATACGCGTAGTAGACGCTGTCGTAACGCGGCGCGTGGGTCACAACCAGTTCTGTGCCGTCGAAGGTCGTCGGCACCCGGAACCACGTCTCCCGATCGTACGAGGCGACCACCGCGTACTGCTTCCAGCCTTCCACGTAGGTGCACGCCCCGGCGTTGGTGAAGCGGATCCGGCAAGCGGCATCACGCGCGCCCTGCAGGCGGAAGTAGAACCACTGCCGGAACTCGGCGCGGGTGTCGGCGCGCACGGCGACCCGGATGTCGTCGGCGTCCTGGATGGACTGGACCTCGATGGCGCCGGCATCGAAACGGCAGGATATGGATAGGGTCATGGTCAGACTTGAGGCAGATGCGGAACGCGCGGAACGCATGCGAGCAGCGCTCCGGCACAGTGTCCCGCGGATGCTACCACCCGCCCCATCGTCGAATCCCTGGAATCGGCACCCATGGAGGGCGCGACGTAGAATGCTCGGCATGGACGCCTCCGAAATCGCCGCGCAGCCGGCAGCCGCAACCGGCCCGCAACGAACGACCGATCCGCGCAAGGCTGTCTTCGAGACCAACAAGCTCGTGAAGCGCCTGCGCCGGCAGGTGGGCGAGGCGATTGCCGACTTTCACATGATCGCGCCCGGGGATCGGGTCATGGTCTGCCTGTCGGGTGGCAAGGACAGCTACAGCCTGCTCGAGATCCTGCTTTCCCTACAGCGCCGGGCGCCGGTGAAATTCGAGATCATTGCGGTCAACTTGGACCAGAAGCAGCCCGGCTTTCCCGCCGACGTGCTGCCGCGTTATCTCGCGTCCCGCGGTGTCCCCTTCCACATCGTGGAGCAGGACACCTACAGCGTGGTGAAACGGGTCATTCCTGCGGGCGGCACGATGTGCTCCCTCTGCTCGCGACTGCGGCGCGGCGCGCTCTATCGCGTCGCCGGCGAGCTCGGGGCGACCAAGATCGCCCTCGGCCACCACCGCGACGACATCATGGCGACGTTCTTTCTGAACCTCTTCTTCGGTGGCAAGCTCAAGACCATGCCACCGAAGCTCGCCTCCGACGACGGTCGGCACGTCGTCATCCGACCGCTGGCGTATGTGCGCGAACGCGACCTCGTGCGTTACGCCGAGGCCATGCAGTTTCCGATCATCCCTTGCAACCTGTGCGGCTCGCAGGAGCATCTCCAGCGCAAGCAGGTGACCGCGATGCTGCGCGGTTGGGAGCGGCAATTCCCCGGGCGGATCGAATCCGTCTGGAATGCCATGGGTAGTGTCGTGCCGACCCACCTCCTCGATCGCGGCCTCAACGACTTCGCGGCTGTGGGCGCCACCGCCGAGTGTCCTCCCGAAGGTGACCTCGCCTTCGACGTTGACCCCATCATCGAGGCGGCCGCGTCGAGGACGGCGCCGGGAGTCTCGGCGACGGGGGCGACGGATGCGACGATGGCGGCGCTCGCCACGATCGGGGTCTACGTCGTTGGTCGCCTTGACGGTGACGCGTGATTCGGCTGGGTATCGCGGCCGCATCGCGCGCGCTGCGGCTCGTCCAGCTGACGGGCGTGCTCCGCCTGCCGGTCCTCGGGTTCGGGCGACGCCGGACCTCGCCACGCTGCAGGAAGGCCCGCGCCTGCTCGCGGGACTGCGCGAGGGTACCTTCCTCACTTCCGCCACACGTCGACGGATTCCGGCCAGAGCGACGAACCAATGCGCGGCTACGAGGATTGCGTGCTGCAACGCAATCTCACCAACACCGGTCGCGACGGACCATGGTGTACTGACGCCGCACCGCAGTCTTGCGTTACTTGACGGTGTTCTGGCTTTGTCCGAAGAGATGTTTGCGCGACTCCTCGTCGTGCACGGATGGCGTGGTGTTGACCTTGGCGGCCACTGCATAAGCGCGCACGACCGCCGCGCGGGCAGCGATCGCGCGCCGCCAGCGCTCCAGATGTGGAAAGTGCGCCATGTCCTGGGACTGCCGGTCGGGCTGCACCCACGGATACGCCGCCATGTCGGCGATGGAGTAGTCGCCGGCCAGGAACTCCCGATCGGCGAGGCGCTTGTTCATCACGCCGTAGAGGCGGCCAGTCTCCTTGACGTAGCGGTCGATCGCGTACGGAATCTTCTCGGGCGCATAGCGCGCGAAATGATGGTTCTGCCCGGCCATCGGGCCCAGGCCACCCATCTGCCAGAACAGCCATTGGATGCAGTCGTAGCGTGCGCGCACGTCCTCCGGCAGGAACTGCCCGGTCTTTTCCGCGAGATAGAGCAGGATCGCACCCGACTCGAACATCGCCACCGGCTCGCCGCCCCCGGGCGGAACATGATCGACGATCGCCGGGATGCGATTATTGGGTGCGATGCGTAGGAAGTCGGGATGGAACTGGTGCCCGCGACTGATATTGACCGCCTTCACCTCGTAGGGCAGGCCGGTCTCCTCCAGAAAGATCGTGATCTTGTGGCCGTTCGGCGTGGTCCAGTAATAGAGGTCGATCATGGCGCGTACCTGTCCTGCTGAGGCTACCGGGTTGCAATCCCGATTTGGATGCGACTGCATGAAGTTCACCGCATCGCCAGCGCGGAGTCAATGGCGGGCGTTTGGCATCGCGGCGAATTGATCCGCGATCGTGCTAGGTTTCCGTGCCCGGCAGCGGCGCACCCGAAACATACCGCGTTCGCATCAGGATGCCGCGCTTCGGCGCGAACAAAAATGCCAGGATGAAGAACAGCGTTTGGGTCAACACGATGCAGGCGCCGGTCGCGCCGTCGATATGGAAGCTGACGATGGTGCCTAACGCCGCCGACACGGTGGCGGTGGCGGTCGCGATCACCAGCATCCGCTCGAAACTGTCGGTCAGGAGATAGGCCGTGGTGCCCGGCGCAATCAGCATGGCAATGACGAGAAGGATGCCGACCGCTTCAGCGAGGCAACGATGGTGAGCGACAGCAGCACCAGCAGGCCATAATGCATGACACGCACGGGCAGACCGATCGAGCGGGCGTGGTTGGGATCGAAGCAATAGAGCAGGAGATCGCGCCGCTTGACCAGGACGACGAGCAGCGTGCCGCCGGCGACGATTGCGGTTTCGATCGGGTCCTGCGCGGTCACGCCCAACACATTGCCGAACAGGATGTGCATCAGATGCTGGTCGGTATCCACCTTGGTGAAGATCACCAGCCCGAGCCCGAACATGCCCGAGAACACGATCCCCATCACCGTGTCCTCCTTCACACGGCTGTTCTCCTTGAGGTAGCCGGTCAACAATGCGCAGGACAGGCCGGCCACGAAAGCGCCGAGCGCCAGCGGCAGGCTCAGCACATGGGCGAGCACGATGCCCGGCACCACGGCATGCGAAATGGCGTCGCCCATCAGCGACCAGCCCTTGAGCACGAGATAGCAGGATAGCACTCCGCACACTGCCGCCACCATCACCGGCACCACCAACGCCCGCTGCATGAACGGATAGGCCAGCGGTCCGGAAATCCATTCGGTCACGACCATCATGCTTCCGCCTCCATGACGGCGAGACGCCGGCGGCGCGCGGCAATCACGCCATGCTCGGTATGGCGATGATACCGGTTGCTTTCAGCGACATGACGTCCTCACGGTTTGGCAAGGACTGCCGGCACGATCAGCGACAGGCCAGCGAGCAGGATCAGTATCAGCACCAGTTTGCGGAACATCTCGTCGTCGATCTTTCCGTACAGCTTGAAGCCGCTCCAGAGGCCCACGAGCAGAAACGGAAGACCCAGCCCGTACAATTTGAGGGTTTCCGCCGTGAAGGCGCCGGTGACGGCCATCGAAATCGAGATCGCCACGAAAGCCGCGAACAGCACCGGTTGGAACACCGCTCGTTGCGCATCCCGCGTCCAGCCGCGCCATTGGCAGGAGATGGTCGAGACGATGCCACCGAGCCCGGTCAGTCCGCCGACCAGGCCGTTGACGAAGCCGATGCCGAGGTCGGGTGCTGCGCCAATCTGCATCGGCTTGAACGCCGGCCGCGCCAGGCTGTAGATCGCGTAGAGCACCAGCAGCACGCCGACGCCGAGCCTCAGATGGACCGGATTGACGTAGGTCAGCAGGATCACGCCGATCGGGATCCCGATCGTCGTGCCGAGCGACAGCGGCCAGATCGCCCGCCAGTTCAGCGCCTGGCGCAGTTTCAGAATGCCGTAGCCCTGCGTGAGCAGGCCGTACCCCGCGATGAGTGCCGCGGTCTGGACCGGCGTGATGATGTGCAGCCAGACGCCGGACACCACGAGCCCCATCGCAAAGCCCGAAAACCCGCTGACGATGCCGCCGGCAAAGGCGGCAAAACAAAAAAGAATTAGAAATAGTCCTTCCATCGGTCGCTCCCCCCTGTCGCTTCACTACTCGTCTTCCTGCCTATGCTCGGGCGGCTCGGGGAGTGGCTCGACGATGGCAAACCCCATTGCGCGCAATGCCATGAAGAATCCCTCGCTGACCTCCCCCTCGTTCCGGTAATAGACGGCGATCAAAGGTTTATCGGGGGGTTCGTTTCGACGGGGTTCGACTTGGCCGGAAACGCTTTGCGTTCTGACAGCGGCGAGTTCGCCTGAACTCGTCAACCTCGGAGGCGCAGAATCAATATCTGCGGAGGTCCGCTCAGAAGCCGATCGCAAGCGAAATTCGCTGGGAGGAATAGGAGGCTTGCTTTCGTCCATGTGCAAATCCCTCGACAGGTCGAGCGTTGCACAGTCCTTGGACCGAAGCCTCAAGGGGAGACTGTATTTCCCCTGCGCACTTCATAGTTCAGCGGAGGCAAAAAGGCAACGGCATCTTGCAATCGATGGCCAGCCGCTGTGGATCGGCACGACGAACTCGGGCAGCCGACCGCCCCCGGTAGATCGATGGGTTCACAGCCGGGCGTCTATCGCCCTGCGATACGGAGGCAACAGGGTCAGCCGACCCGGCCATGCGCGCGCAAAAACTGTGCGCCGCCCTCGGTGACTGCCACTCTCACTTCCGCTCCCGCCGATGTCTCGCGCGTGACAAAACCGCGATCGACCGCGTCCTCCCAGATCGTCAGGCGCGGGCACGAGGTGCGCCATGTCTCGATCACCTCGGAATAGAGCCGTGGCTCCCGGGCGATCCATTCGACGAGATCGAGCACCAGCGGGTCTGTGCTGTCGGCCATCCGCTATCTCCTTTGTCAAAAGGCGAGCGCTTTGCTTTCGAACCAGGGCGCCAGCAGCAGCCAGCTTCCGTAGATGATGTAATAGCAGGCGACCGTCGTGATCAGCCGTCCCGCCCAGGTGCGGAATTGCTGGTCGCTCATCGCCTCCAGAATGTGCCTTGCCAGCGTGGTACCGAGCATCGAGGCGGCCACCGCAATCATGGCGAGCACGGGATCGAGCGTCGCCGCCTGGTCGATAATGCTGCCGAAATACACCAGTTTGACGAAATGGCTGGCGACCTGGCAGGCGGCCTTGGTCGCGACCACCTCGCGCCGGCCGAAATTGCCGCCGA
>JBDSND010000062.1:0-9401 GCA_039915505.1 Casimicrobiaceae bacterium
CGACGACCGCATGGCCGGATTCGTGATACGCGGTGTTGCGGCGTTCATGCTCCGGCATCACCATGGACTTGCGTTCCGCACCCATCATGATCTTGTCCTTGGCGCGCTCGAAATCGTCCATGTCGACCAGGCGCTTGTTCCCGCGCGCGGCGAACAGCGCCGCCTCGTTCACCAGATTGGCAAGGTCGGCGCCGGAAAACCCCGGTGTGCCGCGGGCGAGGATGTCGGGGCGCACATCCGGCGCGACCGGAACCTTGCGCATGTGCACCATCAGGATCTGCTCGCGTCCGCGGATGTCGGGCAGCGGCACGACGACCTGGCGGTCGAACCGACCCGGCCGCATCAACGCGGGATCGAGCACGTCCGGACGGTTGGTGGCGGCAATCACGATCACCCCGGCATTGCCTTCGAACCCGTCCATCTCGACCAGCAGCTGATTCAGCGTCTGCTCGCGCTCGTCGTTGCCGCCGCCCAGTCCTGCGCCGCGCTGGCGACCCACGGCGTCGATTTCGTCGATGAACACAATACAGGGCGCGTTCTTCTTCGCCTGCTCGAACATGTCGCGCACGCGGGCCGCACCCACGCCAACGAACATCTCGACGAAGTCGGAGCCGGAGATCGAGAAGAACGGCACCTTGGCTTCGCCCGCTATCGCTTTGGCGAGCAAGGTCTTGCCGGTGCCGGGCGAGCCGACCATCAGCACCCCGCGCGGGATCCGGCCCCCGAGCTTCTGAAACTTGGAAGGGTCACGGAGGAACTCGACGAGTTCCGCGACTTCCTCCTTGGCCTCGTCACAACCCGCGACGTCCGCGAACGTCACGGTGTTGTTCGCCTCGTCGAGCATGCGTGCCTTGCTCTTGCCGAAGCTGAAGGCGCCACCGCGGCCCCCGCCCTGCATCTGGCGCATGAAAAAAATCCACACACCGATGAGCAGCAGCATCGGGAACCAGGAAATGAAGATCTGGGCGAGGAACGACTGCTCCTCCTCGGGCTTGGCCTCGACGCGGACGCCGTACTTCACGAGGTCGCCGACCATCCAAATGTCACCGGGACTGTAGGTGACGTAACGCTTCTTGTCGGTGGAGACCCATTTGATGGAACGTCCTTCCACGCTCGCGGACTCGACGGTTCCGGCCTTGGCCTTGTCCATGAACTCGGAATAGGGCACGGAGTCCTTGGTCGCCTGGCGCGAGTCGAACTGCTTCACGACCGTAAGCACCACGAGGCCGATCACGAGCCAGATACCGATGTTCTTGAGGAGATTGTTCAACGTGACTCCTAGGCGGCAGGTCTGCGGGCGCCGCGCACCGTGTTTTGACGAGCCTCGCGTGAAACGCGTGCCCAACGGTCGATTTTATCCGATTTGCGCGTTCGCCCGGCGTCGCGCCGGCTGAACGGACCCTTGACCGGATATGCGGGCCATCCGGCTGCAGCCACGACGCCCTCAGCGTTGCTGCAACCGCTTTCCCACGAGATAAAGCTCCGGGCTTCGGTCCCGCGACGATTTGGGCTTGCGTGCATACGTTTTTTCAAAGTATCCCTGCATCAGGCGCTGGAACTCGACAAATCCTGAACCTTGGAAGGCTTTGATCACCAGATTGCCGCCAGGTTGCAGGGTTTCGACGGCAAATTCGAGCGCGAGCTCCCCGAGATGGACCGCCCGTGCCTGATCGGCGCTGGCGATGCCGGAAAGGTTGGGGGCCATATCGGATACCACAAGGTCGACAGGACGGCCGGCCAGTGCAACATAAATGGCCTGCACGGTCTCGGCGGCCCCGAAATCGCCCTCGATGACCGTCACGCCGGGCAGCGGATCGATCGGCAAGAGGTCCACGGCGACAACCCGCCCGAGCACCCCGAGACGCTCCCGCAGCACCTGCGACCAGCTCCCGGGTGCAGCCCCCAGGTCGATCGCCGCCCCCCCTGGACGCGCGAGATCGTCACGGTCGGCGAGCTCGGCGAGCTTGAACGCGGCGCGGGAGCGATAGCCGAGCCGCTGGGCCTCCTGGACCCAGTGATCGTTGACGTGCTCGTGCAGCCACCCCTTCTTGGAGCGATGCTTGCGGGTTGCCTTGAGTGCCATGCGCGTGCAGCGAGGAAAGCGTGGCGCCATCCTACACGGGCCCGGCCACCCGCCTTCGCGACCGAACCGCACACCCGTTACACTCCGGGCCATGCTCAATCTCGATCCCGCCGAGCGGCGCGCGCTGTGCGCCCGCGCCCATCATCTGCAACCTGTCGTGAGCATCGGCCAGCACGGCCTCACGCCGGCAGTGCTTCATGAAATCGACGTCAACCTGCTCGCCCACGAGCTCATCAAGCTGCGAGTCTTCAGCGGCGAGCGGGCGAGCCGTGACGACCTGCTCGCGCGGGTCTGCGCCGAACTCGGAGCGGCTCCCGTGCAGCACCTCGGCAAGGTGCTGGTGATCTACCGGCCGCGGCCGGACGAAGAAACCGAAGCGCCGGCCCCCGTACGCCGAGCGGCTCGCCCCTCGAAGCCCGCACCCGCGGACCGGAAGCGGCCGGCTGGATCGGCTCCGGCCACGCCGGGATCCGATCGCGCTCGCACCCCGGGTGGCCGAGGCGCAGCGACACACGAGCCGACGGTTCCGCGCGCGCAACCGGCCCCGTCCGGCCCGGGCCGACGCGGCGCGAAATCGCCGGCGCGGAAGCGCCCGCCATCTCCGCCAACCGGTGAACCCGGCGCCATCGGCAAGCGCGCCCCGCGGTCCACGCCGACCGCACACGGCAAGGCTCGCCCCCCTTCCGGCAAGACCTCGACGCGGACACGGGCCCAGGGGGCGGGCGGACCCGTGCAGTCGCCCGCCCCCCGCCAGCGGCGATCCGCGGGTCCGGGGAAAGGGGCGCAGGCCGCGCCCACGCCGGCCGCCGCGCGGTCCCGGCGCCGACGCGGGTGACCGGCCCGGCGGTCGGCCGCCGCGTGCTGTCCGACGGTGGCGGAGTTGGGGTCGCGAGCGCGGTGCACGTGCGCCAGCCGATCGATGCGACCGCGGCTGCGACGATGCTGGTGCTCTGCTTTTGCTGGGGCCTGCAGCAGGTCGCCGTCAAGCTCGCGGCACCGTCGATACCGTTGCTCACCCAGGCGACCTTGCGCTCTGCTATCGCCACGGTGCTCCTGCTCGGCTGGGCGCGCTGGCGGCACATACCCCTGACTGCGCGGGACGGCACGCTGTTCGCGGGGCTACTCGCCGGAATCGCCTTCGGCGGCGAGTTCGCGCTGATCTACGCCGGCCTGGCCCACACCACGGCGGCGCGGATGATCGTGTTTCTGTACACCGCGCCGTGCCTGACCGCGCTTGGACTGGCGATTTTTGTAGATGGGGAAGAGCTCGCGCCGTTGCAGTGGACCGGCATCGCGCTCGCCTTCGGCGGCATTGCGGCCGGCTTCGGCGAAGGCGTCGCGCGCGCGTCGGGTACGCTCCTGGGCGATGGCATGGGAGTCGCGGCCGCGGTGATGTGGGCCGCCACTACGGTATTGATCCGCGCCACCCGCCTCAGTCACGTGAGCGCCACCAAGGTGCTCTTCTATCAGCTGGCGGTCTCGATCCCCGTCCTGGGAGTCGGCGTGATCCTGCTCGGCGAGCCTGCGATCCGCGGCTGGTCGGCGGCCGCCGTGGCGAGCCTGGCCTTCCAGGCGGTGGTGGTCGCGTTCGCGACCTATCTCGCGTGGTTCTGGCTCCTCACCCGTTACCTGGCGAGCCGACTCGCGGTGTTCTCGTTCATGACCCCGCTCTTCGGGGTGCTGTTCGGCGTGCTGCTGCTCGACGAGCCGCTCGCGCCCGGGTTCAGCATCGCCATCACGCTGGTGGCGACCGGGATCGCCCTGGTCAACGTGCGCGGCTAGCCGGCCGGCACGCGAAGCGCCGGTCGAGCCGCGGCCGGAGCGCCGCCGCTCGGGCCCGCATTCCGCATCCGTCACCCGGCGATGCTCCCATCCGGTCAGCAGCCGCAGGGGCGGATGGGCGGCGGTCATTTAACCTGCCGTCAGACGTAGCGCACGGAAAGCACTTCGTACGCCCGCAATCCCGCCGGGGCGCGGACTTCCGCGGTGTCCCCCGCGTGGCGGCCGATGAGCGCCCGGGCGATGGGCGAACTTACCGAAATCTTGCCCTCCTTGATGTCGGCCTCGTCGTCGCCGACGATCTGGTAGACCACCTTCTCGCCGCTGTCGTTGTCCTCGAGCTCGACGGTCGCCCCAAACACCACGCGCCCCTCGGGATCGAGCGTCGAGGGATCGATGACCTGGGCATTGGCGAGCTTGGCCTCGACCTCGGAAATCCGGCCCTCCATGAAGCCCTGGCGCTCCTTGGCCGCGTCGTAGTCGGCATTTTCCGACAGGTCGCCGTGCGCACGCGCCTCGGCCAGCGCCTGGATGACGGCTGGCCGATCGACGGTCTTCAGGCGATGCAGCTCCTGCTTCAGTCGCTCGGCGCCGATCACGGTCATCGGTATTTTCATCGTGCACCCCAATAAAACGAACGACCGGGGGGCTCGTCGCCGACCCCGGCCAGTTGATTAGCCTACCTCTAAACTGCGATCAGTGCAGCCGTTCGAGCAGATCCTGCATCGCGTACGCGGTGAGCTCGTTCATTCCCGCGATGCCGAGTGCCGCCGCCCGCGCACCGGCGAGGGTGGTGTACGTGGGGATCTGGTCGGTCAGCGCCTCGCGGCGGATCACATAGCTGTCCTGGATGGCGCTCCGCTTTTCTTCCACGGTATTGATCACCAGCGCGATCTCATCGTTCTTCATCATGTCGACGATGTGCGGCCGGCCCTCGGCAACCTTGTTCACCGCCATGACGGGCACGCCCGCCGCCGCAAGCGCCGCGGCTGTGCCGCGCGTGGCCACCAGGTCGAAGCCGAGATCGACCAGGATCTGGGCGAGCTCGATTGCACGCGGCTTGTCGGCGTTCTTGAGGCTGATGAATACCCGTCCCGAACGGGGTAGCCTGACCCCGGCCGCGAGCTGAGACTTGAGGAATGCCTCGGCAAACGACTTACCCACCCCCATCACCTCGCCCGTCGACTTCATCTCCGGACCCAGGATGGTGTCGACGCCGGGGAACTTGATAAACGGAAAGACCGCTTCCTTGACGGCATAGTACGGCGGTACGACCTCGCCGGAAACGCCCTGCTCGGCAAGGGTTCGGCCGACCATGCAGCGCGCCGCGATCTTGGCCAGCGGCCGGCCGGTCGCCTTCGACACGTAGGGGACCGTGCGCGACGCCCGCGGGTTCACTTCCAGGACGAAGACCGTCCCGTCCTGGATCGCGAACTGCACGTTCATCAGGCCGCAGACGTCGAGGCCCTTCGCCATCGCGATAGTCTGCCTGCGCAGCTCGTCCTGGATGGCGGAGGACAGCGAGTACGGCGGCAGCGAGCACGCCGAGTCTCCCGAGTGCACACCTGCCTGCTCGATGTGCTCCATGATGCCCCCGATCACCACCTCGCTGCCGTCGGATAGTGCATCGACATCGACCTCGATGGCGTCGTTGAGGAAGCGATCGAGCAGCACCGGGGAGTCGTTGGAAACCTTCATCGCTTCGTGCATGTAGCGTTCGAGGTCGCGCTGCTCGTGCACGATTTCCATGGCCCGGCCGCCGAGCACATACGAGGGTCGCACCACCAGCGGATAGCCGATCTCCTCGGCGGCAGCAATGGCCTGGGCCTCGGTACGCGCCGTCCGGTTGGGCGGCTGGCGCAGACCGAGCCGCTGCAGCATCTGCTGGAAGCGCTCCCGGTCCTCCGCCATGTCGATCATGTCGGGCGAGGTGCCGATGATCGGCACGCCATTCTTCGCGAGATCACGGGCGAGCTTGAGCGGAGTCTGTCCGCCATACTGGACGATCACGCCGAGCGGCTTCTCGACATGCACGATCTCCAGCACGTCCTCGAGCGTGAGGGGCTCGAAGTACAACCGGTCGGACGTGTCGTAGTCGGTCGACACCGTCTCCGGATTGCAGTTGATCATGATGGTTTCGTAGCCATCCTCGCGCAGTGCCATCGCCGCGTGCACACAGCAGTAATCGAACTCGATACCCTGGCCGATCCGATTCGGCCCGCCGCCCAGCACGATCACCTTGCGTGCGTCGGTCGGCGCCGCCTCGCATTCCTCCTCGTACGTCGAGTACAAGTACGCGGTGCGGGTGGCGAATTCGGCCGCGCAGGTATCGACGCGCTTGTAGACCGGTCGTACCCCAAACGCGTGACGGCGCGATCGCACGTCGTCCTCGGTCACCTCGAGCAGATGGGCGAGGCGTCGGTCGGAGAATCCCATGCGCTTCAGCTGGCGCAGCTCGTCGGCCGAGATGCTCTCGAGCGTGCGGGTCTCGAGCACCAGCTCCATGTCTACGATCTCCTTGATCTGCGACAGGAACCAGGGGTCGATCTTGGTGAAGCCGTGCACTTCCTCCAGGGTCATGCCGATGCCGAAGGCGTCCGCCACATACCACAGCCGCTCGGCCCGCGGGTAGGCGAGTTCGTCGCCGACCTTGTCGCGCTCGACAGTCTTCAAGTTGAAGCCATCGACGCCGACCTCGAGGCCGCGCAGCGCCTTCTGCAGGGACTCCTGAAAGGTACGGCCGATTGCCATGACCTCGCCGACCGACTTCATCTGAGTGGTCAAACGATCGTCGGCCTGGCGGAACTTCTCGAAGGCGAAGCGCGGCACCTTGGTGACGACATAGTCGATCGTGGGCTCGAACGAGGCCGGGGTCGCGCCCCCGGTGATGTCGTTCTTGAGCTCGTCCAGGGTGTAGCCGACCGCCAGCTTGGCGGCGATCTTGGCGATGGGAAATCCGGTGGCCTTGGACGCGAGCGCCGACGATCGCGACACCCTAGGATTCATTTCGATCACGATCATCCGCCCGTCCTGCGGGTTGATCGCGAACTGCACGTTCGATCCGCCGGTGTCGACCCCGATCTCGCGCAACACCGCGATCGAGGCGTCGCGCATGATCTGGTATTCCTTGTCGGTCAGCGTCTGCGCCGGGGCAACGGTGATCGAGTCCCCGGTATGCACGCCCATAGGATCGAGGTTCTCGATCGAGCACACGACGATGCAGTTGTCCTTGCGGTCGCGCACTACCTCCATCTCGAACTCTTTCCAGCCAAGCAGCGACTCCTCGATCAGGAGCTCCCTCGTGGGCGAGAGGTCCAGGCCGCGTGTGCAGATCTCGACGAACTCGTCCTTGTTGTAGGCGATGCCGCCGCCCGTACCGCCGAGGGTGAACGATGGTCGCAGCACGGTGGGGAAGCCGACCTTCGCCTGCACCTCGAGTGCCTGCTCGAGGTTGTGGGCGATGCCTGAGCGCGCCGAGCAAAGCCCGATGCGCGTCATCGCCGCCTTGAACTTCTCCCGGTCCTCCGCCTTGTCGATCGCCTTCTTCGACGCGCCGATCAATTCGACATCAAACTTGGTGAGTACACCTTCGCGGGCGAGGTCGAGCGCGCAATTCAGCGCCGTCTGGCCGCCCATGGTGGGCAGTAGCGCATCTGGGCGCTCCTGCTCGATGATGCGGGCAACCATCTGCCAGGTGATCGGCTCGATGTAGGTCACATCGGCCATTTCCGGGTCGGTCATGATCGTCGCCGGATTGGAGTTCACCAGGATGACCTTGTAGCCTTCCTCGCGAAGCGCCTTGCAGGCCTGCACCCCGGAATAGTCGAACTCGCACGCCTGGCCGATGACGATCGGGCCGGCGCCGATGATCAGAATGGAGTGGATGTCCGTGCGCTTGGGCATGACGGCTTTCGGTCAGGCAGCGGCTCGACGCATGATGCTGCCGGCACGATCGCAGGTCGCGCCGGCGTGGGCGCCGCATTCGGGACCCTCGGGCTGCGAATGATCGTGCGCGGTCATCAGCTTGCCCTGTAGAGCGTGCCGGGTCGCTCCATCATCCGCACGAAGCGGTCGAAGAGATGGCAGACGTCGTGGGGGCCGGGGCTCGCTTCGGGGTGTCCCTGGAAGCAGAACGCCGGCTTCTCCGTATGGGCGATGCCCTGCAGCGTGCCATCGAAAAGCGATACGTGAGTGACGCGCACATTGGCGGGTAGCGTCGCCGGATCGACTGCGAACCCATGGTTCTGGCTGGTGATGAGGACGTGGCCCGTATCTTTGTCGAGCACCGGATGGTTCGCGCCGTGATGGCCGAACTTCATCTTCAGGGTTCGCGCGCCGACGGCCAGACCGAGGAGCTGATGCCCAAGACAGATGCCGAAGGTCGGCACACCGCTCGCCATGAACGTTCGCAGGGCATCGACGGCATAGGCGCACGGCTCCGGATCACCCGGTCCGTTCGAGAAGAACACGCCGTCCGGCGCGAGGGCGACCACCTCGGCCGTGGGGGTGCGTGCCGGCACCACCGTGATCCGGCAGCCGCGATCGGCCAGGTGGCGCAGGATGTTGTGCTTGATACCGTAGTCGTATGCGACCACGTGGAAGCGCGCGTTGTCGCGCCGAACGTATCCGGCGCCGAGCGCCCAGGTGCTCACGTTCCAGGCGTAAGAGTTGGCACAGGACACGCTCTGCGCGAGATCGAGGCCTGCCATCGGCGGCGTCGCCCGGGCGCGCGCGACGGCGTTCTCGATGTCTCGATCACCGATCTTCGCGGCGGCAACGATGCAACCGTTCTGGGCTCCGCCTTCCCGCAGGATTCGGGTCAGCCGCCGTGTATCGAGGTCGGCGATACCGATGATGCGGTGATGCTTCAAATAATCGCCGAGCGACTCGGTCGCGCGCCAGCTCGACGCCAGGCGCGGCAGGTCCCGGATCACCAGGCCGGCGACGTGCGGCAGGCTCGCCTCCGCATCCTCGGGGTTCATGCCGACATTGCCGATGTGCGGATACGTCAGGGTGACGATCTGACCGGCATACGACGGATCGGTGATGATTTCCTGATAGCCCGTCATGGCCGTGTTGAACACCACCTCGCCGACCGTGATGCCGAGCGTGCCGATCGCACAGCCGCGGAATAACGATCCGTCGGCAAGCGCGAGAACGGCAGGCGTGACCGGCGGAAACAGCACGGCCGGCGCAGATTCTGATGCGGCGGTGGCGGTGTCGGGCATCGTGAATCGGAGGGCGAGCAGCTTGGTGATACGAACCCGTACGGACAGACCAATGTTACGGACGGACGAACGTTACGGACAGACGAACGTTACGGACAGACGAAGGCGTACGGCCGGACGTGCGAAGCGGGAACGCCCCGCATGGGCCGTTCCCGCTTCGAGGCCATCAATTGTACCGGAAAACACGCCCTCTGGCAGCCCGGGCCAGCGCGCGGGGCGCAGCAGGACCGCCTCAGTACGCCGCCGAGAACCCGCCGTCGACGTAGAGCACGTGACCCGTTACATAGCTTGCCGCGTCCGAGGCGAGGAAC
>JBDSND010000073.1:0-15044 GCA_039915505.1 Casimicrobiaceae bacterium
ACCGGTCTCGGTGTAGTACGTCGTCGGGCGCCGCTTCAACTTCGCGTCCAGATACTGCAGGCCGTGTAGGATCGTGCCGTGCCAGAGGGCACGGTAGTGATTCGGATCGCGACCTTCCTCCACCCGCAGAACGCCATAGAAGTTTCGCGACGCCAGGATGGTGCGTTTGTAAAACTGCCCCACGCCCACCACGCCGCAAGTCACGGTGATCGCCGTTGCGGCAACGGCGAATCCGACCATGAGCCTGGGCTGGCCGAAGGTCCGAAGGGCGATCAGCATGGCGCACACCGTGAGCGCGATCGCCAGCTCGAAGTCGGCGGGAAGCGTCACCGGCGCGACGATGCCGACCGCGAACGAACCCACGGCGCCGCCGAGCGCGACGACCAGGTAGAACCGCGTCAGGTGTGCCGGTGCCGGCTTCAGCCGTACCAGCTCGCCATGGCAGAAGACACAGGTCAAGAACAGTCCGAGCGAGAAGATGCCGAGCTGCAGGTACATCGCGTTCTCGATGCCGGCTTCGATCGGCGCCCATGCCATCTCCACAACCGCAAGCGCGGCCAGCGCCGGGAATAGCGGGATCCGGTACCAGCCAGGCCGGTCGAACGTGATGATGAAGGTCAGCAGGTAGATCGCCAGCGGCAGAACCCACAGCAGTGGCACGGCCGCAACATTGCGGGTCACGTGGTTGGTCACGGCGAGCAGGAGCGCGGACGCGGTCGCGGCCAGGACGCCCCACAGGAGCTGGTTCGACCAGGCAGGTGGCATCTGCGCCAGCGCGACGTTCGTATCGAGCGTGGTGCCGCCGGAAGACTCCGCAAGAGGGCTTGGCAAGTGTGAGTCCCGGGCGCTACGCAGGCTGCGCCAACCCAGCAATCCATACAGCACCGCGAACGCGGCATAGGCCACCGCGCACGCGACGGCGAGGGTGTGGGTCGGCAGCCAAGGCTCGAGCAGGAATGGATAGCTCAGCAGGCCGAGCATCGAGGCCAGGTTCGACAGCGCAAACAGCCGGTATGGGTTCACCCCCGGCCGGCGGCGGGCGAGCCACGCTTGCACAGTGGGGCTCGTGGTCGACAGCAGGACATACGGGAGTCCGATCGTCGCCGTCAGCATCGCGACGATGCGCAATGACGGCATCTCGGTGCCGCTCGGAGCCCAGTGCGCCGCGGGAATGAACGACAGCGTGGCCACCGACACCGCGATCAGGGCCAGATGGAGCTGCAGATGGGTTCGGGGCCGCAGGCGGCGGATCGCCAGATCGGCGTAGGCGTAACCAGCCAGGAGCCCGCACTGGAAGAACACCACGCACGTTGCCCAAACGGCGGCGGAGCCTCCGAACCACGGCAGGATCTGCTTCGCCATGATGGGCTGCATCATGAAGAGCAGCAGCGCGCCGAGGAATATGGTGATCGCGTCAAGCATGATAGAGCTCGTCCGAGGTTCGGCGACGCGGAGGGAAATCGCGATGCTCGCGCCGGGACCCGGGTCGCAAGACGCGCATGCCGGAATAGTGGCGGATACGCGGCGGTTGCACTGGGTCGCTCACTCCAAAAGGAAAGGGCCGCCGAGGCGGCCCTTTCCTACCAACATCCAGTGCTTAGCGGCAGCTGGCCGGCGCGAACTTCGCCAGCAGGGTGCCCTTGGTGCCCGCCTTCGCGCTGCCGACCGCGTTACAGTTCCAGGTGATATTGTTGGTCGGAACCGTGCCGGCAACCAGCGCGCCAGCGCCGTCACGCGGGGCCAACACCAGCGTGCCGTTACCGGCGGTCGCAGTGTAGGTGATGGTGATTTCACCGTTGGCCGCGATGGCGACGCTGGTCACGTAGAGGGTCGCTGCCGGCGCCGTATAGCCGAGCGCCATTGGGTTACCGAACTGAGCGTTCTCTTCGACGGCAACCTTCGCGCCTTGGGCGAGGCTCAGACCTTCCGTGACCTTCGAGCGCACCATATAGTCCTGGTACGCCGGGATCGCGATGGCGGCCAGGATGCCGATGATCGCAACCACGATCATCAGTTCGATCAAAGTGAAACCTTGTTGTACGCGCTTCATGACAATTCTCTCCGTGAGGGTGGGGGCAAGGGGTATCCAGAATCCGCGCATCCAGCGATGCTGGCGCTACTCGAGCAATGGATGTGCCAGTAGCCTAACAACCGGCTCGACCGTTCGTCCGAGCCTCTCAACCAACTGATAAGAAGAGAAGTTTTATTCCCGTTGCACGGTTACGGCAAACGGCAGCTGGCGAGATCCGCGCCTTCCGGGGGATGGGTCCCCCACGGCATCCGGACAGGAGTGTGACGCGTCACGGCACTCATGGCCAGCCATGCGCGCGATCTGTGTGCCACAGCTGTTGCGCTCACGCAACGGGACGATTCAGGTCGGCAAATCAGGCGGCGCCGAGAACTCGATGCGCGCCCCGGCCACCTCGAGAACGTCGCCGGGAACGAGCACGGAACCGTCCGACGCGACGGCCAAGCCGTTGACCAAGGGCACTTGGCTGCCTTCGCCGGCAGTGAGCAGGAAACCGCGCGGCGTGCGCCGCACGAGTGCCACCTGCACACCGGCGCGGCCCACGGTGGTGACATCCTTCACCAAGGGCAGCACGCGTCCGGCCGACGGCCCGGTCAGGACCATGAGTTGCGGCGGTTCCTCATCCTGGTGCGCGGAGGCGGCGCGCGCGCCGCTCGAGAGCGAGGGCGCGCCCGGCCGGCTCACTGTTCCCGCATGGCTCGCGTGGCCCGAATGGCTCGCGTAGCTCGCGTGGCTCGCATGGCTTAGAGGGCTCATTGAACTCGAGAGGCTCACCTGCGTCGCGTCCGCCGGCCGCAGCCCGGCCGAGGGCGCCGGCCGCGCGGACGAATTGCGGGGCTCGGTCAGGGGGGGGACGCTGCGGGATCCCGCGGCGTCGCCCAGCGGTGCGGACCACTGGGTCGGCTGGGACAGTTCGGTATCGAACGTACCGCTGTCGGCTCGCACCCGACGCTTGGCCTCGTCGCGCACGGCGGCCCCGGGCTGCGCGTCGTCATCGACGAAATAAACGAGGCGCATCCGGCCGAGGTCGATGACGTCGCCGTCACGCAGGAAATGCTTCTGCACCGTTTCGCCGTTCACCACGGTGCCGTTGGTGCTGCCGAGGTCCTCGAGAAAGGAGTCCGACAGCAGGGTCACGACCTGGGCGTGCTCGCCGCTCACCGCCGGATCGGCAAGGCACACGTCGTTGTCGGCACGTCGCCCCATGGTGATCCGCTCCTTGTCCAGCATGACGTCGAGCGTTGCGCCATCGTCCTCGAGGAGTACGAGCTTTGCCATGATCAGGTCTTCTTGTTGGCCAGCCAGCGTTGCACCCACCCGGCGGTGGGCAGGTAGTCGGCAGGCACGCGCACCAGGATGACGGAAATGTTGTCGCGGCCACCGTTCTGATTGGCGAGGTCGACCAGCCGGCGCGCCGCGTCGCCGAGCTTGGCGCGGCGCTCGGTGACGATACCCTGCACCGCTTCCGGATCCACCATGTCGGTAAGACCATCCGAGCACAGCAGGTAGATGTCGTCCGCCTCGACGCGATACTCGGCGATGTCCGCGGGCACGATCGCCTCGATGCCGAGCGCCCGGGTGACCAGGTTCTTGTTGAGCGAGTACTTGGCCTGCTCGGGCGTCAGCACCCCGCTGTCGATCTGCTCCTGCAAAAGCGAATGATCGTGGGTCAGCTGCTCGAACTTGTCGCCGCGCAGCCGGTAGCAACGCGAGTCGCCGATGTGACCGATGCTGATCCTGCTGCCGCACAACACCGCGGCCACCACCGTCGTCCCCATGCCAGCACACTCCGGCTTGGCCTGGGCGGCCTCGTAGATGCCCTTGTTCGCCGCCGCGATTTGTTGCTGCAGCAAGAGTGCCGCGTGGGTGAGGCCCGTGGCGACATCGACCTTGGAAAGCTCACGCTCCGAGCGGAGCTCGGGGACGAGGCCTCCGCTGATCACCTTGACGGCGATCCCGCTGGCGACCTCTCCGGCGTTGTAGCCGCCCATGCCATCGGCCAGCACCGCAAGACCGGCCGCCGGATCGACGAATACGGTGTCTTCGTTGTGCGCGCGCACCATCCCGGGATCGGAGAGGCTCGCGACCTCGAGAGCAACACGTTGGGACATGGGCAGGCAGGCGGGCAGGAAGCGTCGAGGCAGCGAGTGTAACCGCAGGCAGCGCTAACGGGCCACGACGTCTGGCGGTTGCCCGCCTTGCCGAGGGAACCGGATCGTCGGTCGGTGGAGGGCGTGGCCGCGCGCGTCGGTCAGGTGGCTGGTGCCTTGCGGTGGCGCCGCGATAACCAGACCCCCACCGCCACCACGATGGCCACCCCGGCGGCCGGGGAGAGCCAGTGCAGGTAGGGGGCATTGACGTCGATCCACCCCTTCACTGCGACGTCCGTCACGGCAATCTCACCGGCGATGTAGCCGAGCAGGCCACCACCGGCGACCACCAGGAATGGATAGCGCTCGATGATCTTCATGATCAGCTGGGCGCCGACCACGACCAGGGGGATGCTGATCACCAACCCGAAGATGAGAAGCGGCAGGTTGCCCTTGGCAGCACCCGCCACGCCGATCACGTTGTCAATACTCATGACCAGGTCCGCGACGATGATCGTTTTCACCGCGGAGGCGAGCTGGTTCGCAGCGTGGATCTCCTCGCCGCCCCCCTCGTCCTCGTCGATGAGCTTGATGCCGATCCAGAGCAGCAGCGCCGCACCGACGAGTTGCAGATACGGCATCTGCAGCAACGTCACGGCGAAGAAGGTCAAGATGATCCGCAGCACCACGGCGCCTACCACGCCATAGAAGATGCCGAGTCGCCGCTGCTTGGGCGGCAGATTGCGGCAGGCCAGCGCGATCACCACCGCGTTGTCGCCCGACAGCAGGATGTTGATGACAATGATTTGCAGTCCGGCAACCCAGAACTGCGGCGAACCAAATTCCACGAAATCTTCTCCCTCGGCGCAGCTGGCCAACCCGCGCCGGCAATGCCCGACCGGGAGCGCGGCTCCCGTCGGTTTGGTCGTGTCGGCTACAGCACGGACTTCAGCAGCTTGCCCATCTCGGCGGGATTCTTGGTGACCCTGATGCCACTCGCCGCCATTACCTCGAGCTTTTCCTGCGCCGTCCCTTTTCCGCCGGAGATAATCGCCCCGGCATGGCCCATGCGCTTCCCCGGCGGCGCGGTGACCCCAGCAATGAAGCCGACGATCGGCTTCTTCATGTTGTCCTTTGCCCAGCGCGCTGCGTCCTCCTCGTCACCGCCACCGATCTCGCCGATCATCACCACGGCATCGGTCTCGGGATCGTCGTTGAACATGCGCAGGATGTCGATGTGCTTCAAGCCATTCACGGGGTCGCCGCCGATGCCCACGGCAGTCGACTGGCCAAGGCCTAGCTCCGTCACCTGCCCGACCGCCTCGTAGGTGAGTGTCCCCGAGCGGGAAACGATGCCGATGCGGCCCTTGCGGTGGATGTGGCCGGGCATGATTCCGATCTTGAGCTCGTCGGGGGTGATCACGCCCGGGCAGTTCGGTCCCAGCAGCAGCGTGCGGCTGGCGCGCATGCGGTGGCGGGTGTTGACCATGTCACGGACCGGAATGCCCTCGGTGATGCACACCACGAGGTCGAGCTCGGCGGCGACGGCTTCGTCGATCGCCGCGGCTGCGCCCGCCGGCGGGACGTAGATGACACTGACCGTCGCCCCCGTGGCCTCCTTGGCCTCGCGCACGGTCGCATAGATCGGAATGCCCTCGAAATCCTCGCCGGCCTTCTTCGGATTTACGCCGGCGACGTAGCACGCGCGACCGTTCGCATAGTCGCGGCACATGCGGGTGTGGAACTGCCCGGTCTTGCCGGTGATTCCCTGAGTGATCACCTTGGTATTGCGATTGATCAGAATCGACATCGGTTGCTCCTTAGTGTCCCGAATCGGAAGTTCGCTGCCGCCGCAGCCCTCGTAAGCGCACTGAACGAACTTCCAATTCGGGCACTAGCGACTCCTGGCAGCGGCGACGACCTTCTCGGCCGCCTCTGCCATATTGTTTGCCGTGATGATCGGCAACCCCGACTCGGCCAAGATCTTTTTGCCGAGCTCCTCGTTGGTGCCTTTCATGCGTACCACCAGCGGTACCTCGAGGCCGACCGCCTTGGAGGCCGCCACCACCCCTTCGGCGATGGTGTCGCACTTCATGATGCCGCCGAAGATGTTGACCAGGATCGCCTTGAGCTCCGGGTTGCGCAGCATGATCTTGAAGGCCTCGGTGACCTTCTCGGCGGTCGCGCCACCGCCGACGTCGAGGAAGTTGGCGGGCTCGCCGCCATAGAGCTTGATGGTGTCCATGGTCGCCATCGCCAGTCCAGCGCCGTTGACCAGGCAGCCAATATTGCCGTCGAGCGAAATGTAGGAAAGGTCGAATTTGGACGCCTCGATCTCGGCGGGGTCTTCCTCGTCCAGATCGCGCATCTCGACCACGTCGGCATGCCGGTAGAGCGCGTTGGAATCGAAGTTGAGCTTGGCATCGAGCGCGATCACCTTGCCGTCGCCGGTGATGATGAGCGGATTGATCTCGGCCAGCGAGGCGTCGGTCTCCACGAACGCACGGTAGAGACCCTGCAGCACCTTGCGCGCCTCGGCCACGCTCGCATCAGGAATGCCGATCTTCTTCGCGACCGCGTCGGTCTCGGCATCGGTGAGACCGGCGACCGGATCGACGAACACCTTGTGGATCTTTTCCGGCGTCTTGGCGGCGACGTCCTCGAGGTCCATACCGCCTTCCGAGCTCGCCATGAGCACGACCCGCTGCGTGCCGCGGTCGACTACCATGCCGACGTAGAGCTCCTGTTTGATGTCGGCGCCTTCCTCGATCAGCACGCGGCGCACCTTCTGACCGCCCGGGCCGGTCTGGTGGGTGACGAGTTGCATCCCGAGGATCTGCCCGGCGAGGGTGCGCACGTCCTGGATGGAACGCGCGAGCTTCACCCCCCCGCCCTTGCCGCGCCCGCCGGCATGGATCTGCGCTTTCACGACCCAGACCGGGCCGCCCAGGCTCTCGGCGGCCTTGACCGCTTCGTCGATGCTGAAGGCCGGGATTCCGCGCGGCGTCGGCACGCCATAGCGGCGCAATATTTCCTTGCCCTGGTATTCGTGGATCTTCACAGCAAGCTCCTCGGAATGAACATCATCGGCTGGAACATAACGGGACGCGCGCCTCGGCGAGACGAGTGGCTATAGGAAGGGGCGGCGTAAAGGGGGAGGCGTGAGGGCGACGGCGGTATCGGGGCACCCCAGGCGCGGAGGCCCGCGCCGCCTCGTGGGGCAGAGTCGGCAACGCGTCCGGAGATCGGGCGGACCACGATGATGACCTGCGGGCACGCGGGCGGAGAACCTGGCTAAAATGGCCGAGTCCGGTAACCTCGGAATTCTAAGCCGCGGCACGGTCACGCCGCAACCAATACTCCAATCCCGCCGCGCCGCCCCTGCATGGCCTATATTCTCGCCCTCGATCAAGGCACCACCAGCTCGCGCGCTCTGGTGTTCGACCGCACGGGCACCGTGCGCGCCGTGGCGCAGCAGGAGTTCACCCAGCATTTTCCCCGACCCGGCTGGGTCGAGCACGATCCCACGGAGATCTGGGCCAGCCAGTCGGCCGTGATGCACGGTGCGCTCGCCAAGGCCGGCATCACGGCGGCGGACATCGCCGCCATCGGCATTACCAACCAGCGCGAGACCACGCTGCTGTGGGACCGGAGGACCGGCGAACCGGTGGCGAACGCCATCGTGTGGCAGGACCGGCGCACGGCGGGGCTGTGTGACGCGTTGCGCGAGGCCGGTCATGCACCGATGATCGCCGCGCGCACGGGACTGGTAATCGACGCCTACTTTGTGGGCACCAAGCTCAAGTGGCTTCTCGACAACGTGCCCGAGGCGCGGACCCGCGCCGGGCGCGGCGAGCTCGCCTTCGGGACGGTCGACAGCTGGCTCGTGTGGAATCTCTCCGGCGGCGCGCATCACGTCACCGACGTCAGTAACGCCAGCCGCACGATGCTCTACGACATCCATCGCCAGGACTGGGACGACGACCTGCTGGCACTGCTCGACGTGCCGCGCAGTGTGCTGCCGCAGGTGGTGTCCTCGTCCGAGGTGGTCGCCACCATCAACCTCGACGGTCGGCGCGTGCCGGTGGCTGGCATGGCCGGCGACCAGCAGGCCGCGCTGTTCGGCCAAGGCTGTCACGCCCCGGGGCTTGCCAAGAACACCTACGGAACCGGTTGCTTCCTGCTCATGAACACTGGCGAGCGCGCGGTCGCGTCGGCCAACCAGCTCGTCACCACCATCGCCTGGCGCCGCGATCAACGCACCGAGTACGCGCTCGAAGGCAGCGTATTCATCGCCGGGGCGGTGGTGCAATGGCTGCGCGACGGACTGAAGATCATCCGCACGGCCGCCGACGTCGAGGTGCTCGCCGCAACCGAGCCGGACAACGGGGGCGTGTACCTCGTGCCTGCCTTCGCCGGTCTGGGTGCGCCCCACTGGGACGCGTATGCGCGCGGTGCCGTCTTCGGCCTCACCCGAGGCGCGACCGCAGGTCATCTCGCCCGGGCGGCGCTGGAATCGATCGCCTTCCAGAGCGCGGACGTGCTGGCAGCGATGCAGCGCGATGCGAACTTGACCCTGACCGAGCTGCGGGTCGACGGCGGCGCGACTGCCAACGATCTCCTGATGCAGTTCCAGGCCGATATCCTGGGCGTGCCGGTGGTGCGGCCCAAGGTCCTCGAGACCACTGCACTCGGCGCAGGTTATCTCGCCGGGCTCGCCGTGGGTTACTGGCAGGACGCCAGTGACGTCGCCGCCAACTGGCAGGTCGACCGGCGTTTCGAGCCCTCGATGTCGCGCGACCAGGCCGGAACGCTTCAGGCGGGATGGGACAAGGCGGTGGCGCGCGCCAAGGGGTGGGCGTGAATCTACCCTCGACCGCACGACGCCCGAGGCGGGAGTCGGCGCAGGCTAAACGCGCGTGGTCTCGTAGTTCACACCACCGATGCCGCCCGGGGCCGTCGGTCGCGCCGGGTTGAGGCGCATCACTACACGACCGCCCGCTACCGGGCACGTTGGGACCTTATGTATTACGACACCAACGCCGTGCCGGGCAGGGTGTCCCAGCCAGGCTCGAGACGGACCGCACCGAAGCCGGGAACTTGCGGACCCCATGTCCGGGACGTTACACTTCGTCCGTTAGGTGCATGTACACGTATCGAACCTGGGCACGTGTCGATCCGGTACGTACCGACCCAAGCAGTCATACCCCCCCACCGTCATGCCCACCTCAGCCGCAGCATCGCCCAGCAAGCCGCCTGTCTCGCCGGCGTGCGCCTGCGGACGGCTGCGTCGCGCCACCCGGGCGCTGACCCAGCATTACGACGAGGCCATGGCGCCCTCCGGGCTGCGCGTCACCCAATTCTCCGTGCTGCGCACCCTTCTGCAGGAAGGCGCGACGCCGATGACCCGCCTCGCCGATGCCCTGCTGCTCGATCGCACCGCGCTATCGCGCAACCTCGACCCGCTTCTCGCGCGCGGTCTCGTGACCGTCACCGCGGGACGCGACGCCCGCACCCGCACCGTCGCGCTCACGGCGGTCGGACGGCGAGCCGTGCGGCTGGCCGCGCCGCACTGGCAGCAAGCGCAGCGCGAAGTGGCGTGCAAGCTCGGTGCCGAGCGTCTCCAATCCTTGCTCGCCACCCTCGGCGAGCTCGAATCGCTGCATCCGTCCACTCACTCCTGATCTCGAGGTTTCGATGACCGTGCAATCGCGCGCCGATTGGCGCACCCCCACCACTGTGCTGCTGTGCGGCGGCCTCATCCTTACACTCTCGATGGGCATACGGCACGGCTTTGGCCTCTTCCTCCAGCCCATGAGTGCTGACCTGCACTGGGGTCGCGAGACGTTTGCGCTGACCATGGCCGTGCAGAACCTGATGTGGGGGGTGACGCTGCCGTTCGCCGGGATGCTCGCTGACAAGTACGGCGCGCATCGCATGGTGCTGGGCGGAACGGCGCTCTACGCGATCGGCCTCGTATCGATGGCACACGCCGCCACGCCCACGCTGATGATCCTGACCGGCGGCGTGCTGATCGGCACGGGACTCTCGGGGGTCACGTTCAGCGTCGTGCAGGGCGTGCTCGGCCGCACCTTTCCGCCCGAGAAGCGCAGCATGGCCCTGGGCATCTCGGCGGCGGCAGGATCCTTCGGACAGTTTGCGCTGTTGCCCTTCACCCAGATCCTGCTCACCCATGTCGGTTGGTACGGCGCGCTGCTGTCGCTCGCCGCCATCGCGCTGTTGATGGCGCCGCTGGCCGCGGCCCTGGTGGAAAGGCGCGAGTCGCACGCGAACATGCACCGACAATCGGCCGGCGAGGCGGTCCGCGAGGCGCTTCACCACAGGGGCTACATGCTGCTCACGATCGGCTTCTTCGTGTGTGGCTTCCAGGTGGTGTTCGTCGGGGTGCACCTGCCGGCGTACCTCGCCGACCACGGCTTCCCGCCGCATGTCGCCGTTACCGCGCTGGCTCTGATCGGCCTGTTCAACATCATCGGCACCTACTCGACCGGATGGTTGGGCAGCCGGGTACCCAAGCGCTATATCCTTTCGGCGATCTACTTCGCCCGCAGCGTGGTGATCCTGGGGTTCATCCTGCTGCCGGTAAGCCCGGCAACGGTCTACGCCTTCGCCATCGCCATGGGGCTGCTGTGGCTCTCCACCGTGCCGCCGACCAATGGCATCGTCGCGCAGGTCTTCGGGGTGCGCTACATGGCGATGCTCTCGGGCATCACCTTCTTCGGCCACCAGATGGGCAGCTTCCTCGGCGCGTGGCTGGGCGGCAAGCTCTACGACACCACCGGAAGCTACGACGTCGTCTGGTGGCTGTCGATCGCGCTGGGGATCGCGGCCGGCCTCATCCATCTGCCGATCGACGAGCGCACCATTCCCCGGCGAATGGCCGTGGCCTGATCGCGGGACCCACGGCCTCGCGATGGGCAGGTACTGTGCTCACAGATCAGGAGGCGCCGGCAGGCAGTCGACCGCCACCCGGTCGACGGCATCGGTAATGAGCCCGTCCACGCCCCATCCACCGAGCTCGCGCACGCGCTCCAAATCGTTGACGGTGTAGGTCAGCACCCGGAAGCCGGCCCCGTGCGCGGCTTCGACAACGTCGGCCGTCAGCGCGCGATGGTTGGCGTCGAGCGCGACGCACTCCAGATCCGCAAGCCGCGCGAGCCAGTCCTCCGGCAAGCTATCGAGCAGCAGTGCGCGCGGCAGGTCCGGCGCCGCCTCGCGGGCGGCGGCGAGGGCCGTTGCGGAGAACGAGGACAGCAGGGGCGGCACCTCGGCATCGCGCCACAGTGCCGCGGCGTCGAGCGCGACCGCAGCTCCAGTCTCACGCTCCCGGCCCGGTGTGGGCTTGATCTCGACATTGCACGCGACGCCGTGCGCGCGCGCCCAACGCGCGATGCTTGTGAAGGTCGGGAGCGCCTCCCCCGCGTACTGTGCCGAATGCCAGCCGCCCGCGTCGAGGCGCGACAGCTCGCGCCACGGCAACGCATCGGCGCGGCCGCGGCCGGTTGTGGTGCGCTCGAGCGTGGCATCGTGCAGCAGGAACGCCACGCCGTCGGCCGAGAGCTTCACGTCGAACTCGACCATCCGGTAGCCGTGCGCGTAGCCAACCCGCATCGCGGTCAAGGTGTTCTCGGGGGCGAGCTTGCCGGCCCCGCGGTGTGCGACCAGCCGTGGATACGGCCATCGTGAAGCCCAATCGCGCGGGGAGGCACTGCCGGACGCGGCGGTCATGGCGCGACGCTATCGCAGTCGGGCGCCGGACTCGGCGTCGAACAGGTAGACCCGCTCAGGATTGGCGCGCACGTGCAAGGTGCTGCCGATCTCCGGCATGACGCCATGCGGCAGACGGGCGATGATGTTGCGGCCGCCGACGTCGATGTGCAGCAGGGTGTCGGCGCCGAGCGCCTCCACCACTTCCACCGTACCGGCGAGGGAAGCATCGCCCGAGCTCGACGGCGCGAGATGCTCGGGCCGCAAGCCCACGGTCACCGCCTTGCCCGATGGCAGCGCGACGGTGGAGGGCAAGCTACCGGCGCCGTCGAGCACCACGCGATTGCCTTCCGCGGCGCGCGCCGGCAAGAAATTCATCGCCGGGGAGCCGATGAAACCCGCGACGAAGACTGTCTCCGGGTTCTCGTAGACCTCCATCGGCGTGCCGATCTGCTCGGCCCGGCCGGCATTCATCACCACCATGCGATCGGCAAGGGTCATTGCCTCGACCTGGTCGTGGGTAACGTACAGGCTCGTGGTGGAAATGCGCCGGTGCAGCTTCTGGATCTCGAAGCGCATCTGCACGCGCAGCTTGGCATCGAGATTGGACAATGGCTCGTCGAAGAGGAACACCGCGGGCTCGCGAACGATGGCCCGGCCCATCGCCACCCGCTGGCGCTGTCCACCCGAGAGCTGCCGCGGCGTGCGCTGCAGCAGGGCGCCGAGCTCGAGGATCTTGGCGGCTCGCTGCACGCGCGTCTCGATGTCCTCCTTGCCGAGCCCGCGGATGCGTAGGCCGTAAGCCATGTTGGCAAACACCGTCATGTGCGGGTAGAGGGCGTAGTTCTGGAACACCATGGCGATGTCCCGGTCCTTGGGCTCGAGCCGGTTGACCACGCGGCCGCCGATGCTGATCTCCCCCGCCGTGATCTCTTCCAGACCGGCGACCATACGCAGCAGGGTGGACTTGCCGCACCCCGACGGGCCGACGATGACGATGAACTCGCCGTCCTCGACGTGCATCGTCACGCCGTGGATCACCAGGTTGGCACCATAGCTCTTGCGTACGTCGCGAAGATCGACCTCAGCCATCGCGTCGGTCCATGGGTAGTGCGCGTGACACAGGTCGTGCGCGTGACGTCCTTGCCATCTTCATTTTTCGGAGTCCACGAGTCCCTTGACGAACCACTTCTGCATCAGCAGCACGACCAGCGCCGGCGGCAGCATGGCAAGAATGGCGGTGGCCATCACCAAGTTCCAGTCGGTCGCGGCGTCGCCGCCGGAGATCATGCGCTTGATGCCGATCACCGTGGTGTACATGTTCTCGTCGGTGGTGATGAGCAGCGGCCAGAGGTACTGATTCCAGCCGTAGATGAACAGGATCACGAACAGCGCGGCGATGTTGGGGCGTGACAGCGGCACCACCACGTCCCATAAGAATCGCATGGGGCCGGCTCCATCGATACGCGCCGCCTCGGCGAGCTCGTCGGGAATGGTCAGGAAGAACTGACGGAAGAGAAACGTCGCGGTCGCCGATGCGATGAGCGGCAGGGTCAACCCGCTGTAGGTGTTGAGCATCCCCAGATCGGATACGACCTTATAGGTGGGCAGGATGCGCACCTCAACCGGCAGCATCAGGGTGACGAAGATCATCCAGAAAAAGAACGTCCGCAGCGGGAAGCGGAAATAGACGATCGCAAAGGCCGACAGGAGCGAGATCACGATCTTGCCAAAGGCGATGACCAAAGCCGTGATCAGGCTGTTGAGCATCATCCGCCCGACCCCCGCGCTCGATTCGCCGGCGCCATGACTGAGCACCGCGAGGTAGTTCTCGACCAGGTGCCGTCCGGGCAAGAGCGACATCGGCGCGGCAAGGACCTCCTCGGAGGTCTGCGTCGAGGCGACGAAGGTGACGTAGACCGGAAACGCCACGATCGCGACCCCGATGATCAGCACCAGGTGGCTCACGAACGTCAGCAGGGGGCGATCTTCGACCATGGCGCCGTCAGTAGTTGACCTTGCGTTCGACGTACCGGAACTGCACCACCGTGAGCGCGATCACGATCATCATCAGGATCACGGACTGCGCCGCCGACCCGCCGAGGTCGAGGGCCTTGAAACCGTCGTGGTAGACCTTGTACACCAGGATCTCGGTCGCCTTCGCCGGTCCGCCGCCCGTGGCGGCGTCGATGATCGCGAACGTGTCGAAAAAGGCGTACACGACGTTGACCACCAGCAGGAAGAACGTCGTCGGCGACAGCAGCGGAAACACGATGGTGGCGAAGCGCCTGCCCGGACCGGCTCCGTCGATCGCGGCGGCCTCGATGAGCGACTTGGGGATGGACTGCAGCCCGGCAAGAAAGAACAGGAAGTTGTAGCTAACCTGCTTCCACACCGCCGCGATCACCACCAACGTGAGGGCCTGGTCGCCGTTCAGCACGTAGTTCCAGTCCACGCCGATGCCATGGAGCCAGTGGGCGATGATGCCGAGCGTGGGATTGAACAGGAACATCCACAACACCGCCGCCACTGCGGGCGCCACGGCGTATGGCCAGATGAGCAGCGTCTTGTACACCGTCGAGCCGCGCAGGATGCGATCTGCGAATACTGCCAAGACGAGGGAGATGACTAGGCCCAGGGAGGCCACCAGGACCGAGAAGATGGCCGTGGTGCGGAACGAGGCGAGATAGAACTCGTCGTGGAACAGGCGGACGAAGTTCTCGGCGCCGACGAACTCCACCGTCCCGCCGAACGGATCCTGGATCAGGACCGATTGGTAGAGCGCCTGCAGTGCAGGCCAGAAGAAGAAGACGATGGTGATGACGATCTGCGGCAGCACCAGGAGATAGGGCAGCCACCACGAACGGAACCGGGCGCGCTTCTCGACCGCCACGGCATCAGCTTCCGTGCATACGGCAGGTCACGGACACGTCGCGCCAGACGCGGCGAAGCGCGACGCGCCCGTGAAGGACGACAAGATCCTATTCCTTCGCGGTACGCGCGAAGCGCTCGATCTGCTCGTTGCCGCGCTGTACCGCCGCGTCGAGGGCGGCCTTGGCGTCCTTCTTGCCGCTCCAGACGTTTTCCAGCTCCTCGTCGATGATGTCGCGGAGCTGCACGAAGTTGCCGAGGCGGATGCCGCGCGACTTATCGGTGGTCTTGACGATCATCTGCTTCACCGACACGTCGGTACCGGG
>JBDSND010000105.1:0-39753 GCA_039915505.1 Casimicrobiaceae bacterium
ACTTGGCCGCATGATCGTCACCCGCCAGCACCAGCACGCCGCCGTGCTTCGATGTGCCCGCCATGTTGGCGTGCTTGAAGACGTCGCCGCAGCGGTCGACCCCCGGCCCCTTGCCGTACCACATGCCGAAGACGCCGTCGTACTTGGCACCCTTGTACAGGTTGACCTGCTGCGAGCCCCAGATCGCCGTGGCGGCGAGATCCTCGTTCAACCCCGGCTGGAACTTGATGTGGGCGCGGTCGAGAAACTTCTGCGCCTTCCACAGCGACTGGTCGAGGGCGCCCAGCGGCGAGCCGCGGTAGCCGGAGACGAAGCCCGCGGTGTCGAGACCGGCAAGGGCGTCGCGTTGGCGCTGCAGGATGAGGAGTCGCACGAACGCCTGCGCGCCGGTCAGATAGACGCTACCGGATTCGACCGAGTACTTGTCGTCGAGAGAAACCTGACGCAGCGCATCAGCCATGGCGGACCTCCCCGGCGGGGCGCGACATCGCGGCGTTGCGAAGGGCAACGGCGGCAGCAATCATGCGATCACTCCAAGAAATCGTGTTTCGTTGGACGGCGCGAAGCACTCGCTTCGCAGCGCAGGGGCTGCCCGGCGATTGTGTCGCCGCCAGTCCCGGTCTGGCCGCGGATTCTACCTTGCCTACGGTGAGACAGCGCGTGCGCGCCACAGTTGCGCGCGCGGAGAATCGACCGCAGGTTGTCGTGCAGCACCGGATCGGGCTGTACGGCGGCGATCGCGAACGATAGGCAAGGATCACTTGCGACGCATGCATCGACCAAGACCAGCGGTGTCCGGCCGACGTCGTACAGGGCGCGGAAGGTATGCTAACCCGGCCGCCTTCGCCATCGCGCCCGCCCGGCCCCGGCAGCCCCCCGAACACGGTCGCGCGCTCCGCGCCCTCCGGTCACACTCCACGACGCCACCGCGCCCTCCGGTCACACTCCACGACGCCACCGTGCTGTCCATCCACGCCCTGTCGAAATCGTATCCCGGAGGCGCCACCGCTGCGCGTACGCTCTTTGCCGGCGTCGAGCTCGTGCTCGAACCCGGTGATTACGTGGCCGTGATGGGGGAATCGGGTGTCGGCAAGTCCACGCTACTCAACTTGATCGCCGGGCTGGACGCGCCGGAGACTGGCTCGATCGCGCTCGACGGCCGGGAGTTGGTCGGCTTAGACGACGACGCGCTCACCCGCGTGCGCCGCGCCGGCATGGGTTTTGTATTCCAGGCGTTCCACGTGCTGCCTTACCTCACGGTGGCCGCCAACGTGGCGTTGCCGCTGGTCCTGCTCGGCACCGCGGCGGCAAGAACCCGAGCGGAAGCGATGGCCACCCTCGACGCGGTGGGCCTTGCATCGCGCGCCGACAGCATGCCGCGGGAGCTCTCGGGCGGGGAGCTGCAGCGGGTCGCGATCGCCCGGGCGCTGGTGCATCGACCACGCCTGGTACTCGCCGACGAGCCGACCGGCAACCTCGATCCGGAATCGGCCGCCCAGGTCGCGGCCCTGCTGCGCGCCCGGATCAAGGCCGGAGGCGCGGCCGGCATCCTGGTGACCCATTCCCGCGCGGCCGCGGCGACCGCCGACCGGGTGCTGACGCTCACCCGGAACGGACTCGTGCCCGCCGCGGAGCCCTGACGTGGCTGCGGTCTCGACCCTGCGCTGGGTGCTCGCGGCCTCGGTGGCGCAGGACCGCCTGCGCACGCTCCTGGCGGTCCTTGCGATTGCCCTGGGCGTGGCGCTGGGCTTCGCGGTGCAGATGATCAATCGCTCGGCCGTCAACGAGCTGACGCGCGGGGTGCAGGCCCTGGCCGGCGAGGCCGACTTGCAGGTGCGCGGGACGCGCGGCGGATTCGACGAGGCGCTTTATCCGGTCCTCGCCCGCTATCCCGGCGTCGCCGTGGCGAGCCCAGTGGTCGAGGTCGATGCCCGCATCGCCGGCAGCAAGGAGAGCCTGCGCATCGTCGGCCTGGACCTCTTTCGGGCCGCGCAGATCCAGCCCGGGCTGGTGCCGGAGAGTGCCGCGCGGCTGGACGTGCTGCGGCCCGACACGGTGTTCCCGAGCACCCCGGCGGCGCAGTGGCTGAGGGTGGAAGCCGGGCAGACGCTGCGCTTCCAGGCGGGCACCGAGGTGGTCGCCCTTCGTGTCGGCGGGACGCTGGGCCCGGCAGTGAGCCAACGCCTCGCGGTGATGGACATCGCGGGGGCGCAAACTCGGTTCGGCCGCCCGGGCACGCTGAGTCGGGTCGACCTTCGGCTCGCGGCGGGGATCGATGTCGCCCGATTCGCCGCGCGCCTTGCCGCCGAGCTGCCGCCCGCGGTGGTAGTCGCCCGCCCCGAGACGACCGTCGCGGCGGGCGCGAGCCTGTCGCGGGCCTATCGCGTCAATCTCAACGTGCTGGCGTTGGTGGCGCTTTTCACCGGCGGTTTGCTGGTGTTCTCGACCCAGGCGCTCGCCGTGGTGCGGCGGCGCAGCCAGCTCGCGCTTCTGCGGGTGCTCGGTGTGACTCGCCGCGAGCTCGTCGCGCTGGTGATTGGCGAGGGCGTGGCGGTGGGCGTGGCCGGCAGTGTCGTGGGGCTCGCCGCCGGCTACGGCCTCGCGGTCCTCGCGCTGCGGGTGGTCGGGGCGGACCTCGGCTCCGGGTATTTCCGCGGCGTGGTGCCGCGCGTCACAGTCGAGCCGTGGGCGGCGCTGGTGTTCCTGCTGCTCGGCACCCTGACCGCCATCGCCGGCAGCGCCCTCCCGGCGCTGGAAGCGGCGCGCGCGGCGCCGGCCCAGGCGCTCAAGGCCGGTGACGAGGCACGGCCGTTCGCGCGGGTGCGGCGCTGGCGGCCGGGGCTCGCCGTGGTGCTGCTTGGCGCCGCCCTGACCCTGCTGCCGCCATGGGCGGGATTGCCGGTGTTCGGCTACCTCAGCATCGCGCTGCTACTGATCGGCACCCTGCTGCTCCTGCCTTGGCTCGCCGCCGCGGCGTGGCAATGCGTGCCGGTGCCGCGTGCCCTACCGGTGCAGCTCGCCGTCGCGCAGCTGCGTGGCGCGCCGGGGCAGGCGGCGGTAAGCCTTGCGTCGATCGTCGCCAGTGTCGCGCTGATGGTATCGATGGGCATCATGGTGTTCTCCTTCCGCGGCTCGCTCGACGCCTGGCTCGAACGGGTGCTGCCCGCCGACCTGTACGTGCGCGCCGCACCGCGCGGCGACTCCGGTTACCTGCCCGAGGCGGTGCAGCAGCGCATGCGCACCGTCGACGGGGTGCGGCGCATCGATTTCATTCGCGAGCAGCCGCTGGTGCTCAACACCACCCGCGCGCCGGTGGTGCTGGTCGCACGCGACCTCGACCCCGCCGATGCGGCTCGGACTTTGCCGCTGATTGCGCCGGCGCCGCCTTTGCCGCGCGCTGCCGCGCCGCCGGTGTGGATCAACGAGCCCGCGGCGGCGCTGTACGGCCTGCGCGTCGGTGATGCGATCGACCTGCCGTTCGCCGGACGCACTGGACGGTTCACGATTGCCGGCATCTGGCGCGACTATGCGCGCCAGCAGGGGGCGCTTGTCGTCGAGCGCGCGCGCTACGTGGCGCTCACCGGCGACGCCACGGCCAACACCGCCGCCGTGTGGCTCGCGCCCGGCGCTGATGCGGTGGCGGTGCGCTCGCGACTCGCCGCGCTGGTGCCCGATCTCGGCGAGCTCGACGTCGCACTGCCGGGGGAGATCCGCGCGGAGTCGCTCAAGGCCTTCGACCGCACCTTCGCGGTCACCTATGCCCTCGAGCTCGCCGCGGTGTTGATCGGCCTGGTCGGGCTGTCGTCGGCGTTCGGTGCGCTGGTGCTCTCGCGCCGTCGTGAGTTCGGGATGCTGCGCCACCTCGGTGTGCTGCGCGGCCAGATCGCGGCGATGCTGGCGAGCGAGGGCCTGCTGGTGAGCGGCCTCGGCATGGGCGTGGGGGTCGGGCTCGGTTGGCTGATGAGCCTGGTGTTGATCCATGTGGTCAACCGCCAATCGTTCCACTGGGGCATGGAGCTCGCGATCCCGTGGACGTTGCTGGCGCTCGCCGTGGTGCTGATCCTCGGCCTGTCGGTGTTGACCGCGGTCGCCAGCGGTCGCGTCGCCATGGGCCGCGACGTGGTGCGCGCCGTGCGCGAGGACTGGTGATGCGCGCATCGGGCGTGGTCATGCGGAGCCGTCGGGTGTTCCTGCTGGGAGGGCTGGCGCTGGCGGCGCTGCCGCGTGCGGTCCGCGCGGCGGCCGCCCCCACCGTCGGCGCCGCCGCCGCATACCCCGCCGTGGCACCGCGCGCGTTGCGCTTCCCCGAGGATTTCGGCGCGCATCCGCGCTTTCGCACCGAGTGGTGGTACATGACCGGCTGGCTCGAGTATCCGGGCGGCGCGCCGGTGGGCATGCAGGTGACCTTCTTCCGGTCGCGGCCCGGGGTGAACGAGGACGAGGCCAAGGCCAATACCAGCCGCTTCGCCCCGACCCAGCTCGTCTTCGCCCACGCCGCACTCGCCGATCCGGCGCATGGCCGATTGCAGCACGACGAGCGCGCCGCACGCGCGGGCTTCGGTCTCGCCGAGGCCCGCGTCGGCAACACCGACGTCGTGATCGACGGCTGGTCGTTGCGCCGCGATGGCACGCAGTATCGGATCGACGTTGCGGCCAGCGGGTTCGCACTCGACCTCGTCGCGAGGGTGACCCAACCGCCGCTGCTAGAGGGCGATGCCGGCGTCTCCCGCAAGGGACCGCGGCCCGGGCAGGCAAGTTACTACTACAGCGAGCCGCATCTCGCGATCGACGGTCGGGTGATCGTCGCCGGGGTGGCGCGCGCGGTCACCGGCCGCGCCTGGCTCGACCACGAATGGTCGAGCGAGTACCTGCCTGCCGGTGCGGCCGGCTGGGACTGGACCGGTATCAACCTGCACGACGGCGGTGCCTTGATGGCGTTTGTGATGCGGCGCGAGGACGGCGGCGCGCTCTGGGCCGGGGGCAGCGTG
The DNA here is from genome assembly GCA_039915505.1 of Casimicrobiaceae bacterium. Lineage (GTDB taxonomy): Bacteria > Pseudomonadota > Gammaproteobacteria > Burkholderiales > Casimicrobiaceae > CAIWHR01. Next base: position 4,989 of record JBDSND010000105.1, read on the forward strand.
CGCGACGCCGCCGGCAACACCCGCGTGCTCGGTCCCGCCGACGTGCGCTTCGTGCCCCGCCGGACGTGGACATCACCGCGCACCGGCGCTCGCTATCCGGTCGCCGTCAGCGTAGTGGCGGCGGGGGTCACCTACGCGCTCGATCCACTGTTTGACGACCAGGAGCTCGACGCCCGCCGCAGCACTGGCATCATCTACTGGGAAGGCGCCGTGCGTGCACGCCGCGACGGCGCGGAGGTCGGGCGCGGCTACCTCGAGCTCACCGGCTATGCAGGCACACTGAAGCTTGTAATGGGGTCGGTGTAAGTTATCCGAGTGGACAAACTGAGCGAGCTGTAATGGGGTCGGAGCGAGCTCTAATGGGGTCGGTCGAAGTTGTCCGCGCCCCAGCATCACCGAGAGCATGATCGCGCCGATCGTCACGTGCAGGCCGTGGAAGCCGTTCAGCATGTAGAACGTCGATCCGTAGACCCCGGTGGAGAGCCGGAGATTCATCTCGGTCAACCGGGTTTCGTGCACCTTGCTCCGTCCCGGCGTCGCGGTGACTATTCGCAGCCACACAACTGCGACTCCATAACGACGCCACAGGCATGCTGCGCCTGCTGCCGTCAGTGCGCACCGCCGCCACCGGGTGCCGCGCTTCGCCGCGCACGCAACGGCATTGCGGCGGAGGTGGAAGGATTGGAGCCGCGCGGCAGCGCTTCGGTCAGATCGGCCGGGCCGGCAGTACCTGGCCGAATGCCTCGCCGAAGCCGACCCGCGCCCGGCCCGGACTTTCGGCATGTCCGCGCAGGATGACGACGTCGCCGTCCTCCAGAAACACCCGGCTATCACCGTCGGGCAAGGACAACGGCCGCTTGCCGCCCTGGGTGAGCTCGAGCAGCGATCCGACCTCGTCGTCTCGCGGTCCGGATTGGGTGCCGGTCCCCAGCAGGTCGCCCGGTTGCAGGTTGCAGCCATTGACGGTGTGGTGGGTCACCAGTTGCTCGATCGTCCAGTACATGTGTCGCAGGTTGCTGCGGGCAACGGTCACCGGCGGCTGCTGGTCGCGCTGCATGCGCGCGGTGGTGAGCAGCACCTCGAGGGCGACGTCGATCGCGCCTTCGCTGCGGATGTGCGGCGCGTCCAGGTAGGGCAGGGGCTGCGGGTCGTCCGCGAGGCGGGTCCACGGGAGCCGATAGGGCGCGAGGGCTTCGAGGGTGACGATCCACGGCGAGATCGTGGTCGCGAAACTCTTGGCGAGGAACGGGCCGAGCGGCTGGTACTCCCACGCCTGCACGTCGCGCGCCGACCAATCGTTGAGGAGGCACAGTCCGAATATATGGGACGCCGCGGCGTCGATGGCGATGCGCGAGCCGGGTGCGTTACCGGGGCCCACGAAGAGTCCCATCTCGAGCTCGTAGTCGAGGCGCTCGCTCGGCGCGACTACCGGTACGCTCGCGCCGGCCGGCAGGCGCTGGCCGACGGGGCGTTCGAAAGGTTGTCCCGAAAGAATGATCGACGAGCTGCGGCCGTGGTAGCCGATCGGCACCCACTTGTAGTTCGGCAGCAGGGGATTGTCCGGACGGAACATCCGGCCGACGTTGGTCGCATGGTGGACCGACGCGTAGAAGTCGGTGTAGTCGCCGATACGCGCCGGCAACGCATATTCGACCTGATGCATCGGTACGAGGGCGCCGCGCAGCTCGGCGAGCTTGGGCGTGTCCGCGCGCAGGAGACGCGACAGTCCGAGCCGCAACGCTGACCAGGCTGGCGGGCCGAGCGCCATGAAAGCGTTGAGCGTGGCGCCCTTGCAGCTCTCGGCCGCTTCGCGGGCATCGCCCGAGAGCAGATCGCGACGGCAGACCGCCGCGAGATCGAGCACCCGGTCGCCGATGGCCACGCCGCCGCGGAAGTGCTCGTTCTTGCCGCGCCGGCGAAACACCGCGAACGGCAGGTTCTGCAGGCTGAAATCGCAACCGGGCGCCTGCGCCGATGTGACGAAGCTCTGCAGCGCGGGATCGTGGGTTTCGTCGAGGATCGCCATGGTCACGGCGTGCGGGGATTGAAATGGCGCGCGAGGCCCTGCCAGCACTGGAAGTAGTCGGCTTGTAGGGTGGCCGATTCGAGCGCGGCGCGGGTCGGACGGATCGGCAAGCGGGTCTCGAACATGAACGCCATGGTGTCGGCGATCCGCTGCGGAGTCGAGGTGTCGGCACGGCTCGCCCGGGCGAACGTGTCGGCATCGGGTCCGTGGCCGATCATGCAGTTGTGCAGCGACGCGCCGCCGGGCTGGAAGCCTTCCGCCTTGGCGTCGTACACGCCGTGCACCAGGCCCAGGAACTCGCTCGCCACGTTGCGATGGAACCACGGCGGACGAAACGTGCCCTCCGCGGCCAGCCAGCGCGGTGGAAACACCACCACGTCGAGGTTGTCCACGCCCGGCGTGTCCGAGCGTGACTGCAGCACCAGGAAGATCGACGGATCGGGATGGTCGTAGCTGATTGAGCCGATGGCATTGAAGCGGCGGAGATCGTACTTGTAGGGCGCAAGGTTGCCGTGCCAGGCGACCACGTCGAGCGGCGAATGATCGATCTCGGCCGACCACAAATTGCCGAGGAACCGTGCCACCAGCTCGAACGTGCCGTCCCGGTCTTCGTAGGCGGCCACCGGTGCGAGGAAGTCGCGTGGGTTGGCGAGACCATTCGAGCCGATCGGTCCGAGGTCGGGCAGGCGCAGCGGGGCGCCGTAGTTCTCGCACAGATAGCCGCGCGCCGCGCCGTCGGGCAACGCTACCCGGAAGCGCACCCCGCGCGGAATCACCGCGATTTCCTGGGGCTCGAGTTCGATAATGCCCATCTCGGTGCCGATGTGCAGGCGACCCTGTTGCGGGACGATGACCAACTCGCCGTCGGCATCGTAAAAGAACCGTTCCATCGCCCGATTGGCCGCATAGAGATGGATGCCGCAGCCGACGTGCATCGCTGGATCGCCATTGCCGGCCATGGTCACGATCCCGGCCAGGAAATCGGTTTCCGCGTCGGGTATCGGCAGCGGATCCCAGCGCAACTGGTTCGGCGGGGTCACGGTCGCGCCGAAGTCGGCCACGAAGCGGGCGTTGTCGATGCGGCGGAAGGGCTGGTGCTGGGCGGCGGGCCGGATGCGATAGCACCACGAGCGGCGGTTGTCGCTGCGCGGGGCCGTGAAGGCGGTACCGGAGATCTGCTCCGCGTACAGTCCGTACGCACAGCGCTGCGGCGAATTGCGCCCGACCGGCAACGCGCCGGGCAGGGATTCGGTGGCGTGCTCGTTGCCGAACCCGGAGAGATAGCCGGCAGCCGATGGCAGCACCGGCGCCGCGGCGCCGGGAGGAGCGCGGTCGATGGGGATGGACATGGCCTTCTGAAGGTGAGGGAGGGTGCGCCGCTGGACCGCGGATGCGCGCGAGGTCATGATAGCCCAGCGCCACCCCGCGACGCCCAGCGCCACGGGCCCCTTCGTCGCGCGCTGCGGCGTGCGCCGACGGTTGCAGATTTCGTATGTTGCGCTGCGACAACGCGCCGCCGCGCGACGACGCCTCTTTACCGCGGTGTCATATTGACGGCATGATCTGCGCCGCAAGCTCGCCCCATGACGCCTTTCCTCCTCATCGATAACCTCACCGCTTCCTATGGAGGCGGCGCGCCGGTGCTCGATCGCGTCGGTCTCGAGGTCCAGCGCGGCGAGTTGGTGGCGCTCCTCGGCAGCTCCGGCTGCGGCAAGACCACGCTGCTGCGTTCGATCGCCGGCTTCGTGATCCCCGATGCCGGCACCATCTCCATCGACGGCCGCGACATCACGAGGCTGCCCCCGGAAAAACGCGGCACGGCGATGATGTTCCAGTCGTACGCGTTGTGGCCGCACATGAGCGTCGCCCAGAACATCGGCTATGGCCTGCGCATGCGCGGCTGGAAAAAGGATGCCATCGCCAACCGGGTAGTGGAGATGCTGACGCTCCTGCAGCTCCAGGGCTATGGCGAACGGCCCGTCACCGCGCTTTCAGGCGGCCAGCGCCAGCGGGTCGCGCTGGGCCGGGCGCTCGCCGTGAGCCCCGAGGTCCTGCTCCTCGACGAGCCGATGTCCAACCTCGACTACAAGGTACGCATCGAGCTGCGCCAGGAATTGCGCGCGCTCCAGCAGCGCATCGGCATCACCGCGGTGTACGTCACCCACGACCGGGAGGAGGCCCTGACCCTGGCCGACCGGATCGCCGTGCTCGATGCGGGCCGGGTCGAACAGTACGACACGCCGGAAATCGTCTATCACCGGCCGGCTTCGCCCTTCGTGGCCGGCTTCATGGGCGCGGACAACGCCATCGCGGTGCGCGGCAGCGGCCGGCATTGGCAGGCCGCGGCGGATATCGACGGCGCGCGCGCCGTCGGCAGCGAGGGCGGCGCGGCGCTCATGCGCGCGCATTTCCGCAGCGACGCCGCGCGCCTGGTGCCGACGACCGGCGAGGTCGGCGATGGCCTCGTGCTCAATGGCACGGTCGCGCAGACGCTTTACGTCGGGCAAGGCTACCGCTATCGCGTCCGGCTCGCCGATGGCGACGTCTGGGTCCACGCTCCGGAGCGCATCGAGGAGGGGACGGCGGCCCGCGTCACCGTCCCGCACCAGGCGCTCCTTTTCTTTCCCTTGCAGGTCCAACACGCGTCATAGGAGGTTCATCATGCAACATCACCCTTGGTTCGCGGCGGCGCTGTTCGCCGCGTTTGCGGCTCTTCCGGCCTCGGCCGCGCAGGCGCAGACCACCCTCAACGTGGCCACCGCCGGCGATCAGAACATGGTCGACTACGTCAACAACTATCTCGCGCCGCGCTTTGAAAAGATGAATCCCGGGGTGAAGGTGCGGGCCGTCGGCACCGGCCCGGGCGACGCTGGGTCGCAGAAGATCTACGAAAAGCTCTCCGCCCAGCAGAAGGCGGGGGCCAGTGCATGGGACGTGGACGTCGCGGTCATCCACCAGCGCGGCGCCGCGACCATGGTCAAGGAAAACCTGTTGATGCCCTATCGTCGCGACGTGGCCGCGGGCAAGCTGGTGAGCCGCGACACCGCCACGAACGCGCTGGGCGCAAACGTCGACGGCTACGTCCTGCCGATGTTCCACAGCCAGATCGCGTTCGCCTACAACCCGGATCTCGTCAAGAACCCGCCGAAATCGTTCAACGAGCTCAACGAATGGGTGAAGAAAAACCCGAAACAATTTGGCTACAACGGCGTAAAGGGGGGCATGTCCGGGGTGGGGTTCGTGATGGGCTGGGTGAACGCGTACAGCGGCATCGGCGATAAGCTGGAGAAGGGCCCGTACGACCCCTCCCTCAAGCCCACCATCGAGAAGTCCCTCGCGAGTCTTAAGGACTTCAACCAGAACGTGGTGATGACCCCGGGCAACGCCGGCACGCTCGACATGCTGAACCGCGGCGAGATCGCCATGGGACCGGTGTGGGTGGACATGTTCTACACGTGGCAGGCCGACGGCAAGCTTAATCCCAAGGTCAAGCTCGCGCTGCCTTCCCCGGGCCTGCCGGGGCAGCCGATGTACTACGTGATCCCGGCCAAGGCGGCCAACGGCGAACTCGCCAAGAAATTCATCGATCTCGCCGAAAGCCCGGAGGTGCAGGCTGAAGGCATCGTCAAGCAATTCAACTGGTATCCCGGCATCGATCCGCAGCACGTGCAGGCCAAGCTCGATGCGGCAAGCTGGAACAAGCTTTTCACCGACATCAAGCCGGACGAACTGGCGCGCTACGGACGGCCCTTCCCGCTCTCCGAGTACTTCACCGACATCCTGGAAGGCTACGAGCGGGTGGTGCTGAAATAGGGCAGCGGACCGGCCGATTCGCGCCGCACGACGCAGCCGGATCGGCCAGCACCCCGAGCATCACTCTGTCGCGCGCCCCGTCGTTCCGCCGCGCCTCCGTCGATTGCGCGCCGGCAGCAGGCGGCGGAGCGGGCTTGCGGTTGTGCGTCGCGGCGTTTCCGCGGCCGTTCGTCGTTGCCCCTATCCGCCACATTGCCGCTGCCACTGCCTTCCCCCATCGACCTCGCGGGCCGAGCGCTTGCCTGCTCGATCCGCATGACCGTGCCACGAAGCGCATGACCGGATCCAGCTCGTGAGCGACCTGTCCCCGGCGGCCGAAAGTGCCACCCGTTCGGATGCGGTGCGTGCGCAACCCGGGCTGCAGCGCCGGAACTGGGCCGGCCTCGCGCTCGTTGCCCCGGCGTTGATCGTGGTGGCGCTGTTCTTCATCGTGCCCCTGGGCATGTCGGCGGTACTGGCGTTTCGCGACGCCGGCGGCGGGGTCACCCTGGAGCATATGAGCAAGGCCTTCGAGCTCTACTCCAAGGATCTCATCTTCACCGTAGCGATCACGCTCTTGTCGACCGCCGGCATCGCCGCGGTGGCGATCCTGATCGCGAGCTACCTCACACTCGGCGGCCACGCCGGAACCCGAGCGGCGCTGCGCTGGCTGTACCGCTGGCCGCTCTTCATACCCTTCATCGTCACCGGCCAGGTGATGCGCACGTTTCTGGCCAAGAACGGCATGCTCAACCACGTGCTGATCGGCGCCAACGTCATCGAGCCACTGTCGGCGCAGAGCCTGCTCGACTGGCGCGGCATCGTCATCGCGTTCGTGTGGAAGCAGGCGCCGTTCGTGACCCTGCTGCTCGCCGGCGCGATGGCGGCCGTGGAAACGCAGCACATCGAGGCGGCGCGCAACCTCGGTGCCTCGCGGATCCGGGTGCTGTGGGACATCGTCCTGCCGCAGGTGCGCGGGACCCTGCTGGTCGGGCTGGTGCTGTCGTTCGTCACCATGTTGTCGGTGCTCTCGGTGCCGATCATGATCAACCCCAACTCGCCGACCATGCTGACGGTGGACATCGCCTACCGCATCAATTCTCACGGCGACTACGCGGTGGCGAATGCGCTCTGCCTCATGTCGCTGGTGCTGGCCGCGGGCGCGGCGGCGCTGTACCTGCGCCACGCCGTCGCGCGCACGGTGGGACAATGACCCTCGCGGCATGGCGCGTTGGCCCGCTGGCGTCGACCCTCGGCCGCGGGTTGATGCTGGCGCTGCTGGCGTTTGCGATCTTCGGACCGCTGGCGAATCTGGTCCTCTGGGCATTCGCCGAGCGCTGGTACTTCCCGAGCAAGTTGCCGTCGGAATTCGGCCTGACGTTCTGGTACCGGGTGTTCAGTCCGCGCGGCAACGCCGTCGCGTCGCTGGGTACGAGCGTATGGATCGCGATGCTGACCGTGATCGTGAGCCTGGGGGTGGCGATTCCCGCGGGCTACGCGCTGGCGCGACTGCGGCTGCCCTGGCGGGCGTTCATCCTGCTCCTGTTCCTGTTGCCCCAGGCGGTGCCGAACATTCCGGTGTACGTCAACATCGCCCGCATCTTCTACACTCTGGGACTCAACGGAACGGTGCTGGGCGTGGTGCTCGTCCACGCCGCGCACGGGCTGGTCCTCGCGGTATGGATTGCCTCGGCGGCGTTCGCGTCGGTGGATGCGTCGCTCGAGGAGGCGGCGCGCAATATGGGTGCGTCGGTCTGGACCTGCTTTCGCACCGTCACCTTGCCGCTCGCGGCGCCAGGCCTCATCGCTAGCGCCATTTTCGTGTTCCTGGAGTCCCTCGACGAGTTCACCGGGACGTACTTCGTCGGTGTGCCGGACGTCACCACACTGCCGCTGCTGATGTTCAACGCCAGCATGGGCGGCAACTACCAGATCGCCTCGATCACGGCGCTGTTGCTGCTCCTGCCGTCGATCGCGTTCATGCTCCTCGTCGAGCGCTTCTTGAAGCCGGAGGTGCTGGCCATGGTCGGGCGCTGAACAGCACGGCAAGAATGAATGGCTCTCGGGAGGAAGGCCGAGCGAACCGGTCGCGCCGGTCGGCCCCCCTCCCGTCCACTCCCTCGTCCTTGATAGCCACGCATGCCGCTCCGGATCGAAGACTATGCCCTATTAGGTGACACCGAGACTGCCGCCCTGGTCGGCAGAAACGGCTCCATCGACTGGCTCTGCTTTCCACGCTTCGACTCCGCCGCGTGCTTCGCTGCACTCCTGGGCGACGAGCGCAACGGCCGATGGCAGATCGCCCCGGCTGATCCGAAGGCTCGCACCGAGCGGCGCTATCGGGGCAACTCCCTGGTGCTCGACACGCTCGTCACCACCGCAGGCGGCGTCGCCCGCGTGGTCGACTGTATGCCCCCTCGAGGACCGACCCCGGACGTGGTGCGGGTGGTCGAGGGGGTGGAAGGCGAAGTCACGTTCGCAATGGAGCTCGTCATCCGGTTCGACTATGGCTCGATCGTGCCGTGGGTGCAAACCGTCGACGGTGTGCTTCGCGCCATCGCCGGTCCCGATGCGCTGTCGCTCTGGTCGCCGGTTGCGCTCCGCGGCGTGGACTTCACCCACCGGGCGACCTTTACGGTCAAAGCCGGGCAGCGCCTGCCCTTCGTGCTCGCCTGGCATCGCTCGCACGAGCCGACGCCGCCGGCGATCGATGCTGTGGAGGCCGTCGTCGACACGTGCCGATGGTGGGAGCACTGGGCGGCGCAATGCACGTACGACGGCCCGTGGAAGCAGGAGGTGATGCGTTCGCTCATCGCCCTGAAGGCGCTCACCTATCGTCCCACGGGCGGCATCGTCGCGGCCGTCACCACTTCCCTGCCAGAGCACATCGGCGGCATTCGCAACTGGGACTATCGGTACTGCTGGGTCCGCGATGCCACCTTCACGTTGTATTCGCTCATCTCCAGCGGATTCAAGACCGAAGCCGCCCAGTGGCGGGGCTGGCTGTTGCGCTCGGTAGCAGGAGACCCCTCGGACCTGCAGATCATGTACGGGCCGGCCGGAGAGCGCCGATTGACCGAACTCGAGATCCCGTGGCTCAAGGGCTACGAGAATTCGAAACCGGTCCGCATCGGCAACGCCGCCGTGCAGCAACGCCAGCTCGACGTCTACGGCGAGCTGCTCGACGCCATGGCGGTGGCAGCGCGCGCCGGCGTTCCCGCCAACGCCGATGCCTGGTCGCTGGAGAAGTCCCTGGTCAACCACCTCGAGACCATCTGGCAGGAAGCAGACGAGGGCATCTGGGAGATGCGCGGACCGCGCCGCCACTTTACCCACTCCAAGGTGATGGCGTGGGTGGCGTTCGATCGCGCCCTGTCGATGATCAAGGATGGACACTTCGAGGGTCCGGTCGAGCGTTGGCGGCAAACCCGGGCGGCCATCCACGAGCAAGTGTGCCGATGTGGCTTCCATGCCGGACGCAACACTTTCACCCAGTACTACGGCACCGACCAGGTCGACGCGAGTCTGTTGTTGCTGCCCTTGGTGGGCTTCCTGCCCATCGACGATCCGCGCATCGTCGGGACCATCGCCGCGGTCGAACACGACCTCTTGCACCAGGGCTTTCTGCTGCGCTACCGGTCCGAGCAGGACGTCGACGGGCTCCCGGCAGGCGAGGGCGTGTTTCTCGCCTGCAGCTTCTGGCTTGCCGACTGCTACGCGCTGCAAGGCGAGGCCGAGAAGGCGCGCGCCCTCTTCGAAAAATTGCTCGCTCTCGCCAACGATGTCGGCTTGCTGGCCGAGGAATACGATCCGGTGGCCAAGCGATTGCTCGGCAATTTTCCCCAGGCGTTTTCGCACGTCTCGCTGGTGAACACGGCACTCAACATCGGCGCACTCAAGGGTCCGGCCGAGGACCGCAGCGAGCAGGCGCAGACCGCGCCTTGACGCGGTCGTGCGCGCCCATGGTGCGCAAGCCGGCCTGGAACTAATGGGAGTGGTTGCAGCCTAATGGCGGGTCCGGGGGAGGAAGTGTGACGCCCGGCTTGGAGCCCGCGGTCCGGGCCGCGCCTCCGGGTCGATGGAGCTCGACTGAATGCCGCCGCCCCACCCACGTGCCGACGTTCCCGTACTCTAAGCCGCCGCCCCGAGCCGCTCCGAGCCGCACAAGCCGCACAAGCCGCACAAGCCGCACAAGCCGCCAACAACAGTCATTCAACCAGGGGAACAACGATGGGTATGCTCGATTTCGTCAGGGAAGCAGGGGAAAAACTTTTCGGTCACGCCCGCGCCAGCTCCAGCGGGGCTGACGCCAAGGCGACCGATGCCGCGGCGGCTGCGAAGGCTGCAGACTCAACCGCGGGCGATGCGATCCTCGGGTACATCAAATCCCAGAATCTCGAGGCGACGGGCCTCACCGTGACCTATGACGGTGCATCGTCCACGGCATCCGTGTACGGCGTGGCGCCGGACCAGGAGACGCGCGAGAAGATTGTCCTGTGCTGCGGGAATGTCGCCGGTGTGGAGAAGGTGAACGACATGATGTCGGTCGACCGTAGCGCGCCGGAGGCAAAGTTCTACACCGTCGAGTCCGGCGACACCTTGTCCAAGATCTCCAAGGCGCAGTACGGTGACGCCAACCAGTACATGAAGATCTTCGATGCCAACAAGCCCATGCTCAAGGATCCGAACAAGATCTATCCGGGGCAGAAGCTGCGTATCCCTCAGTAAGCACGTGATGACCCGGTCATGACCCTCGTCGCCTTGATGGATGTCTGGACGGGTCACGACGTCGGGGTGACGGGATGCAGGACGGGCGGGCGACGTGCGACAGTCCTCCTGCAGCCCGGTGCTCCCAAGTCGCCTGCTCCCAAGTCGCCTTTCGACGACGACGATGACGAGGACGGCGACAGCTGGAGCCGGGGCGGTGATGACGCAAACGAGGACGACGACGAGGACGACGACGCGTTTGACGACGAAGCGTTGGGACACGTCCGCACCGCGTCGCTTCGGTAAAACATGCAGCACCGTGGATAAGCTGCTATAATCATGGGCTGCGGTGGTCCTGCGAACTGGTGTTTCAGGCTGCCCCACCGCGCAGTACCCAGCAGGGCAGCCGTTCATCGGTACCTAATCCCCGTTCCCCTCGCGATTCGAGTGTGAGCCGCTGTTCCGGTTAGCGACGATGGCATTGCAGTCTGTCGACCCGGTAGCGGCCATTCGCGTCACGCTTCGGTAGCACGCCAGGGCATCGCCCGCGCGGGCACCGCGCGGCGTACCTCACGTCCCGCCTTTCCGGATTCCGGCTTGCCGGTGCGCTCCCGCGCACGGGCCGGTCCACTTCGCGCGTCGTTGCGGCGCGCGACAACGCATTGGAACACCATGAATTTCTCTGAACTCGCTCTCGCTCCGGCACTGCTCGACGCCGTGGCCGCATGCGGCTACACCGAGCCGACCGCCATCCAGGCGCAGGCGATTCCGTCACTGCTGGCTGGACGCGATGTCATCGCCTCGGCCCAGACCGGGACCGGCAAGACCGCGGCCTTCGTGCTCCCGGCCCTGCATCGCCTCGTCACCCAACCGATTGTCGGCCGCCGTCGTCCTGGCACCCCGCGCGTGCTCGTGCTCGCGCCCACCCGCGAGCTCGCCCAGCAGGTCGCCGACCAGGCCGTCAGCTACGCACGCTCGTCGCGCATTAACACCGTCTGCCTGTACGGCGGCGCGCCCTATCCCGTGCAGAATCGACAGCTTTCCCGTCAAGTGGACGTGCTGGTCGCAACACCGGGACGCTTGCTCGATCACGTCGAGCGCGGTCGCGTCGACCTGTCGGCGGTCGAGCTGCTGGTGCTCGATGAGGCCGATCGCATGCTCGACCTGGGCTTTGCGGACGACGTCGACCGCATCACCGCGGCCACCCCTGCGGGTCGCCAAACCGTAATGTTCTCGGCGACCTTCGATCCCGCCATCGCCCGTCTCGCCAACCGGCTGCTGCGCGACCCCGAGCGTATCGATGCGACCACGGCGGAGACGCCGCCACTCGCCATCGACCAGCGCGTGCACTTCGCCGACAACTTCGCCCACAAGCAGCGGCTGCTCGATCATCTGCTCGCCGACGTGAGCGTGGGCCAAAGCATCGTATTCATGGCCACCAAGCGCGATGCCGAGGCGCTGGCCGTGCGTCTGCAGGAACAGGGTCACGCGGCCGCGGCGCTGCATGGCGACATGACTCAGCGCGAGCGCACCCGCACGCTGCAGGACATGCGCCGGGGCGGCCTGCGCACCCTGGTCGCGACCGACGTCGCGGCCCTCGGCATCGACGTCGCGGGCGTCACCCACGTAATCAACTTTGACCTGCCGCGCCAGGCTGATGCGTACGTGCACCGTATCGGTCGCACCGGCCGTGCCGGCGCGACCGGCACCGCGGTTTCGCTCGCCAATCACACCGAGCGCGGCACGCTGCGGGCGATCGAGCGTTTCACCGGCATCACCATCGCGCCGCATGTCATCGTCGGCCTCGAGCCGCGTGGCGCCGACAAGCGCCCGCCGGCGCGCCGCGATACCCGTGCGGGTGAGCGACAGGAGCCGTGGCGCAAGCCGCGTCCGGCAGGCAACGGTGCGCGGCCGCATGCCGGTGGCAACGAGCGCTGGGGCGCGTCGACGCGCGATGGCGGTCCGTGGCAGGGCGGCGCACGCCGGCGCGGCTAGCCCAGGCGGTCGACGCGCGCTTTCCAAAACGGGCGACCAGCTGCAGCGGTTGGCGAAGGCCGACGCTCGGCCGGACGCCGCTTCGGGCACCTGATTGGGGTCCTCGATCGGGGCTTGCAGGTCCGCGCGGCATACGGGTGGAGGGCGCGATCCTCGGGCCGCGATCCTCGAGCCGATCCTCAAGCAAGCGATCGCAGTTCGTGATCCGTGGTTTGCGACCCTCCAGCCCCAGTCCGCTATTTCGCGAAGCTCAGGTCTCGAGACCTCCGAAGCGCCGCCGGAAGGCGTCATCGACTGGCGGTAGCGCACCGCTCGGACCCTCGAGGGTTTTCCTTAGGTGGCGTTCGGCGCCGTCGAGCGTGACCCGGTACACGTCGCGGCACAGCGCTGCCGCCGCATTCCCTGGCCAGTCGAGCGGTAACAGCGCGGCGGGCAGCTGCGGGTCGCGTAGCAGCGTGCGGCGGTAGGCGTGGATGAGGAGGCTGCGCACCGCGAAGCACTGGTGCCGATCGCGGGCATCGGCAGGGCAATGGCGAAAGCGCTCGACGACGTTGCCGAAGCGGAGCAGGAAGGCGCGATACTCCGCCGCGATCCCGGCCAGGTCCCACGCCTTGCTGGCCGCCGCATGCAGCGATTGGCATCCGCCTTGCGGATCGTCCCGTGCCCGGACGGCGATGATCCGGTCATCGACTCCGAGTGCGGTAGCGATCCGGGCGACTGTACTCTCCGCGCGTGCGGGTCGCCCGAAAACCCCGGGGCCGATGGTTCCGAAACCTTCCCACGAGAGCTCGGCCTTCAGGCTGCGCCGCTGCGCTGCCGATAGGCCATCGCCGATCACGAGCTCCCAATCCTCGCCCCACGACACCTCGGGCGTTGCATAGATGCGCCGATAGGCCTGCTCGAAACGTCGCGCGCCGTCGTCGGTGAGGTGATAAAGGCTGCGGCGTCCGATCCGGGTACTCCCGAGCCAGCCCTCCTTGACCAGCCGGAACACGCTGGTGCGCGCCAGCCGCTCGGAAACCCGCAATGGGGCCAGTAGCGCAATGAGTCCGGACAGCATCACCGCGCCGCCATGCGGCGCGATGGCATCGCCCCAGACGGTAATCACGAGCGAGCGCGCGCGCGGCGGATGTTGGGCAAGCTCGCGCGCGATCCAGCGCCGCACCGCGGGATCGGCACGGCGGGCGGACGGTCCAAACGTGTCGGGGGCGGTGGTGCTGATCACTTGAATTCCGGCGATGCCCGGACCCTTCCGCATGGGCGCAACTCGCTTCGGCAGTGGGGTTCAGCGAGCCTTAGCATATGATACAAACTTTGCGTGGATGTCGCAAAAAGTGTATCGTTTCGGATGGGGCCTGAAGGCTTTGGAGGAAACCGCGTATGTATGCCCAGCTCGTCGACACCGGCCTTGCCAAGGTGCAGGCAGCCGAGGATCTCGGTCCGGCCGAGGCCGCGTTCCAGGCGCGCGTCGACGCCGACGTGCGCATCGAGCCCAAGGACTGGATGCCGGAGGCCTACCGTCGAACGCTGGTCCGGCAGATCTCGCAGCACGCCCATTCCGAGATCGTCGGCATGCTGCCGGAAGGCAACTGGCTGACGCGCGCCCCGACGCTGAAGCGCAAGTCCATTTTGATGGCCAAGATCCAGGACGAGGCGGGCCACGGCCTGTATCTCTATTCCGCAGCCGAAACGCTCGGTGTCTCGCGTGACCAGTTGACCGAAGAGCTCTTGGCCGGCCGCGCCAAGTACTCGAGCATCTTCAACTACCCGACGCTTACGTGGGCCGACGTCGGCGCAATCGGCTGGCTGGTCGACGGTGCCGCGATCATGAACCAGATCCCGATCTGCCGGTGCTCGTACGGACCCTATGCCCGGGCAATGGTGCGCATCTGCAAGGAAGAGAGCTTCCATCAGCGGCAGGGCTACGACATCATGCTGGCGCTGTGCCGAGGTATTCCGGAGCAGAAGGCCATGGCCCAGGATGCGTTGAATCGCTGGTGGTGGCCGTCGGTGATGATGTTTGGGCCGTCCGATGCGGAAAGCGTGCACAGCGCCCAGTCGGCGCGCTGGAAGATCAAACTTCTCTCCAACGACGAGCTTCGTCAGCGCTTCGTAGACCAGACCGTGCCGCAGGCTGAGTACCTCGGGCTCACCCTCCCCGATCCGGATCTCGCCTGGGACGACGAGACCCAGCACTACCAGTTCGGCGCGATCGATTGGGCCGAGTTTTACGAGGTCATCAAGGGCAACGGCCCCTGCAACCGCGAGCGCCTGCAGGCCCGTCGCGACGCCTGGAACGAGGGTGCGTGGGTGCGTGAAGCCGCTCTGGCGCACGCCGAGAAGCGCGCCGCCAAGGCGGCGTAATGCGGTCAGATCAACTTATCCCTGCGAGCTATCGGGCGAGTTCCGGCGGGCCAAGTGAGATCGGACGCGTCACGCCGCTCTTAGCGTTCCGCGCGACCTTGCTCACCGTATGATTCGAGCGCAGCGATGCGGAACCGAGCGCCGACGACAGCGTCGCGCCGATACACCCCGATGCGCGCTGTCGGCGATCGATTGGTGATCCAATTTCATCGGACCCGATCAATTAATCTGACCCCATTAGATTTAGAGGCGAGAGCGATGAACGAATGGCCGCTCTGGGAAGTCTTCATACGCAGCCAGCATGGGCTGGCGCACAAACATGTCGGCAGCCTGCACGCACCGGACCCGGAAATGGCGATCCACAATGCCCGCGACGTGTACACCCGACGCAACGAAGGCGTGTCGATCTGGGTGGTCAGGGCGGCGGACATCGTGGCCTCGAGCCCTGGGGACAAGGACGTCCTGTTCGAGCCGGCACAGAGCAAGGTCTACCGGCATCCCACGTTCTTCCCGATGCCCGATGAAGTGAAGCACCTCTAGCCGGGAGCGGGGCATGGCGCGCGATGCCTTGCTGTTCGACTACCTCCTCCGGCTGGCCGACTCGCCGCTGATCCTCGCCCAGCGTCTCGGCGAATGGGTGGGCCGGGGTCCGATTCTCGAGGAAGACATGGCACTCGCCAACGTCGGCCTCGACCTGCTCGGCCAAGCGCGGTTGTGGCTGGGTCGTGCCGGCGAGGTCGAGGGTCACGACGACACGCCCGGCCGCGACGAGGACCAGCTCGCGTTCCTGCGCGACGCGAGCGACTTCCGCAACCTGTTGATCGTCGAGCTGCCCAACGGCGACTTTGCCGACACGATCGTGCGCCAGTACCTCTTCGACGCCTGGCACGCGCTCGCCCTCGGCGGACTCGCGCGATCGGCCGACGCGGGCATCGCCGCGATCGCCGCCAAGGCCGTGAAGGAAGTCACCTATCACGTCGATCGCTCGGGCGACTGGGTGATCCGCCTCGGCGATGGCACCGACATGTCGCACACCAGAGCGCAGGCGGCGCTCGATGCATTGTGGCCGTACACCGGTGAGATGTTCATGGTCGACGCGGTCGATCAGGCCATGCAGGACGCCGGCGTCGGCATCGACCTCGAGGCGCTGCAGCAGCCGTGGCGGCTTGCGGTGGAGGCGGTGCTCGGCGAGGCGACGCTGGCGATCCCGCCGGCCACGACGTTCATGCAGGGCAGTCGTGGCCGCGGTGGCAGGCAAGGGGTGCACACCGAGCATCTCGGCCACCTCCTGCCGGAAATGCAGTTCCTGCAGCGCGCCTATCCGGGAGCGCGGTGGTGAGCCTCGCGCCGGCTGCGCTCGCCAGCGGACAGGATCGCGCTCCGGCATCCCGGCATCCCTCGATGGGCGCGATCTGGTCGGCGCTCGCCGGGGTCGCCGATCCCGAGATTCCGGTCGTGTCGGTGGTCGACCTCGGCATCGTGCGCAGGGTCGGTTGGGATGCCGAGGCCGCCGGGCGCCTCGCGGTGCAGGTCACGCCGACTTACTCGGGTTGTCCCGCGACCGATCTTATCAACGCCGAGATCCGCACCGCGCTCGCGGCGATCGGGGTCGCCGACGTGCACATCGACGTGGTGCTGAGCCCGCCCTGGACGACGGCGTGGCTGACGCCGACCGGCCAGCGGCAGCTCCTGGCCTACGGTATAACCCCGCCGGGAGCGGCCAGGCCGGTCCCGCATGCCAGGGTGGATGTCGCGGGAATCAGTCCGCTGCGACGTGCCGGCTTCGCGGTGTCGTGCCCGCGCTGCGGTTCGGAGGACACCGCGCTGGTCGCCCAGTTCGGTTCGACCGCCTGCAAGGCGCAGTATCGCTGCCGCGCGTGCCTCGAGCCGTTCGACTTCTTCAAGCCGATCTAGCCTCGGATGAGCCGCTTCCATCTCCTCAAGATCGCCCGCGTCGATCGCGAAACCCGCGATGCGGTGGCCGTGACCTTCGAGGTGCCCGCCGAGCTCGAGCCTCACTTCCGCTTTGCCGCGGGCCAGCATCTCACGTTGCGAACCCGGATCGGCGACGAGGAGGTGCGGCGGTCCTATTCGCTGTGCGCACCGGCCCACGACGGACGGCTGCGCATCGCGATCAAGCGCAATCCCGGCGGGGTGTTCTCGAACTGGGCCAACGACTCGCTGCGTGCAGGGGCGACGCTCGACGTGCTGCCGCCGCTCGGCCACTTTCACCTGCCGCTCGATGCCGCGCATCGCCTCCATTACCTCGCCTTCGCCGCAGGCGGCGGCATCACCCCGGTGCTGTCGATCATTGCGACCACCCTCGCCGCGGAGCCGCACAGCCGCTTCACACTGGTCTATGG
Source organism: Casimicrobiaceae bacterium (assembly GCA_039915505.1). Taxonomy (GTDB): domain Bacteria; phylum Pseudomonadota; class Gammaproteobacteria; order Burkholderiales; family Casimicrobiaceae; genus CAIWHR01. Next base: position 22,236 of record JBDSND010000105.1, read on the forward strand.
CAACCGTGCGTCCGCCACGGTGATGTTTCGCGAGGAACTCGCCGCCCTGAAGGACTTTTACCTCGAACGGTTCAACCTCGTGCACGTGCTGTCGCGCGAGGCTCAGGACATCCCGCTCTTCCACGGTCGCATCGATCGGGAGAAGGTTGCGGCGCTCGTGGCGCAGTGGATCCGCCTCGACGACATCGACGCCGTGTTCGTCTGCGGTCCGGAAGGCATGATGACCGACGTGCGTGCGGCGCTGGTCGCGGCGGGATTTCCCGACGCGAGGATCCGCATGGAGCGCTTCGCCACCAGCGTGCCGAAACAGACCCACGCTTCCCATGTCGCAGCACTGCCCGGGCACACCCGATGCGAGGTGACGGTAGTGCTCGACGGCATGACACGCACCTTTCCCCTCGAAAAGTCCTTGGAGAGCATCCTCGAAGCCGGGCTCAAGGCCGGCATCGAGCTGCCGTACTCGTGCCAGTCGGGCGTGTGCTCGACGTGCCGCGCCAAGCTCGTGACCGGCGAGGTTGACATGGATGCGAACTTCGCCCTGGAAGACTACGAGGTCGCGCGCGGTTTCGTGCTCACTTGCCAGAGCTATGCGGTCACCGATACCGTAACCGTCGATTACGATCAAACGGCCTAGTGTGCCGAATCGGGAGTTTGCTGCACACCACCGTCGAGTACCGCGCGCCGCTTCGTCGCTCGCCCTGCGAAGGTTTTCGACACTCTCTGCGGCAAGCTCGTCGTTGCGCACCGTATCGCCGTTTTTGGGCAGCGCCGCAGCCATCGTGAGCGTCTTCAACGAACTTCCGATTCGGGACCCGAGCTGCCGATCTGGCGGGTGCGCGCGGCGTGCTAAAGTTGGCCGTCGGATTTCGATCCGGACGCACGCACTTTCCGCAGGAGTTGCCAGTGTCCTTTCCCCTGTTCGAAAAACACCGCGCCATGCTCGATCGTGCGCTCACGGCAATCGCCGAACGCGGTTACTGGACGCCCTATCCGGAGTCGCCGAGCCCGCGCAATTACGGTGAAGGCGCGGCGGAGGCGGGCAAGGCCGCCTTCGACGCGTTGCTCGACAAGCCGTTCGAGCTCGACCAGCCGGGCGGTGTCGGCACGGTAGGCAGCGAGCGCTCGCCGTACGGTTTCGCGCTCGGTGTGCGCTATGCGAAGACCGACCTCGACGTGCTGTTCGCGGCGATCGGCAAGGCGCAGGACGGCTGGCGCAAGGCCGGCCCCGAGGCGTGGGTCGGTGTTGCGCTCGAAATCCTCGAGCGCATCAACAAGGCGAGCGCGCTGATGGCCCACGCGGTCATGCACACCACCGGCCAGGCCTACATGATGGCGTTCCAGGCAGGTGGTCCGCATGCGCAGGATCGGGGCCTCGAAGCGGTGACCTACGCCTGGGACGAGATGCGCCGGATTCCGGCCAAGGCGCTCTGGGTGAAGCCCCAGGGCAAGGGCGAGCCGCTGCGCATGGAGAAGCGCTATCGCATCGTGCCGCGTGGCGTGGGACTCGTGATCGGCGTCTCCACCTTTCCGACCTGGAACGGCTACACTGGACTGTTCGCCGATCTCGCGACCGGCAACGCGGTCGTGGTCAAGCCGCATCCCGGCGCCATCCTGCCGCTCGCCCTGACCGTGCGCATCGCGCGTGAGGTGCTGGCGGAGGTGGGCTTCGATCCCAATGTCGTGACCCTCGTGGCGCACGAGGACGGTGATTCGGCGGCGCGCTCGCTCGCACTGCGTCCGGAAGTGAAGCTGATCGACTTCACCGGCAGTCCGGCGAACGGCGTATGGCTCGAGGAGCATGCGCGCCAGGCCCAGGTCTTTACCGAGAAGGCCGGCGTCAACCAGATCGTCATCGATTCCGTCGACGACCTGAAAGGCGTGGCGCGCAACATCGCCTTCTCCCTGGCGCTCTACACCGGCCAGATGTGCACCGCGCCGCAGAACATTTACGTGCCGCGCGACGGCATCGACACGCCCGACGGGCACCTGTCGATCGACGCCGTCGCGCAGGCCCTCGGGGACGCCGTGCAGAAGCTCGTCGGCGATCCGGCGCGGGCGGTAGAGATCCTGGGTGCGGTGCAGAATCCGGACGTGCTCGCGCGCATCGAGGCGGCGCGTCGCCTGGGTACGGTCGTAGTCGACAGCCATACCATTACCCACCCGCAGTACGCCGAGGCCATCGTCCGCACGCCACTGCTGGTCCGCCTCGATGCGAGCGAGCGCGACCAGTACTTGCACGAGTGGTTCGGACCGATTGCATTCCTGGTCGCCACGCAATCCACGGAGGAAAGCCTCGCCATCGCCGAGGAGGCGGTGCGCGGACACGGGGCGCTGACGCTCTCGGTGTACTCGCGTCGCGCCGACGTGGTGGACGAGGCGGTCGAGGTCGCCGAACGTAGTGGCGTCGCGCTTTCCATCAACCTGACCGGCGGGGTGTTCGTCAATCAGTCGGCAGCGTTCTCCGACTTCCATGGCACCGGGGCTAACCCGGCTGCCAACGCGGCGTTGACGGACTCCGCCTACGTCGCTTCGCGGTTCCGCGTGGTGCAGCACCGGCTGCACGTGTGATGCGTGCGCTTTCGCCCTGCGGTCGCAAGGCCGTCAACACAGGCTTGGCACGGACATGACCTACGAACACATCCTGTTCTCCAATGAAGCCGGGGTAGCGCGTTTGACGCTCAACCGGCCCGACCGGCTCAACAGCTTCAACGACGCGATGCACGCCGAAGTCCGCGACGCCCTCGACCGGGTGCGCGCGGATCGCGCCGCGCGGGTGCTTCTCTTCGCGGGGGCCGGACGGGGGTTTTGCGCCGGGCAGGATCTGGGCGATCGTGCCGTCGCCCCGGGCAGCGCCCCGGTTGACCTCGGCGCCTCGATCGAGCGCAATTACATGCCCCTGGTGCTCGGCCTGCGCAACCTGCCGATGCCGGTGGTGTGCGCCGTCCATGGCGTCGCGGCGGGCGCGGGTGCGAACCTGGCGCTGGCTTGCGACATCGTGGTCGCCGGCCGCTCGGCGAGCTTCCTCCAGGCCTTCTGCAGGATCGGCCTGGTGCCGGACTCGGGCGGCACGTACTTCTTGCCGCGCCTGGTCGGCAGCGCGCGGGCAATGGGTCTGGCGTTGCTTGGCGACAAGCTGTCCGCAGAGGACGCGGCGCAGTGGGGCCTCATCTGGAAGTGCGTCGACGATACCGCCCTCGGCCCGGAAGTCGATCGGATCGTTACCCAGCTTGCGGCGGCGCCCACTCGCGGGTTGGCGGCGATCAAGCATGCCCTGCAGGCGTCCGCTGGCAGCACGCTGGAGCAGCAGCTCGAGCAGGAGCGCGACTTGCAGCGCGAGCTCGGTAACAGCGACGATTATCGCGAAGGGGTCGCGGCCTTTCTGGCGAAGCGGCCGCCGCGGTTCACCGGTCGCTGACGGGAGGGGGTATGCCGGCGCTACCGCGCAACGCGCCCGTCGTCGTGATCGGCGCCGGCACGATGGGCGTCGGGATCGCCCAGGTCGCGGCGCTGCACGGTCATCCCGTGCAGTTGCACGATGCCCGGTTCGGTGCGGGCGACGCCGCGAAGGAGGTCATTGGCAAGGCCTTCGCCAACCTCGTGGTCAAGGGCAAGCTCACCCAGGACGATGCCGACGCCGCGCTGGCGCGCATCACCACGGTGGTGACCCGCCCGGACGCTTGCGTGGCGGGTTTGGTGGTGGAGGCGATCGTGGAGAGCGTGGACGCGAAGCGCGAGCTCTTTGCCGGCCTCGAGAACATCGTGTCGCCTTCATGCATCCTGGCCTCGAACACGTCCTCGCTGTCGATCACCGCACTGGCCTCGGGGCTGCGCCATCCGCAGCGGGTGATCGGCATGCATTTCTTCAACCCGGTGCCGGTGATGCCGCTGGTCGAGGTCGTGCACGGCCTCGCCACCGACCCCGCGGTTGCGGACACCGTCTTCGAGACCGCCCGTGCCTGGGGCAAGACGCCGGTGCACGCCCGCTCGACGCCCGGGTTCGTGGTCAACCGCTGCGCCCGGCCGTTTTATGGTGAGGCGCTGCGGCTACTGCACGAGCGGGCAGCGACCCCCGCGAGCCTCGATGCCATCCTGCGCGATGCCGGCGGCTTCCGGATGGGTCCGTTCGAGCTGATGGATCTGATCGGCCTCGACGTGAACCTGGCTGTCACCCGGGGCGTGTGGGAGGGCACCTTCAACGACCCGCGTTACACGCCCTCCGTGATCCAGGCCGAGCTCGTGGCGGCGGGCCACCTCGGGCGCAAGTCCGGGCGCGGCTTCTACACGTATGACAACGACACTGCGCCGCCGGTTGCCGATGTGGAGGCTGCGACCGAGCCCCCGCCGCAGGTTGCGATCCATGGCGACGCGGGTACGCTCGCGCCGCTGGTCACGCGCCTGGCAGCTTCCGGGGTCGAGGTCTCGACCTGTCCGGCGGACTCGCGTTTCGGTACCGGGGTGCTGCGGCTCGGGGGCGCGAAAGGCCATGCCGGCAGCGCGACCCTGGCGCTCACCGACGGTCGTACCGCCACCGCCCGCGCGGTGGTGACCGGGGTCGCGGATTGCGTGCTGGTCGATTACGCGCTCGACCTCGGCCAGTGCACGCGGGTTGCGGTGGCGCGCGCGGACACGTGCTCGGCGGCAGGATACGCACTCGCCGTGGGGGCGTTGCAGGCGTGCGGCATCGCCGTGACCCGCATCGACGATGCTCCAGGGCTGGTCGTCCTGCGCACCGTCGCCATGCTCGTCAACGAGGCCGCCGACGCGCTCAATCAGGGCATCGCCGACGCCCATTCCATCGACCTTGCCATGTGCAAGGGCGTCAACTATCCGCAGGGGCCATTCGCGTGGGCACGCCAGCTAGGGGTCGGGACCGTGCGGGACGCGCTCGCGCACATCGGCGAACATTACGGCGACCCGCGCTACCGGATCGCGCCGCTGCTCGCGCGCCATGCGCGCACCGGTACGCCGCTCGATGGGTGAGCCGCTTCCCGTGGGCCCTGCTGACACGGAACCTGCGGCGCAGGTGCTCGCCGATCGCGTCGCGCGGGCCATGTGGGACCGGGACGACGCCTCCCGAGGACTGGGCATGGCGCTGGTGGGCGTCGCCCCGGGTCGGGCCGAGCTCGCGATGCCGGTGCGCCCGGACATGCTCAATGGCCACGCCATCTGCCATGGCGGCTTCATTTTCACCCTGGCGGACAGCGCATTCGCGTACGCATGCAACAGTTACAATCTCACCACCGTCGCGTCGGGTTGCAGCATCGATTTCGTGGCACCCGCGCGGCTCGGCGACCGGCTCACGGCACGCGCCCACGAGGTGAGCACCAGCGGCCGCACCGGGGTGTACGACATCGAGGTCTCGAACCAGCGTGGCGAGAAGATCGCCTTGTTTCGCGGCAAGAGCTATCGCATCAAGGGCCACGTCGTCGAGGACGGCGCCTGAAGGCCCAGGCGGTCGCACGCAGCAGGCGCGCCGCCGGAGGAGATTCCATGCCCGTACGACAGCCGATGCTCTCCGAGCTCGAACCGATCGAGAGGGCGAGCGCCGACGAGCTCCGTGCCCTGCAGCTCGAGCGCTTGCGCTGGTCGCTGCGCCACGCCTACACCCATGTGCCGCATTACCGCCGCAAGTTCGACGCCGCGGGCGTGCGTCCCGAGGACCTGCGCCGCCTGGAGGATCTCGCGCGCTTTCCGTTCACCACGAAGCAGGATCTGCGCGACAACTATCCCTTCGGCATGTTCGCCGTGCCGCGCGAGCAGGTGGTGCGTATCCACGCGTCCTCCGGCACCACCGGCAAGCCGACGGTGGTGGGCTATACCGCCCGGGACATCGACACCTGGAGCACCGTCATGGCGCGCTCGATCCGTGCTGCCGGCGGACGGGCCGGCGACATCATCCACGTCGCCTACGGCTACGGTCTGTTCACCGGTGGCCTGGGCGCGCATTACGGGGCCGAGCGCCTCGGCGCGACGGTGATCCCGATGTCCGGCGGCATGACCGAGCGGCAGGTGCAGCTCATCCACGACTTCCGCCCCGACATCATCATGGTGACTCCCTCGTACATGCTCGCCATCGCCGAGGAAATGGAGCGCCAGGGTTTCGACCCGCGGGCGTCGTCGCTCAAGATCGGGATCTTCGGCGCCGAGCCGTGGACGCCCGCAATGCGGGTGGCGATCGAGCAGAAGCTCGACATGGACGCGATCGACATCTACGGACTGTCGGAGATCATCGGCCCCGGCGTCGCCCAGGAGTGCGTCGAGACCAAGGACGGGCTCACCATCTGGGAGGACCATTTCTACCCGGAGATCGTCGATCCCGCGACCGGCCAGCCGGTGACCAACGGCGAGCCGGGCGAGCTCGTCTTCACCTCCCTCACCAAGGAGGCGCTGCCGATGATCCGCTACCGCACCCGCGACCTGACACGCCTCCTGGCGCCCACGGCGCGATCGATGCGGCGCATGGCGAAGATCACCGGCCGCAGCGACGACATGCTCATCATCCGTGGCGTGAACCTCTTCCCCGGTCAGATCGAGGAGCTTATCCTGAAGCAACCCGAGCTCACCCCGCATTACATCCTCGAAGTGACGAGGCCCGCGGCGCTCGACGAACTGACGGTGCGCGTCGAGATGGCGCAAGCGCTCGACACCACCGGCGCCGATGCGCAGCAGGCGTCGGCACGCAAGCTTGAGCACGCCATCAAGGCCTATGCCGGCGTGACCAGCACGGTGCAGCTCGCGCTCCCCGGGACGGTCGAGCGCTCGCTCGGCAAGGCCAAGCGCATTCTGGACCAGCGACCAAAGGATTGACCATGAAAGAAGCCTTCATCTGTGACGCCCTCCGCACGCCGTTTGGACGTTTCGGCGGATCGCTGTCGTCGGTGCGTACCGACGACCTCGGCGCCGTACCGATCCGGGCGCTGATGGATCGCCATCCCGACGTCGATTGGACCGCGCTCGACGAAGTCTTCTATGGCTGCGCCAACCAGGCCGGCGAGGACAACCGCAACGTCGCGCGCATGGCCGCACTGCTCGCCGGCCTGCCGCCGTCGGTACCGGGCACCACCATCAACCGTCTGTGTGGTTCCAGCCTCGATGCGATTGCCATTGCCGCACGCACCTTGAAGACCGGCGAAGCCGACCTGGTGATCGCCGGCGGCGTGGAGAGCATGAGCCGAGCCCCATTCGTGATGGGCAAGGCCGACGCCGCGTTCTCGCGCACCATGAAGATCGAGGACACTACGATCGGCTGGCGTTTCGTCAACCCCCTCATGAAGGTCAAGTACGGAATCGACTCGATGCCGCAGACCGCCGAGAACGTGGCGGACGACTACAAGGTCACGCGTGCCGACCAGGATGCGTTCGCGCTGCGCTCGCAACAGCGCGCGCTCGCCGCGCAGGCGAGCGGGGCGCTCGCCGACGAGATCGTGCCGGTGCACGTGCCCCAGAAGAAGGGCGAGTCGGTCGTCGTCGACAAGGACGAGCATCCCCGCGCGACCTCACTCGAAGCACTGGCGAAGCTCAAACCCGTAGTGCGACCGGATGGCTCGATCACCGCAGGCAATGCCTCTGGGGTGAACGATGGCGCCGCGGCGCTGCTCTTGGCCACCGAGGAAGGCGCGCGTCGCCACGGCCTCACGCCGCGGGCGCGCGTGGTGGCGGCCACCACCGCCGGCGTTCCCCCGCGGATCATGGGCGTGGGGCCGGCGCCGGCCACCCAGAAGCTGTTGCAGCGCGTCGGGCTGGGCGTCGGTGACCTCGACATCATCGAGCTCAACGAGGCCTTTGCCGCACAGGCGCTCGCGGTGCTGCGCGAGCTGGGCGTCGCCGACGATGCGCCGCACGTCAATCCCAATGGCGGCGCGATCGCGCTGGGCCACCCGCTCGGCGCCTCGGGGGCGCGCCTGGCCACGGCGGCGCTGCTCCAACTCGAGCGTCGCAAGGGGCGCTACGCGCTGTGCACGATGTGCATCGGGGTGGGGCAGGGGATCGCCCTCTTGATCGAGCGCGTATAGCGTACTGCGTCTGCGCTTCGCCAAGCCGCGGCGATGCGGCGTGCGGGCCAAACGCTCCCGAATCGCTTCTAACGAACCCCGCCCCCACGCCATGGAAGTTTCCTTCAGCAAGGAAGTCGAGTTGCTCCGCATGGGTGCGGGGCAGACCTTCCACGGCGAGGGCATCCTCGCCATCACCAAGGCGCTGTTGCAGTCCGGTGTGGCCTACGTCGGTGGCTACCAGGGGGCACCGGTGTCGCATCTCATGGACGTGCTCGTCCAGGCGAAGGACTACCTCGCCGAGCTTGGCGTCCACGTCGAGGCCTGCGCCAACGAAGCGTCGGCGGCGGCGATGCTGGGTGCCTCGCTCGCCTACCCCGTGCGCGGCGCCGTCACCTGGAAATCCATCGTCGGCAGCAATGTCGCCGCCGATGCGGTGTCGAACCTGTCGTCGCCGGGGGTGCTGGGCGGTGCGCTGATCATTGTCGGCGAGGACTACGGCGAAGGCGCGTCGGTGATCCAGGAACGCACCTACGCGTACGCACTCAAGTCGTCGCTGCTGCTGTTCGATCCACGGCCCGACCTGGCGCACATGGTCGACATGGTCGAGCATGCGTTCTCGGCGTCGGAGGCGACGAGCATGCCCGCCATCCTGCAGCTGCGAATCCGCGCCTGCCACGTGCGCGGCACCTTTCCCTGTCGCGACAACGTCGCGCCGGCGATTTCCACCCGGCACCTGCTCGATGATCCGGCGAGCTTCGACTACGCCCGTCTCGCCCATCCCCCGGCGACGTACCGCCAGGAGAAGCTCAAGTTCGGTGAGCGCATCCCGGCCGCGCGGCGGTTCATCGTCGAGCGCGCATTGAACGAGCGCTTTCCCGGCAGGCGCGCCGACCTCGGAATCATCGTCCAGGGCGGCCTGTACAACTCGGTGGTGGGCGCACTCGGCCGCATCGGACTTGCCGACGCCTTCGGCGACAGCGAGCTGACCATGCTGGTGCTCAACGTCACCTACCCGCTCGTGCCGGAGGAGGTGCGCGACTTCTGCGTCGGCAAGCGCGCGGTGCTGGTCATCGAGGAAGGCCAGCCGGAGTTCATCGAGCAGGAGATCGGGGCGACCTTGCGTCGCCTCGACATCCAAACCGCGCTCCACGGCAAGGACGTGCTGCCGATGGGCGGCGAGTACACGGTCGAAGTGCTGGCGCAGGGACTGGCGGCGTTCGTCTCGCGGCACGCCGCGGATCTCGACGTCGGCGCCGGCCAGGCGTGGCTCGCCGGCAATACCGAGCGGCGTGCCGCGGTCGCGGCGGCGCTGGAGGCGCCGTTACCCGCGCGTCCGCCGCAGTTCTGCATCGGCTGTCCCGAGCGCCCGGTGTTCGCGGCGATCAAGCTCGCCCAACAGCAGGTCGGAAGGGTGCACATCGCCGCCGACATCGGCTGCCATTCTTTCGCGACCTTCGAGCCCTTCGGGCTTGGCCATTCGATCCTGGGCTACGGCATGAGCCTGGCGAGCCGTGCCGGGGTCTCGCCGTTCATGAAGCGGCGCACGATGGCGATCATGGGCGATGGCGGGTTCTGGCACAACGGCGTGCTGTCCGGCGTGCAATCGGCGCTATTCAACGGCGACGACGCGGTGCTGCTCATCTTCAAGAACGGCTACACCTCGGCGACCGGCACCCAGGAAATCATCTCCACCCCGACCGAAGCCATGAAGGACGCGGCGTCGGACAAGACCGCGAGCCTGGTTGCGCGCAACGACGTCATCGAGCGCACCCTCGAGGGCCTGGGCGTGCAATGGTTGCGGCGAGTGGACAGTTATCGCGTCGACGCGATGCGCAAGACCGTGCAGGAGGCGCTCACCACCGACTTCTCCGGCCTCAAGGTGATCGTCGCCGAGGGCGAATGCCAGCTCGAGCGGCAGCGCCGGGTGAAACCATGGGCGGCGGCACGGTTGAAGCGCGGCAAGCGCACGGTGCGGGTGAAGTACGGTGTCGACGAGGACACGTGCTCGGGGGACCACTCGTGCATACGGCTGTCCGGATGTCCGACGCTTTCGGTCAAGCCGAGCAGCGATCCGCTGCGGGTCGACCCGGTCGCCACCGTACTCGAAGGTTGCGTCGGATGCGGCCTGTGCGGCGAGAACGCGCATGCCGCGACCCTGTGCCCGTCGTTCTATCGCGCCGAAGTGATCCAGAACCCGACCTGGGCCGATCGCCTGGCCGCCGGCATGCGCGCCGCCGTTGCCCGCCTGGTGCAGCCGTCGTGAGCTCCGGTCCGGTCGCACCCGCCACGGGAAACGATGCGCGAGCGTTGCGGGTGCTGGTGGCCGCGCTCGGCGGCCAGGGTGGAGGCGTGCTGGCGGAGTGGCTGGTCGATGCCGCCATGGCGGCGGGATTGCTCGCGCAGAGCACCTCCATCCCCGGAGTCGCCCAGCGCACCGGTGCGACGACGTATTACATCGAGGTCTTCCCGATTGCGATCGACGCCCTGGGTGGCCGGCGGCCGGTGCTCGGCCTCTATCCGGTTCCAGGCGCCATCGACCTCGTGGTGGCGTCCGAGTTGCTGGAAGCGGGCCGCGTGCTGCAGGCCGGCATGGTCAGCGCCGATTGCACCCATCTCGTCACCTCCACCAGCCGAACCCTCACCACCGCCGAGAAGATGTCCCTCGGCGACGGCCGCTTTTCCTCCGAGCGTCTGGTGGAGGTGGCGCGCACCCATAGCCGCCGACTGACCGCCTTCGACATGGACGCGATCGCCCGCGAGGCAGGCACGGTAGTGAGCGCGGTCATGCTCGGCGCAATCGCGGGCAGCGGCATCCTGCCCATCGGGCCGGCCGTTTTCGAGGGGGTGATCCGGAAGAGCGGCGTCGGTGTCGAGGGGAGCCTGCGCGGATTTGCGGCGGGGATTGCGGCGGTGCGCGAAGAGGCCCTCGACGCAGCCGGCGGGCTGCCCGATGCACCCGCTTCGGCCGACGGGACCGGAGTCGGTGTGCCGGACGCCACGGCGGACCCCGAGCCCGCACATACCGACGGCATGGCATGGCCGGCGTCGGTCGCCGCGATGGTAGCCCTCGGCGAAGCGCGACTCTCGGAATACCAGGACCGGCGCTACGCCGGGCTCTATCGCGAGCGCGTGGCCGAGGTCCTCGCCGCGGAGCGCCGGGCCGATCCCGAGGCGCGTCACGACCATGTCCTGACGCGCGAGTACGCGCGGTTCCTGGCGTTGTGGATGGCGTTCGACGACATCGTGCGGGTAGCGGCGCTCAAGGTTCGCGCGAGCCGGTTCGTCCGGGTGCGCCACGAGGTCGGCGCGGCGCCCGGCGACGTGGTGCGCATCGTCGATCACTTCAAGCCGGGGATCCCGGAATTGGCCGGCGTGCTGCCACCTCGCCTAGCGGCCGGGTTGGTACGCTGGGAGGCGCGTCGCCAGGCGAAGGGCAGGGCACCGCTCGCCTTCGCGCTGCACCTGCGCAGTGACGGCGTCGTCGGGCTGGCGCTGCTGCGCTTGCTGGCCGGCCTCCGCGCGATGCGTCGCCGTGGTGCGCGCTACGGGGACGAGCAGGCGGGCATCGCGCGCTGGCACGACGCGGTGCTGCGCGCCGCCGCGATGGATTGGGATCTCGCCCACGAGCTCGCCTTGTGCGGTCGCCTCGTCAAGGGTTATGGCGAAACCAACCTGCGTGGCAAGCGCAATCTTTCGCATATCATCACGCACCTCGCGACGACGGACGCCCCAGCGCCGATGCGGGCAGTGGCCATTCGCCAGGCGCGCGACGCGGCGCTGGCCGACGAAGGCGGGCTGGCCCTCGATGCCACGCTCGCGAGGCTGGGGGCGCCACCGCGTCCCGTGACCGTCCACCCGATCCGCTTCGTGCGCAAACCTTCGAACAAGCCAGCCGCCACCACTTCCGCATGAGCCGCACGCACGTCACCCGCTTCACGGTCGAGTTCGGCGACTGCGACCCTGCCGGCATCGTCTTCTATCCCAACTACTTCCGCTGGATGGATGCGGCCTCGCTGCATTACTTCCGGGCCGCGGGGGTCCCCAACTGGCACGAACGCGAAGCGGCCGACGGTGTGCTCGGCATGCCGCTCGTCGATGCCCAGGCACGGTTCGTGGCACCTTCGACCTACGGCGACGCGATCGAGGTGGAAACCACCGTCGTCGAGTGGCGCCGCACGAGCATCGTGCTGCAGCACCTCATCCGCCGCGGCGACGTCCTGCTGGTCGAGGGCCGCGAGGTGCGGGTATTCGCGCGCCGGCATCCGGAGGACCCGAAGCGCATCCAGGCGGTGCCGCCGCCCGACGACGTGCGGGCCCTGTTCGACGCGACCGGTCCGCACGACCCTTGAGCGCAGCCGGTGCCACCATGCGCTAACCCGGGCAGTCCCGGGTAGGCTCCGCACCCGACGTCCCCTGCTACGGACCAAGGATCGCACTCACGCCGCGACGTGCCAGCCAAGGCGCGCGCGGCGCCAGGAGGAGGAACGATGGAAGCGCCATGCACGACGTGACCGATCCCGCGGCGGAGCCGCTCAGTACGCCGTATGGGCGAGTCGGTCGCAGCCTCTTTGCGACCACCAAGGTACTCGCGATCTTCGGTGCCCTGGTCTTCACCGGCATCGTGCTGATGGAGATCGTGTCGATCGTCGGACGCAAGCTCTTCCTGTGGCCGGTGCCCGGCGACGTCGAGATGCTGCAGATGTGCGCGTCCTTCGCCGCGGCATCGTTCTTCGCGTACTGCCACATGGCGCGTGGCGACGTGAAAGTCGATTTCTTCACCCACAATCTGCGTCCGGATCGGGTGGCCTTGCTCGATGCCTTCGGATCGCTCCTGGTGGGATTGTTCGGGGCGCTCATCGCCTGGCGCGCCGGCGCCGGTGCGATGAGCGTCAAGGACGCGGGCGAAACCTCGGCCATCCTCGGCGTCCCTGTCTGGATCGCTCAGGCGCTGATGGTGCCGGGGTTCATCCTGCTGGCACTCGCGGGGTTCTACCAGTGCGCGCATCTCGTCGGTGCCGCCCTGCAGTACCGGCGGCGGGCAACGTGAGCGCGTTGTCGCACGGCACGACGCTCGCTCCGGGCGTGCCGTGCAGGGTTGCCGTGGGAACGCCTCGCGCGGAGCGGCATTGGTGAGCGGCATCGAGATCGGCGGGCTGCTGTTCGCCATCATGCTGGTGCTGATGGTGGTGCGCGTGCCGATCGGGATCGCGATGTTCGTGGTCGGGCTGGGCGGGTATACCTACCTCATCGGCGGCAGTCTCGCAGTGCCCCTCAATTCCCTCAAGAACCTCGCCTACGCGCGTCTTTCCAACTACGACCTCGTCGTCATTCCGCTGTTTCTGCTCATGGGGCAGTTCGCGACCCATGGTGGCCTGAGCCGGTCGCTGTTCCGTTTCGTCGGCGCCTACCTCGGGCATCGCAAGGGCGGGATCGCCATGGCAGCCATCGGCGCGTGCGCGGGTTTCGGGGCGATCTGCGGCAGCTCGGTCGCGACCGCGGCGACCATGGGCCACGTCACCCTCCCCGAGTTGCGGCGTTATGGCTATTCGGGGTCGCTTGCCACCGGCGCACTGGCCGCGGGCGGTACTCTGGGTATCATGATCCCGCCGTCGGTGCCGCTGGTGATCTACGCCATCCTCACCCAGGAATCGATCGGCAAGCTCTTCATGGCCGCCGTGATTCCCGGGTTGCTGGCCATGCTCGGCTACATGCTGGTCGTGCAGATCGTGGTGCGCCTGAAGCCCGGCTCAGGACCCGCCGGGCCACGCACCCCGTGGCGCGAGCGACTCCGCGCGACCTTCGAGGTCCTGCCGGTGCTGCTGGTCTTCGTGGTGGTGATCGTCGGTATCTACGGCGGCTGGGCGAACGTCACCGAGGCCGCGTCGATCGGCGCGGCGGCGTGCGGGGTGCTCGCGGTGACCCTCGGCGGCATGCGCACCAAGGGCTTCATCGCCAGCGCGCTGGGAACGGCCCAGTCGACCGGCATGATTTTCCTGGTGCTGCTCGGCGCGGACCTGCTCAACACCACGCTCGCGCTATCGCAGATGCCGGTGGAGCTCGCCAACTGGGTGAAGGCGAGCGGCCTCGAGCCGTTGCTGGTGATGTTCATGATCCTGCTGATCTACATCTTCCTCGGTTGCGTCATGGATTCGCTCGCCATGATCCTGCTCACCATCCCGATCTTCTACCCGGTGATCATGGGCCTCGATTTCTGGGGACTCTCGGCGGGTGACAAGTCGATCTGGTTCGGTATCCTTGCGCTCATGGTGGTGGAGATCGGGCTGGTGCACCCTCCGGTGGGGATGAATGTTTACATCATCAACCGCCTCGCCAAGGACGTGCCGCTGACGGAGACGTTCAAGGGGGTTGTTCCATTCCTCATGTCCGATGCAGTGCGAATCGTGCTGCTGGTGTTCTTTCCGGTCATCTCGTTGTACCTCGTGCATGCATTCAAAAACTGAAGGAGGAGATTCATGAAAACAAGCCGACATTTGCGCTGGCTCGCCACTCCTGCCGTGGCCCTCGCCTGCAGCACCGCCTTCGCGCAGGAGGTCGTGCTGCGCATCCACCATTTTCTGCCACCCGCCGCGACCATCCAGGCCAAGTTCTTCACGCCGTGGTGCGACAAGATCGGCAAGGAATCCGGCGGCAAGCTGAAGTGCCAGATCTACCCGGCCATGCAGCTGGGCGGCACGCCGCCGCAGCTCTTCGACCAGGCCCGCGACGGCGTCGCCGACATCGTGTGGTCCCTGCCGACCTACCAGGCGGGCCGCTTCACCAAGTCCGAGGTGTTCGAGATCCCATTCATGGCCAAGAGCGCAGAATCGGGCAGTCCCGCGCTTTGGGAGTACATCCAGAAAAACGCCCTGGACGAGTTCAAAGGCACCAAGCTGCTCGCGGCGCATCTGCACGATGGCTCGCTCATGCACTTCACCAACAAGGACGTGAAGACCATGGAGGACCTGAAGGGCCTCAAGGTGCGGGCGCCCTCGCGGATCGGTACCAAGTTCCTGGCGGCGTTGGGCGCGACCCCGGTGCAGATGCCGTTGCCGCAAATCCCCGAAGCGCTCTCCAAGTCGGTGGTCGACGGCGCAATGGTTCCCTGGGAGGGCGCGCCTTCGATCAAGCTGGCGGAGATCACCAAGTACCACCTCGACACGGCCCCGGGACAACCGAAGATGTCGAACTCGATCTTCGTGATCGCGATGAACCAGGCGAAATACGATAGCCTGCCGGCCGACCTCAAGAAGGTGATCGACAACAACAGTGGCCTCGAGACCTCGAAGCACATCGGCCAGCTGTTCGATGCCACCACCGTGCCCAGCCGCAAGCTCGCCGAGGACAACAAGGGGGTGTTCACGACCCTGACCGCCGAGCAGTATGCGAAGTGGCGGACGGCCACCGAGCCCGTTGCCACGGAATGGGTCCAAGAAGCCAACGCCAAGGGGGCCAACGGCGCCGCGCTGCTCGACGACGCGAAGGCGTTGATCAAGAAGCACGGCGGCTGAACCGAGGCGCGGCCCGCGGTATACGCCGACCGCTTCCGCACACGTCCCGCCGCGTGCACCGCGATGCGATCGCGGTGGGGCGCGGCGACCGCGGGCTACGCCGTGCGACGCGCTATCATGGGGGCTTCGGCCCCCCTCTTCATTCCCACGCGTCGCGGCTCGCTTCGAGGGTCGCGTCGCCAGCTCGCAGGCGGCACCCGCATGTCCGACAAAGCCTTCGCCTCCCAGGCCGACCTCGAAGAGAAGACGATCAGCTTCGACCGGCTGTCCGACCACGCCTACGCCTACACGGCGGAAGGCGATCCGAACACCGGCATCGTCGTGGGCGACGATGCCGTCATGGTGATCGATACCCAGGCCACCCCGGTCATGGCGCAAGACGTGCTGCGACGCATCCGCGACGTCACCGACAAGCCCGTCAAATACGTGGTGCTGTCGCACTATCACGCCGTGCGTGTGCTCGGTGCCTCGGGCTACGCGCCCGAGCACATCATTGCCAGTCGAGATACCTACGATCTCATCGTCGAGCGTGGCGAGGCCGACATGAAAAGCGAGATCGAGCGCTTTCCCCGGCTGTTCCGTGCCGTGGAGTCCGTTCCCGGCCTCACCTGGCCGTCCATCGTGTTCGAGCGGCGGATGACGCTATGGCTCGGCAAGCTGCAGGTCGAGATCATGCAGCTCGGCCGCGGCCATACCAAGGGCGACACGGTGGTCTGGCTGCCGCAGGACCGGGTGCTGTTCTCGGGGGATCTGGTGGAGTTCGGCGCCACGCCGTATGCGGGCGATGCCTATCTCATCGACTGGCCGGCGACCCTCGATGCCGTGGCGGCGCTCGACGCCGAGAAACTCGTGCCCGGGCGGGGCGCTGCACTCAAGAATCGCGCCGCGGTGGCTGCCGGTCTCGCGGGTACGCGCGACTTCGTCGCGGATCTCTACCACAACGTGGAACGCGGGGTAAAGGCCGGCAAGGATCTGCGTCAGGTCTACAAGGAGACGTACGCGGCCATGCGGCCGAAGTATGGCGGGTGGGTCATCTTCGATCACTGCATGCCGTTCGACGTGACGCGTGCCTTCGACCTGGCGAGCGGTCATGCCGATCCGCGCATCTGGACCGCGCAACGCGACCAGGAGATGTGGGCGACACTAGAAGGGTGAGCATGGCGCGCGGTGCGTAGTGGGCGACGAAGGGTGAGCATGGCGTGCGGTGCGGGGGCGATGGCCGCACCGCCGTGGCGAGATGCGGTCGACCGCGGAATGCGGGTCTCGGCCCACGGATGCGCCGCCGCATGACGAGGCGGGCACCGCTTCCGCGCCAATGCACCGGGTTCCGCACCACGCGCCTCACCATGCATGAACGACGCCTTGCATGACGTCTGCTAGCCCCCCGGTGTTCGCGTACCGCACGCCGCCCGAGCTGCGCGGTGCGGCGGGTCACCACCCGGTCATCGTGGTAGGGGCGGGGCCGGTCGGGTTGTGCGCCGCCATCGACCTCGCCCAACGGGGGATTCCGGTGGTGGTGGTCGACGAGGACGAGACGGTCAGTGTCGGCTCGCGGGCGATTTGCTATGCCAAGCGCACGCTGGAGATTCTCGATCGCCTGGGCTGCGCTGCGCCGATCGTCCGCAATGGCGTGCGCTGGAGCGTCGGCAAGATCTTCCATCGTGACGCCTTGGTCTACCAGTTCGATCTCCTGCCCGAGTCCGGTCATTGCCACCCGGCGTTCGTCAATCTGCAGCAGTACCACGTCGAGACGTGCCTGGTGCGCCACCTCGAGTCGCTCAGTGTGGCGGACCTGCGCTGGAAGAGTCAGGTCATCGGCGTCCAGACGCAGGGTCAAGGTGTGTCGCTGCGGGTCGCATGTCCCGATGGCGAGTACACGTTGTCCTGCGATTGGCTGATCGCGGCCGACGGAGCCCGTAGCTCGGTGCGTAACCTGCTCGGCCTGGAAGCTGCCGGACAGGTTTTCAGGGACCGGTTCCTGATCGCCGACATCCATATGCGATCCGATTTTCCGCC
>JBDSND010000136.1:0-12501 GCA_039915505.1 Casimicrobiaceae bacterium
TCGAGTATCTACTCCAAGATGCGGGTCTATGACGGCGAGACCCTCAAGGACGTCGACCCGAAGGCCAAGACCCTGCAGGAATACCGGGATTACGCGGGCCCGGACGAAGGCATGACCGGAGTGTCAACGCGTTTCGCCTACAAGATCCTGTCGGCCGTGTTCAATCACGACCAGACCGAGATCGCCGCCAATCCCGTTCACCTGATGTACGTGCTCGAGCAGCGGCTGGGCCGCGAGGACCTGCCCGACGAAACCCGCCGGCGGTACGTCGAGCACGTCAAGGGCTATCTCGGGCCCCGCTATGCCGAGTTCATCGGCAAGGAAATCCAAACGGCGTACCTCGAGTCGTATACCGAGTATGGCCAGAACATCTTTGACCGTTACGTGACCTTCGCGGACTGCTGGATCCAGGAGGAGGACTACCGCGACCCGGAAACGGGCGAGCAGTTCGACCGGGCGGCGCTCAACGGCGAGCTCGAGAAAATCGAGAAGCCGGCTGGAATCGGTAATCCAAAAGACTTCCGCAACGAGATCGTCAATTTCGTGCTCCGGGCGCGCGCCCACAATGCGGGTCGCAACCCGACGTGGAACAGCTACGAGAAGCTGCGCGAAGTGATCGAGAAAAAGATGTTCTCGAACACCGAGGACCTGCTCCCGGTGATCTCGTTCAATGCCAAGGCGTCGGCCGACGAAAAGCAAAAGCACCAGAACTTCGTGGCCCGCATGGTGGCCAAAGGTTACACAGAGAAGCAGGTCCGGCTGCTCGCCGAGTGGTACCTGCGCGTGCACAAGTCATCGTGAGGCGCCACGACGGCGGCGGAGAGCGTCCATGGCCCACTTGATTGACCGGCGGCCCAACGCCCGAGGCAAGAGCGCGGTCAACCGCGAGCGGTTCCTGCGCCGGTACAAGTCGCAGATCCAGGATGCGGTCAAGAAGATGGTCGGTGAGCGCAAGCTCGCCGACATGGAGCAGGGGGGGAAGGTTCACATCCCGCGCAAGGATATCGCCGAGCCCTCGTTCAACTTCGGCCGCGGCGGCGACCGCGAGTTCGTACTCCCCGGCAACCGCGAGTTCGTCACCGGCGATAAGATCCCGCGTCCCGAGCAGGGCGGATCCGGCGGATCGGGCAACGAGGGCGGCGACGGCGAAAGCACGGACGCCTTCGTGTTCTCGCTCTCGCGCGAAGAGTTCATGCACATCTTCTTCGACGACCTCGAGCTGCCCAACCTAGCCCGCACCGAGATCGGTCGCACGACCCGGAGGAAGAGCGTACGCGCCGGCTTCACGACTTCGGGCGCCCCGGCGAACCTCTCGGTGATGCGCACGCTCACTAATTCGCTGGCCCGACGCATCGCGCTCCGCGCCAGCCTGAAGCGTCAGCAGGTGCAATTGGACGACGATTTCCAGTCAGCGCTGGCGCTTGGCGAGGCGGGCGTTGCCGCGGACGTCCAGGAACAGCTCGATCGACTCGAGCGGCGTCGGACCGCGCTGCCGTACCTTGAAGAGCTGGATCTGCGCTATCGCAACCGGGTTTTCCGCCCCGAGCCGATCGCGCGCGCCGCGATGTTCTGCCTGATGGACGTCTCGGCATCCATGGACGAGGATAAGAAGGATCTCGCCAAGCGCTTTTTCACCCTGCTCTACCTGTTCCTCACCCGCAAGTACGAGGAGGTCCACCTGGTGTTCATCCGGCACACCGACGACGCGGAGGAGGTCGACGAGGAGGCGTTCTTCCACGACACCCGATCCGGAGGGACCGTGGTGTACTCGGCCCTGGAACTCGCCGACAAGATCCGCGCCGAGCGCTACGGCTCGGGCTGGAACGTGTACGCGGCGCAGGCCTCGGATGGGGACGCGTTCGGATCGGACCCCGCCCGGAGCGCGCGATTCCTGCGCGAAAAGCTGTTGCCGTCGATGCGCTACTACGCCTACCTCGAGCTATCCGACTCGGATGGCTCGGAACGCGCCTCGAGCCTGTGGGCGGAGTACGACCGTGTCGCCGAAGCGACCGACAATTTCGCCATGCGCCGGGCGTCGCTGCGCGAGCAGATCTATCCGGTATTTCGCGAGCTCTTCCGCAAGGAGAAGCAGCAGTGACGGCGTCGGCGCGACGAGCTTGGCATGGAAGCCGGGTAGGCCACAGCCCGGCACCGGGTACGGCGGAGGATAGTCCATGACTGCCATTTCCCGCGGCGCCGATTGGGACTTCGATCTCCTGGAGCGCTACCACGGCGCCATCGCCGAGATCGCCGGCGAATACCGGCTCGATACGTACCCCAACCAGATCGAGATCATCACGTCCGAGCAGATGCTCGACGCGTATGCGACCACGGGATTGCCCGTGGGATACCCCCACTGGTCCTACGGCAAGGAGTTCATCCGCAACGAGCAGGCCTACCGCCGCGGCATGCAAGGGCTTGCCTACGAGATCGTGATCAACTCGAGCCCTTGCATCGCCTACCTCATGGAAGAGAACACCATGGCGACGCAAGCGCTGGTGATGGCGCATGCGTGCTACGGCCATAACTCCTTCTTCAAGGGCAACCACCTGTTCCGGCAGTGGACCGACGCCGAGTCGATTCTGGATTACCTGGTGTTCGCCCGCCGATTCGTGATGGAGTGCGAGGAGCGGCGCGGCCACGCCGCGGTCGAGGAGGTCATCGACGCCTGCCATGCACTGATGGCACACGGGGTAGATCGGTATCGGCGGCCAGCGCCGCTGACCCTCAAGGCCGAGACCGCGCGACTCGCGGCGCGCGAGGCCCATCGCGAGCGGCACTTCAACGACCTGTGGCGGACGGTTCCCGAGTCGGCGGCCGCCCGCAAGTCCGAGAGCGCGGACCGTTTACCGATGGAGCCACAGGAGAACATCCTGTACTTCGTGGAGAAGTACTCGCCCCGGCTCGAACCCTGGGAACGCGAGCTCGTCAGGATCGTGCGCAAGCTCGCGCAATACTTCTACCCCCAGGGCCAGACCAAGCTCATGAACGAGGGCTGGGCAACCTTCTGGCACTACACGATCCTCAACCGCCTGCATGAGAAGGGACTCGCAGACGACGGCTTCATGCTGGAGTTCCTGAAAAGCCACACCAACGTCGTGGCGCAGCCCTCGTACGACTCTCCAGCCTACGGGGGCATCAATCCGTACGCCCTGGGGTTTGCCATGTTCGCGGACCTGCGCAGGATCTGCGAGTCCCCCGACGACGAGGATCGCGAGTGGTTTCCGCAGCTCGCGGGTAGCGACTGGCACGCGACTCTCGACTTCGCCATGCGCAACTTCAAGGATGAGTCGTTTATCGCCCAGTACCTATCGCCGCGGCTGCTGCGCGAGTTCCACCTGTTTGCCATTGCGGATCATGCGCGCGAAGACACCCTGCTCGTGGACAGCATCCACGATGAACGGGGTTACCGGCGGGTGCGCAAGCTGCTGTCCATGCAATACGCGCAGGAACTGCGCGTGCCGGATGTGCAGATCACGCGGTTCGACCAGCACGGCGATCGATCGCTGACTCTTCGCTATCAACGCCGCCGCGGGCGTCCCTTGACCGATGCTGCCAACCAGGTCGTTGCTCACCTGAGACGGCTATGGGGGTTCGGGGTGCGGCTCGAGACCTGGGAGGATGAGTCACAGGTGGGCCGCGTGGTCGAATGCGCCGCGTGAAATCGCGCAAGTAGCCGCTGGGTTGAAAGGTCTCGCCTTACCCTCGCGTGGATCTCTGGCTCCCGACGCGATCCTCGAGCGACGCGCCTTCAAGGCGCCGAATCAGGATATCCACCATGTCGCTGCCTTCGCGCGAAGGCAGTCGATGAGCACGCAACAGTTCGACGACCTGGGGCACGTCCAGGGTCCGATAGTCGTTTCGCACCAGGATGCCCGCGATGGCCCGCTGCGCGCTTGCGCCATTGACCTGCGGGTACAACTCGACCAGTGCCGCCAGGATGGCAGGATCGCGCACGGGATGCCGGGCAAGGACGTCGAAGGCCCGCGCTTGCGCAGCCGGATCGCGCAGGGCGCCGATTCTGGCGACCGCTTGACGCAGTTCGTCGGCCGTAAAGGCGCGCTGCTGCAGATACATCGCGGCCGCGTCCGCCTCGCCGGGCTGGCCGCTCGCCAAGGCCGTCAGCACTGCGGCATGGGCCTCCGCGTCGCCAAGGCATGCATGAATGGCCGCGTGATCAGCGCCCCGACCTGATCGGAACACCTCGTTCAATTGCAGCGCGTACCCGGTCGCCAACTGGCACGCTAGCCCGATGTCGGCGATGGCGATCGTCGGCGCGCGCAGCAGGTCGAGGACCAGTGCGGCCAGTTCGTCCCGTTCCTCCGCATCACTGAGCCAGCCGAGAGCGTGCGCGACCTGCACCATGCGGGCGCGGGTCTCGGCACGATCGGAATCACGGGCAAAGGTTACGAAGGCGTTTCGCGCCGGAGCATCGGCGGCAATCGACGCTAGCGCCGCACGTACGGCGGGGGTGCGGCGCGCCTCCTGCGAGACCGCGCCCACCAAGCGCTCGATCCGATCCAGGAAGAACCGCACCTCGGCCATGTCACGACCGAGAATTTCGTGAACGAAGCGCAGTTTCTCGGCAAGGTCCGCCCGCTCGTCGACGAACCGGCAGACCTCGGCCCGGTACGCCGATTCCGGGTCGCCGCGTTGCACGCCGTGGGTTACGGTCATTCCGTGCGCGGCGAAGCCATTGACCAGGCGCCGATTAGTGCGGCCATTGCCGACGTCGGCAGTGTTGCCCTGGTGGAAGTAGCGTTGCAGGATCGGTCCCGCGGTCATCCCTAGCGGCGCCACCGAGGAAAAGCCGTAGATCGCCGGCACGTCCCGGAACACGCGCCGCATCACGTCGCGGTTGCTGCTGCCATGACGATCCTTGAGGGTCGCGGCCCGCCGCGCCGCCTCCCATGGTGGATAGCCCGTGCGAATGAGGCTCCGCGTGATCTCGCCGCCTGGCCGTTCGATGACGTCGGGACTCAGCGTGGTGCAGCCGAACAGGTAGACCTCCTTGAGCCCCGAGAAAAGTCCCGGACAGGAATCGCTGCAGGACGCGCGCTCCATCTCCTCGACGGGGAGGTACTCATCCACCGCGAGTTGGTCGGAAAAGAAGTCTTTGCCGTTGAAGTGCCCCGACACCACCAGCACGTCGCATTGCACGCCCTTGCGGCATGCCGACTCAAGCCAATTCGGACGCCCGCGCTCCACCAGTTCGACGAATTGATACTGGCTGTCGGGAAGCGCGCGCCGGAACGCGTCGCGCTCGTCCGACGAGTTCACGGTGATGGTGCACACCGTCCGCTTGGCCGCGGCGAGAGTCGGCCAGCAGATGCCGCAGATGAGGCTTGCGAGGAGGATCCAGGAGGGTCGATTCATGGCCAAGGACAGTCTTGCGCCCGCGGCAGGGGGGGCGCCGCGGGTAATTTATTCATACATCGGTACAGCGCCTGCACGTCGCTGCGATCGCCCCGCCGCAGGGAGTCGCCCCTGACCCCATGCGGTCGTGCCTTGCAGGAATAAGCGAAATTCAAGCCAATGTAATGCAATGCGGGACGGATTGCCCGCGAGGCAGAAGGTGGGCCTGATGAACGCCGGTTTTGGGCCAGGCGGCAGATCGGCGCGGCACAGGATGGTTGCCTCGAGGGCAGCAGCAGGACACCGGGCACCAGCAGCCGCCCCGAGCGGCGCTACGCGCGCTCGGCTAGGGCACTTAGCGTCGGCGAACAGTCAGCGTCGACCTTGACCACGGCGAGGTGATCGGCGCGCGTCCGGCCGCGCGTGAGGATGGCGATCGGCTTACCGCTGGCCGCGGCCCACTCACAGAAGCGATAGCCGGAATAGACCATCAAGGAGGAGCCGATGACGAGCGCGGCATCCGCCGCCGCGAGGTGGCTGCGCGCCGTCTCGACGCGTAGCCGCGGCACGCCCTCGCCGAAGAAGACCACGTCGGGCTTGAGCATGCCAGCGCACGCCGGGCAGCCCGGAACCCGGAATGCCGCGCACTGGGCCGGGGTCAGCAGCGCATAGCCGTCGGGCCCTGCCTGGGCCCATGAAGCCGCGACCAGCGCCGGGTTCTGGCGCAGGAAAGTCGCCTGGAGAGTGCTGCGATCCACGCGCGCGCCGCAGTCGAGGCAGACGACCTCCCGGAGGCTGCCGTGCAATTCGATGGGCCCGATGCTCCCCGCCCGCTGGTGCAGTCCGTCGACGTTCTGGGTGACCAGCGCGGCGACGTGACCACGCGCCGCCAGTCTTACCAGCGCCTCGTGACCACCGTTTGGACGCGCTGCGGCGATCCTCGGCCAGCCGATCATGCTCCGTGCCCAGTAGCGCTGGCGCACGCTGGGGTCGGCGATGAAGTCGCGCACAAGTAACGGTGGCGGTCGTTGCCAGCCGCCGCTGGCATCCCGATAGCAGGGGATCCCTGAATCGGTACTGATTCCCGCCCCGGTCAGCACGAAGAGCCGCGGGTGGCACGCCACGAAGTCGTGCAGACGCGCGATGTCAGCGGTGACCCCGAAACGCGCGGCCACGCGGACGACACCTAGCCCGAGGCGCGAATCGGGGGGCGGGAGACGCGCGGTCGGCGCGGCTGGCGTCATTCGATGCGGAGGTTTGCGGCCTTGACGACTTTGCTCCAGCGATCCTGCTCTGCCTTAATGAACGCGGCGAACTCGGCGGGTGTGCCACCTCCGGCGCGGGCATCGTCGTTCGCGAACCGTGTGGTGATCGCATTGGCCTTCAGCGCCTTGTTGATCTCGGTGGAAAGCCTGTCGATCACCTCCTTCGGAATGCCCGCCGGGCCGATGATCCCGTACCACTGCGAGGTCTCGAAACCAGAATAGCCCAGCTCAGCGACGGTCGGCACGTCCGGCAGCGACGGAATCCGCTCCGGGGTACCCACGGCGATCGGTCGCAGCTTGCCAGACTTGATATGAGCCATCAGTGCCGGCGTGCCCGCCGAAGCCGCCTCGAGCCGGCCGCCGAGAAGATCCTGCAGCTGCGGCCCCGTGCCCCGATACGGTACGTGCACCACGTCGATGCCGCTGACGAGCTTGAGATACTCGAAGGCGAGATGGCCGGCGCTGCCGTTGCCTGCGGAGCCGTAATTCAGCGCCCCGGGCTTCTGCTTGGCGAGCGCCACGAACGCCTTGAAGTCGGCGGCCGGCACGGCCGCGTTCAGCACGAAGATGTTGGGGACCTTGGCGAGGAGTGCAATCGGCACGAAGTCACGGTTGACGTCGTAGTTCTGCCGCGCCATGGCAAAAGGATTCACAGCAAGGGTGCCCACGTGCCCAAGGATCAGGGTATAGCCGTCGGGTGCAGCCTTGACGACTTCCTGCATGGCGATGGTGCCGGCGCCGCCGGCCCTATTCTCGACGACCACCGGCACCCCGAGCTGCGTCGAGAGCTCCTGCGCCACCGCCCGGGCGACGATCTCCGACGTGCCGCCGGGGGCGAAGGGCACCACCAGTCGGATGGGCTGGTGCGGATAGGACTGTCCCGAGGCTGGCGACATGACGGCGCAAAGCGAAAAGGCTAGGGCAACGAGCAGTTTCGACACGACCTCTCCTTTGGGTTATGGAATTGTCGCCCTCGCGCGCCACTCCGGGGCAGGGCGCGCCAATGTACCAAAAACACGCGACCCTGTCCGCCGACCAACCTCCGGTATCGCTACTTGGCAAAGAGACGGAAGACCAGGCCCGCGTGGAGCCGCGGTATGAAGAAGGCGGCTACGGCGAGGAATCGGTCTGCGCGACACGTGGATGGCCGTCGATTTTGTGGCCGGTGTGGCCAGTCCGGCGCGGCACACCGGACTCCGCAGTCATGGCGATGGCTGCGCGCGGATAGCAACGCGGGCGATCGGTGCGACGGCGCCCAGCCTGGCTCAATCATCGAGGCTGCCGGTCACCTCGTCGAACAACTCGTCCACCGTAAGCGGTCGTGGCAGCAGGCCCTGTCGCTGCGCATAGTCGATCGCAACTTCGAGATTGCGGCGGTTCGCCGCGTAACCGAAAGGATTGAGATCGGGTCCGCCGTCATCGCGCAGTGCAGCACGCGCACGGCTTGCGGCGAGCATGCGGTAGACCTCGCGTACCGCGTCGGGACGGCTGCGCGACAGGGCCGACGTCACGGTCACCATGTGGTTGATCTGGATCGCGCCGTGGCGGCGATGCCATACCGTCGCCGCCGCATCGGGCTCGGGGATGAGGCGCCGCAGCCGCGGGTCGGGAAGGCTGGCGTCCGCGAGCACCGCGGCATCGAGCTCGCCCGCCAGCAGGAGATCGACCGCCGACGTCCCCGGCGGCGCCCTTTCGACGTTGTCCGGATCCTCGAACTCGGCCACATGCGGCGCCTCGAAGGTCACCCAGCGCACCCGGTCGATGTCGACGCCGTGGTCCTCGGCTAGGATGCCGCGAAGCCACGTCACGGTCGTCACCGAGTACGCTCGAATGCCGACCCGCTTGCCCTCGAGATCCCTGGGCGCGCGCGCGCCCCAAGCCGCGTTGTAAACGAGATACGGATGCTGGAAACGGGAGAGCACCACCGCCGGAAGCAGCACCAGCGGCTTGCCGTGCGCCTTGGCGATCAAGAAGGTCATGATCGCGAGCTCGGCGACGTCGAAGGCGAGCTCGCGGACGACCCTTTTGAAAGCCGTCGCGGGCCGGGCGATGTCGGCAAAGATGAGCTCCACCGAGGACGAGACAATATCGCCCCGACGCAGCGCCGCCGTGACGGGATAATCGCCGAGAAGGGTCTGCAGCGGAAGACAATCGTCGAGCATGGTCGTCCAGTTTGTAGGCGGCGATTGTAGCGAATCCTGCCCGGTGTCCGACAGGCGATATCCGCGACGTCCGATTCCCCGTCGAACGCTCGGCCTCTAGGGTTCAGGTCACGCGAGCACTGGCGCCGCGTGATCACTCAGGAGGAATCAGCATGCGCAAAAATTACACCAAGCCCTGGATGGCCGTCGGCATGGCGGCTGCCGTCGCGCTCACGCTCGCGGGCTGCAACACCATTGCCGGCTTTGGCCGCGACGTCGAGCGCGGTGGCGAGAAGGTGCAGGACGCCTCGCTGAAGGTCCGTGCGGACTGGCGCGCAGCGCGGCGGCACAGCGAATCCGAGTACGACGAAGCACGCCGGCGCTGCGATACCGGCAGTGTCGCGGAGCGCGATGCCTGTCGCGATCGCGCCCGGGTGCAATACAGTGCCGGCGTCAACCAGGCGCGGACGACCTATCGTCGCAGCGAGATGAAGAGCGTCTCCGAGGCGGAACGGCTCGAGGACCAATACGAGGCCGCGCGCGACCGTTGCAATGCGATGCGCGGCGCCGACGAGGATCGCTGCATCGACGACGCCCGCCGCCGTTATCTGCGGTGATCACCGCAGCCGAAGAACCGTGCGCGGTGGACCCGGTGCAGCCACCGGGAAAGCCCGCGCCGGAGCCGGTGGACGATCCGCCGGCTCCGCACCGGCCCGGGCCGGATGCGCCCGTAGAGGAGCCGCCGACGCCGGACGAGCCTGCTCCGGTGCATGGCGCGCCCCCGCGTTTGGGGCGCCCGGGAATGACGATTGGGCTCAGCTCGTAGGGCAGAGGTCACGGCGGGCATCTAGTACTAGTCGGACAGACATCGCCCGGCGCGTCGTCAGCCTAGAACAGGAGATTCGGCAGCCAGAGCGAGATCTGCGGCACGTAGGTGATGATGACCAGGAAGACCAGCAGGACGGAGAGCCACGGCAACGCGGCCCGCACAACCTGCATGACCGACATCCCGGTGATGCCCGCGGTCACGAACAAGTTGAGCCCGACCGGCGGCGTGACCATGCCGATCTCGAGGTTCACGACCATGATGATGCCCAGGTGCACCGGGTCGATGCCGAGCTGGGTGGCGATTGGAAACAGGATGGGCGCGAGAATCAGGATGATGCCGGTCGGTTCCATGAAGTTTCCGGCGATCAGCAGGAGCAGGTTGACTACGATCAGGAATTGCCAGGGCGCCATGCCCATGGACACGATCTGCTCGGCGATCGTCTGAGGGATGCGCTCGGTGGTGAGCACGTAGGCGAAGAGCAAAGCGTTGGCAATGATGAACATCAGCATCACCGTGACCCGGCCGGCGTCGACCAGCACCTTGGGGACATTGCGCAAGCCGATGTCTCGGTAGATGAACACGGCCACCACGAAGGCGTAGATCGCGGCGACGGCGGCCGCCTCAGTCGGCGTGAACACCCCGCCGTAAATACCTCCGAGGATGATCACCAGCAACAGCATGCCCCACAGCGAATCGCGCCCGGCGATGAGGACTTCGCGAAACGGCACCCTGGGCTGGCGGGGAAGATCGATCATCCGCGCACGGATGTAGATGGCGGCCATCAGCATGAGACCCAGCAGGATCCCCGGAATGACGCCCGCCATGAACAGCTTGCCGACCGAGGTCGAGGTCGCCGCCGCGTAGACCACCATCACGATCGATGGGGGGATCAGGATGCCGAGCGTGCCCGCATTGCAAATGAGGCCCGCGGCGAAGGACTGCGAGTACCCCGCCTTGGTCATGCCGGCGATGACGATCGAGCCCACCGCCACCACGGTCGCGGGCGATGACCCGGAAACGGCGGCGAACAACATGCAGGCGAGCACCGAGGCCATGCCGAGACCCGCGCGCAAATGACCGATGCACGCGTTCGCGAAACGGATCATTCGTCGCGCTACCCCGCCCGTGGTCATGAACGCGCCGGACAGGATGAAGAAAGGGATCGCCAGCAGGGTGAACTGCTCGGAGGTCTCGTACAGCTTGAGGGCCTGCGAAGCGAGCGACGCGTGACCGAAGAACAGGATCGTCAGCACCGAGGCGAGACCAAGCGAAACGGCGATGGGCATGCCCACGAGCATGAAGGCGAAGAGCATGACAAAGAGCGCAACCGTGGTCATCGCGCTTTCGGGCCGGATTTCTCGAATTCGGCTTTCTGCTTCAGCATCTCCTCGGCCTCGTCACCCAGCAGGTGCGCTTCCTGGCCGCGCACGAGGCGTACGAGCACCTGGATGAAGCGCAGGAAGAGGAGGGCGAAGCCGACCGGCAGAGCCAGGCGCGGCACCCACAGGGGCACGGGAATGTCCTGGGCGAGGGTACCGATCTCGAGCATCTTGCCGACGTAGTTCCAGCTGCCGACGAACACGATGCCGGCATAGGCAATGCAACCCACCGTCGCCACGATCGATACCCTACGCGCGGCACCGGGGCCGAGCGATTTGACGAGTGCATCGACGCCGATGTGCGAGCCCACGCGCACGCCATAGGACATGCCAAGGAAGATGAGCCAGGCGAAGCAGAACGTGACGAGTTCGAGCGCCCAGACGAAGCTGTAGTTGAAAATGTAACGGGCGATGACCTGCGAGAAGCTGACAATCGTCATGAACGCGAGCAGGAAGGCGATAAGGCCTTCCTCCAGGCGCCCGAACCAACTCAGCACGACACCTCCATGGGGCCGTGCCGAGCCTACTTGTTCACTTTCTGCGCTGCGGTAATGAGATCCTTGCCGATGTCGCCCTCAAACTTGCTCCAGACCGGCGCCATGGCCTTGCGCCACGCCGCCAGGTCCTCCTTGCTGAGCGTCTGGATCTTCGCCTTGCCAGCATCCGTGATCTGCTTCTTGTCGCGCTGGTTGATGTCCTCGGCGAGCTTGTTGCCGAACGCAGTCGCTTCATCCATGGCTTTTTGCAACCCGGCCTTGACGTCGGCGGGCAGCCCATTCCACCACTTGGTGTTGGTAATGACCATGTAGTCGATCACGCCATGATTAGTCTCGGCGATGGATTTCTGCACCTCGAAGAACTTCTGGGTGTAGATGTTGCTCCAGGTGTTTTCCTGGCCGTCCACCACGCCGGTCTGCAGCGCCTGGTAGACCTCGGCGAAGGCCATCTTCTGGGGGTTGGCGCCGAGTGCCCGGAACTGTGCCTCGAGCACGTCGGACTGCTGGATGCGGAACTTGAGGCCCTTCACGTCCTCGGGACGCTTCAGCTGCGCCTTGTTGGAGGACATCTGCTTCATGCCGTTGTGCCAGTAACCCAGCCCGGTGATGCCCTTGCTCGTCATCGACTCGAGCAGCGCCTTACCGTCGGCGCTCTGCTGGAACCGATTAACGGCATCCAGGTCGTCGAATAGGAAGGGCAGGTCGAATACCTGCACCTTCTTGGTGTACCGGTCGAACTTGGACAGCGAGGTGGCGAGGAACTGCACATCGCCGAGCAGCAGGGCATCGAGTTCTTGGGCGTCGCCGAAGAGCTGGGAATTCGGGAACACCTGCACCTGCACCTTGCCCGGCAGGAGCTTCTCGGCGACCTCCTTGAATTTGAGCGCCGCCTGGCCTTTCGGCGTCTTTTCCGCGACGACGTGGCTGAACTTGATAATGATGGGCTGCTGCGCCTGGGTCGCGCCGATGAGCGCGAAGGCAGCCACGGCAACAATGAGCCGTAAGAATGGCATGAGATCCTCCTGGTCGATGATT
>JBDSND010000150.1:0-11877 GCA_039915505.1 Casimicrobiaceae bacterium
GCGGATCGGCATAGCCGCTGGCCGGAGATGATGCATGCACGAAGCCATTCGACCGGCCGCGTCGCCGGCTGACTTCGACGCCTTTGCAGGGCTCATTGCCGATTACGTCGAGTGGTGCCGGGCTCGTTATCGTGATCATCCGCACGTGGTCGACCAGGTGTTCGGATACCAGTCGCTGGCCACCGAGCTTGAAACGCTGGCGTCGTCGTATGGTCCGCCAGAGGGCAAGACGCTGCTCACCCTCTGCGATGGCCAGGTCTGTGCGGGAGGCGCGTACCGCAGGCTTGCCGAAGGAAGCTGTGAGATGAAGCGCCTGTTCGTCCGCAACGACGTGAAAGGCAGGGGTATCGGGCGCAGGCTGTGTACCGCGCTCGTCGATGCGGCGCGCGACGAGGGATTCGAACGGATGCGTCTCGACACGGGGAATCTCTTCACCGAGGCGATCGCCATGTACGAGTCGCTTGGCTTTCGCCGCTGTACGCCGTATCGCCGCTATCCGGCGGCGCTGATGCCCTATCTGGTGTTCATGGAGATTCCGCTGAGGGACGGGTCTAGCCCCGGGGATTGACGTCGCTCGTCCGCGCGACCACAGGGAGTCGGGTTGTCACTGAACGTCCTGATCGCTGCGGGCAGTTCACTCGCCCAAGCGGTCAGTGTGACGTTCATCTCGTCGACGAGGACGACTTTGCCGGCATGAACGAGGAGTGGACAAGATGGTCCCCCTGGATCCGCCCGCCCACCAAGGCGCCAAGCTGCCGATTCGCAACGCGGACATGAAGGTGTCCATTGCCGTGATCGCATCGGTCTAAGGCCGCGCAGTGACGCTGCGGCAGGGACGCTGGCCGGGGAGGACTTCCATCGATAGCTTGCACCGACCCCATTACGCCGTTAAGCGATGCTCATCGAAGCCAGCGTCGACAGGTAAAGCGCGCGCCACCCTGTGGTCCCGCCAGCGCCGACCGGCCGTCATCGACGCTTGCGTTGGCAACGCGGCACGTCCGAACTGCCGCCGCATTGCCTCGGCCATCTCGGCTATGCAGTGGTGCCGTGCAAGCAGGGACTGGGATGCGCCAAGGCGGCGCTCAAGCGGTTGTGCGTGGATGCGCGCGCCGAGGGCCTGGCCGTGATCCAGGTCACCACCGATCCGGGCAATATCGCATCGCAGCGGATGATCGAGGCCAATAGTGGAGAGCTCACCGAGCGCTTCGTCAAGCCAGCGCAGTTCGGCGACGGTGCGGGTCTGCGTTACCGTATTGCCATCGCATGAGAGACGCCAAGCCGGGCGCGCAACGTTGCTCGCGACCGGACGAGTCGCTGGCACCGTCGGTGCGCGTACTCGGCGCGGTGCTCGGGGCGTTGTTCGTGGGGTGCGCGCTGGTCGTGATCACGATATCGGCACCGCTGACATGGCAGCCCGTCGTGGGTGCTCTGGGGATCGCGATCGTGGGCATCGACCTGCTGGCGAGCGCATGGCGAAACCGCCGACCCATTTTGGCGGGCCTGCTTTTCCTGCCCTGAGAGTTGGCCCATCGGGGCATCGGATCAGCCGTCCGCCGATGCGAGCGCTTTGCCGCAACGCTCTTGCCAGGCCGAAGCAAGCCGGTAGCGTTGCGGGTCGACAGCCGACCGCGCAGGTGTGAGCGCCCGCGCCAGCGGCGGCCGATGTTACCCTGCGCTTCGCACTGCATGGGTCCGCGCCGGCCCGTGCCGTGCCCCGCCCCGTCAGGAGCAAGCCATGGCCAAGAAGCCCGCCGCCGATACTGCCGCCGCTGCTGCCGCTACCACCGCTACCACCGCTACCACTGCTGCCACCGCTACCACTGCTACCACTGCTACCACTGCTACCACTGCTACCACTGCTACCACTGCTACCACTGCTACCACCGCTACTGCCACCGCCACTGGACCCACCGCCCGGTTCTCGATTGCGGAAGGCCTCCGGGTTCTTGAAGCTGCCGCACCCGCGCGCTCCGTGCCACTCTTCCGGCACGGCAGCCTGCTCGTAAAATGCTATGCGCCGCGTGGCAGAGACGGGCAGACGCCGCATACGCAGGACGAGTTGTACGTCGTGGCCCATGGCTCCGGCGTATTCTTCGATGGCACGACGCGCCGGCCCTTCTTGCCGGGAGACCTGCTGTTTGCCGAGGCCGGGGTGACCCACCGGTTCGAGCACTTCACGAGCGATCTCGCGCTCTGGGTAATGTTCTATGGGCCAGAAGGCGGCGAGGCGCGCTAGCGGCGGGATCACTGCGACTCCGCCGCCGCGCATCGAACGGGCGAAATTTCACCGAAGAGGGAGCCATGCCAACCTACGTCATTGCAGACATCGAGGTCACCGATCCTACCGGCTACGAGGAGTATCGGCAGAAGGCACCGGCCACCATCGCGGCCTTCGGCGGCCGCTATCTCGCCCGCGGCGGCGCGACCGAGGCGCTCGAGGGCAATTGGCTGCCGCAGCGCTGCGCAATCCTCGAATTCCCGAGCATGGCGGCGTTCAAGGCCTGGTGGGAGTCTCCGGAGTACACCGCCATCCGGGCCATCCGCCAGCGCACGACCACGTCGCGGTTGATCGTGACCGAAGGGCTCGCGGCGGCTTAAAGGCGTGCCGGTCCGCTGCGGTCCGGGTGCGTATCGACCGGGTTGCGCCGGTCCGGCGATCCCGGGCAGGGTGGCGCAGCCCGATACGGCGGGCAGGGCGGCGCAGTCCCGAGCGCGGGCAATCCAACCTACCCGACTCCCAGGGATGAAGCCATGTCGCGATCTGGACGGCAACCTGCATCCCTTCCCCTGGACTACCAGCTTCGCCTTGCGGTCGCAGCCGACCAGCCTGCGCTGGAAGGACTGATCGCGCGCGCGGCCCACGCCCTTTCCGTAGGGGACTATTCGACCGCACAGATCGACGGAGCCTTACAGGGTTCGTTCGGTGTCGATTCGCAGCTGGTGCGTGACGGAACCTACTTCGTGGTGGAAGCCGCGGGTGAGATCGTGGCCTGCGGCGGATGGAGCCGCCGGCACACGCTCTTCGGCGGCGACGCGCGTGCCAATCGGAGCGCTGCGCTGCTCGACCCCAAGTGCGATTCCGCCCGGATCCGCGCCTTCTTCGTCGCGCCGGAACATGCGCGCCGGGGTGTGGGTACGCTGCTGCTCAGGCATTGCGAAGCGGTTGCGCGTGCGGAGGGTTTCACGAGTCTTGCGCTGGTGGCCACCCTGCCTGGGATGCGCCTCTACGCGCGCCACGGCTTCCTGCAGACCGGCACCCTCGAGCATTGTCTTGCGGAGGGCCTCACGATCACCTTCGTGCCCATGAGCAAGAGCCTTGCCGAAAGCGATCCGCCGCCCGACAGCGCCCAGGAGGTCGGGCGCGATGCCTGACACGGAGCCAGGGACTCGCGTGATCAGGGATGGCGTGGATCTCCGCAGGAATCGTCGTGGCGGAGTTTTTGAGCCATTCCTGGAGGAGATGATCTGACCTTGATCGGCGCCGACGCAGGAAAACGATCATCTGCTGATCATCACTTCGCGCATCAAAACGACCTCGCGTTCGGAGCCCTGAAGCGCGCCTGCTCGCCAGTCGCGCTCGTCATGGTCGCAACCAGCGCGCCAAAGACTCGGGCCTCCGTACGGGGCGTCTGGCATCGCGGTGTTCGTTCCTTTCGAGGGCGACGCGGTGAGTCGGTGGGGCCGCCCGGACTGGACCGGGGCCGCCCGACCGAAACCGATTGCGGCCAGACTGCAGCGGGGCCAGGTATGGGGCGGTATCATTCGGCGGCGTGCCGGCCCGCGGTGACGGCCCTCCCGGGGTCGGGTGTTCTCCAGGTCGTGTTCGCGGGGTTGTCATGCCCCTTCGCAGCTCCCTCTCACGAAGACACCGATGCTCTGGTTCGCACCGCTCCTGAAGGCCCTGCCACACTTGGCGACGATCGCCCAGGCGACCGGTCACGTCTTCACCAAGCGCAAGGGAGCGGGTGCGGAAGGCGAGCTGACCCAACAGCAGATCGCAGAGCTTCAGGCGGCGGCATCCAAGACCGACAGCGACGTACGGGATCTTGCGACCCAGGTGCGCGACGCTTTGGCGACCATCGAGCAGGGTGCCGGGCTGACCGAATCGCGGATACGCCGCCTCGAGCGGTTGTGCATCGCTGCACTGGTGGTGGCGGGGTTGGCGCTGGTGGCTGCAGTCGGACTGCTGCTGGCGCGCTGAGCACGACGCGATGAACGCGCGGGACCTACACGCGCGCCTCTCCCGTGCCGAGCTTGACTATGCGTTGTTCAACGCCCTGCGCACCGCCCGGGACGCAGGGCGCGGCGGCATCCAGCGCGGAACAGCCGGGATGTTCGAGTATCTCCTCGACCCGCAACGGCACACGAGCCTCTACTACAACCGCGCGGTTTGCCACGACCCGGGTCCGCTTTCGGCCGACACCCTGGCCGCGTTGCCCGACGCCATTGCCGCCGTGGAGCTCGCGCCGGTCCAGGCGACCGAAGGCCTGGCCGAAGCGCTCTGGTCACGGGGATTTCGGCCGGCGTATCAACTCTGCTACCTGGGGCGCGTACCGGGCGTGGACGGCGCGGCGAGTGTCGCAGTCGAGCGCCTTGATCCGGCAGATGTCGATGCATTCTTCGACCTCCTAAAGGTCGAGGGCATCGATTTCCCACCGGAGAAACGCGCCCGCAAGCGGACCTATTACGGCACGGCGCAGTTTCAGATCTTCGTGGCGCGCACGGCCGAAGGCGTGCCTTGCGGCTGGACGACGATGTTCGTCGGCGATGGCAACGCGTTCTTCGGCAATTCCTTCACGGTTCCCGAGCACCGTCACGCCGGCATACACGCAGCGCTCCTTGCGGCACGGCTCGAGGCGGCGGCGGCGGCGCGCATCGATGTCGCGTACACCGATGTCGAGCATCGCTCGCAGAGTCACTACAACTGTGAGCGCAGTGGCTTTCGTGTCCTGACGATCAACACCATCTGGGGTCGGAATCCCGCGCGCGGGACGATCCGAGGTTAGGGTCCCGGATCGGAAGTTCCCTGCACAAATTATTCTGCCACCCAGAATCCTAGGTCATGGCGTCCGCGGCGGCGTCGCGCGCCTCGAGCTCCGTCAGCACCATGTCCCGCAGGTCGTGGAGCATGGCAATGTCGACGGCGCTCATCGTGCGCGGGCGCCGGTCGAGCACGCACAACGTGCCGACGCAACTGCCATCGCGCATGATTAGCGGCGCCCCGGCGTAGAAACGGATGCGGGGAGGACCGACGACGCACGGGTTGTCGGCGAAGCGCTCGTCGGCGAGTGCGTCAGGAATGATGAGGTCGCAACGTTCCTCGACCGCGTGCGCGCAGAAGGCGGCCTCGCGCGACGTCTCCCGGGCGTCGAGGCCAACGCACGACTTGAACCACTGCCGGTCGCGGTCGACGAGGCTGACCAGGGCGATGGGGACGTGAAACGTCGTGGCCGCGATCCGGGTGATCCGGTCGAAGCACGCCTCCGGCTCGGTGTCGAGAATCGACAAGGCGTCGAGCGCAGCGAGGCGCTGCGCTTCGTCGTCGGGTGTTTGCGCCCGGATCCAGCGGCAGGCCACGCGCAGCACCCAGGCGCGGATTTTGGTACGTGCATAGCTTAGGCCGAACGGTGCCAGCAGCCAATCCGAGGCCACCGCGCTTTCGCGCCGGGCGAGCCCGTGATCGAAGGTGATGATGGCGACGGGAACCTGGATCGCGGCGGTCGAGTCGGCACGCAACCGATGCACCAGCGTGACCGCATCGATCGCCGGAGGGTCGTGCTGCACGAGCACGAGCGCGTACGCATCGGCGGAGACCTCGATCGGCGTCGCCGAGGCAGGCAGGACCACCGGAGCCGGGAGGCCCTCCAGCAGGGCGGCCTCTAGCAGCAGGTCGCGAATGCCTGCGTCGTTGACGTGGATCAGGATTGGTCGGCCGAGCGTGGTCGCGTCGAGTTGGGTGGTGGCGGGGAAATGCTCGCGCAACGGTGGCGCATCGCCAGGACCCGCCGGCTCGATGCGCAGCGTGGTGCCTTCCGCGGCCGCGAGCACCCGCAGGCCGGGCGCTATTGTCGTCGCGCGCGTCCGCACGGCCTTGAGCAAGCGATCGACCGCGTCGTCGTCACGCAGCGGATCGTGGTGGGTGAGCACCACTGTGCCGACGCCCGCATCGTGGCAGACGCGCACCACGTACTCGGCGGTGCTGTGGCCCCAGCCGGTCTTCTGCGGAAATTCTGCCGCGACGTACTGCGCGTCGTGCACGACCACGTCGGCGGCGTCCAGGAAGGCGACGTGAGCGCAGTCAGTGCCCGTGATCTCGACGTCGCCCGATGCGGCGGCAGCAACGTTGGGCTCGTGATCGCACGCGTAGACGAGGGTTGCGCCGTCCGCCCGTAGGCGATAGCCCAGGGTGAGGGCCGGGTGGTTGAGGTAGTGGGTCGAGATTTCGATGTCGTCGATCGCCAAGACGCCCTCGACCAGGTCGTGATAGCGGATGCGTGCGCCAAGATCGTCGAGAGAGATCGGGAAGTAGGTGTGCTCCATCTGCCCGGCGAGCGTCTGGCGCAGACCCTGCGACAAGCCTTTCGGCCCGTAGATGTCCCATTCACTACCGGGGACGAACAATGGCGCGAAAAACGGCAGCCCCTGGATGTGGTCCCAGTGCGTATGGCTGATGAGGAGATGTCCTCGGGAGATGCCACCCGGTTGCGCCAGGAGCGCCTGGCCGAGTGGATGTGCCCCGGTCCCGCAGTCGAGCACCACCAGCGTGCCGCTGTCCGAACGTACTTCCACGCAGGAGGTGTTGCCGCCGTATCGAAACGTCGTCGGCCCGGGTTTGGCGATCGAGCCCCGCGTTCCCCAGAATCGAATGTGCATGCCGCGCGTGTCCAGTGAGCAGTCCGAGCACTCTACTGTAACGTAATGGGGTCAGTGCAAGTTATCGGCCGGGGGGTTTCCCGCAATGGATTCGCAGCCGGCGGATAACTTACACTGACCCCGTTCCAGAACATCATGCCCACCCAGCCGTTCACCCTTGCGATGTACCGCGTCCTGGGACCGACTCGCCGCCACGTTCTCGAGCCGGCCGAAGCCGCCGCTGTGGGCGCGCTTATCCGGCACTGGAGCGAACGGACGCCGTTCTATTCTTTCGGGCCCTGGGAAGCGCCGGAGCACATCAAGGCCATGCAGGAAAATCCGCAGGCGGCTGCCGCCTTTGCGGGCCTGCAGCCGTTGTGCGAGACGGTCACACCGAGCGATTTCCACGTGGTACGGCACGTCGACGCGCGACGCTGAGCGCGCGACGAAGGGTCGCCGAATGCGCCGGAGTCGATGGTGTGCAACGGAGCCCACCCGCGCGCACGGCCGGCCCCCGGCGAGACGAAAGCCAATCATACGGCGCGTCCTGGGTACTCACGATGAACGTGGCAGCGGCGTTCCGATGCCGCGAGCGCTCGACCGAGGGATAATGCGCGCCGGTGACGGTGCGCGGTAGTTGCGCCACGTTCCGACCTGTCGAACGTGCTCGCGGAGCGTGCCTAATGCTGGTAGTCGTCCTGAGTTGCGTGGTGCTGGTTGCACTCACCACGCTCATCCACTACGAGGTGCTGCACTACGTGCATGCCACCTTGCCGCGAGTCGCGATCCGTAACCAGACGAAGCTGCTGCTGGTCATGTTCGCGGCGTTCGCCGCCCACGCGGTCGAGATCGCGCTCTATGGGGTCACGCTGTTCGGGCTGGTGCGCTACGGCGGTGTCGGCGATCTCAGCAGCCATGGCGGACTGGCGTTGGTCAATAGCCTGTATTTCTCTGCCGAGACCTACACCTCACTCGGCTTCGGTGATCTCGTGCCAGTCGGACCGGTGCGGCTGCTCGCGGGAACCGAGGCGTTGAACGGGCTGGTGCTGATCGGCTGGACGGCCTCGTATGCATATATTGCGATGGAGCGGTTCTGGACGAGCGGCGGTCGACCGCCCGCGGCCTGAGGGCCAGACCCCGCGCCGCGCGGTGCGGCCAAACGCGCGAGGCAGGGGGCCCGGTACCGGGACCGGGACCGGGGGGCCTAGGCCCGGTGGCTTGTTCATCGTCGACCGGAGTAAGCCATGCACCACCTGACTTGGTTCGTCGTGTCGGTGTTCTCAGTCGCGTGCGCCTCCACGGCCTCATCCGCGCTATCTTGGTCGCGGCATGGGCGTGGACCGTGCTCGCCTCGGCGGCGGTTGCGCCGTGCGAGTCGCCGGCGCCTGGACGACGGCATTCGACGGGACCTATACGCGCCTTTAGCCCTCGGCGGCACGGCAGCCGCCCGGTGAACCGATCCGGGCGCCGGCCGCGATGCAGTGGCCGACGTGCCGCCGGTGCATCTGCCAGGCCCGCAGCCTCGTCGATCGCCGGGCTGCCGGGGGTGCTCCAAACTTGTTTCCGTCGTCCCCGGCGTCGACCGGCGTACGGGTCCCGTCACCCACGCCCGCCGGTCCCGGTTGCGCGTCTAGGGCCCACCGGCTACATTGCCCGCCCATGAGCGCCCGGCCCGAGCCACGCCAACTACCGCTTGGCGACATGAAGGCGATCCTCGGGGTTGCCACCGCACTCGCCGCCCCATTCGACCTGATGACCATGCTGGCGGCGGTCGTGCAAGCCGCGACGCAGGTGCTCGACGCCGACCGCGGCTCCGTATGGTTATACGACGTCGCGGCCGACGAATTGGTGCTGGAGGTTGCAACCACCATGCGCCAGATCCGTATTCCGGCCGGCAGCGGCATCGTCGGCGCCTGCGCCCTGAACCGGGCGATCATCAACGTTCCGGATTGCTACGGCGACCCGCGCTTCGACCGCACCGTGGACCGGCAATCGGGTTATCGGACGCGCTGCATGCTCACCCTGCCGCTGATCGACCACAAGGACGTGCTGGTGGGCGTGATGCAGGTCCTGAACAAGCGCGAGGGCGTGTTCGATGCCGATGACGAACTGCTCGCCACCGCGCTGGCGGCGCAATGCGCGATCGCGCTGCAGCGGGTGCGCATGACGCAGGCCGTCATCGAGGGCGAGAAGATGCGCCAAGAGCTGGAGATGGCCCGGGTGGTGCAGATGAGCACCCTACCCGCGACGATGCCGCGGATCGACGGCTACGACGCGTTCGGCACCTTCGAGCCGGCGGAGCTGACGGGCGGCGACACCTTCGACCTTGCGCCGGAGGGCGACGCCGTACTGGTCGTGCTCGCCGACGCGACGGGGCACGGCATTGCGCCGGCGCTGTCGGTCACCCAGATGCAGGCGATGCTGCGCATGGCTTTCCGCCTCGGCGCCAACCTCGAAGCCGCGGTGATGCAGGTGAACAACCAGCTCGCGGAATGGCTTCCGCCCGACCGCTTCATCACGGCGTTCGTCGGCCTGCTGAATCCGTCGACTCACCGGCTCGAGTTCCATAGCGCCGGCCAGGCGCCTATCCTCCATTTCCAAGCCAGGACGGCCACCTGCGTCCGGCACGGGCCGACCAGCTTTCCGCTCGGGGCCATGCATCTGCCAAGCCTGAGGCCGTCGGTGGTGATGGCGATGCAGCCGGGCGACATGCTGCTGCTGTTATCGGACGGGGTCTACGAGTACCGTGGCGCTGACGACCAGGAATTCGGCGTGGAGCGGGTGGAGGCGATCGTCGCCGCGCGATGGGGCGCCTCGGCACGAGAGCTCGCGTCGCACCTCCTCGAGGGTGTGCGACGGTTCGCGGCAGGGGCACCGCAAGAGGACGACATCACCGTCGTGATCGTCAAGCGGTTGGTGGCGCCGGTCCACCGCGTCTTCCCGCGTCGAATCGACGCTATTGAGGCGATTTTCGCCTTTACCGCCGAGGTGATGGCGCGCGACGACATCGACGACTCGCTGCGCGCGAGCGTCGACTTCGCGCTGGAGGAGCTATTCACCAACATGGTCAAGTACAGCGCGTCTTCAGCCCAGATCCGGATCGACATCGAAAAGATCGCCGGCGGGCTGGAGATCGAGCTGACCGACTATGATGTCGAGCCTTTCGACATGACGGCCTGGCCGGATGTCGATGTTTCGGCGCCGATCGAGCAGCGTCGGATCGGCGGCCTGGGGCTGCACCTCATCCGGCGATTGCTCGACTCGATCGACTACGCCTATGACGAGGACCGTCGGGAGAGCCGGATCACCTTTCGAAAGACATGTGACGGGGAAGCCCGCCGCAGGGCGGGGACAGGGGAAAGTCATGCTGGACATTGAAACGCGCGACGCCGGGGTCGTGGTCATCAAGGGGCGCCTGGATGCCGCTCAGGCACCCGCGGCCGAGGCGGCGTTGAGCAAGCTTCAGGGGATCGTCAGCCTCGATTGCGGCGGCCTCGACTATGTCTCGAGCGCCGGGCTCGGGGTTCTTTTGAAGACCCAAAAGCGCCTGATGGCGGCTGGCGGCAAGCTGCGCCTGACCCGCGTCAACCCCCATCTGCTCGATATCCTCCGTTACTCGGGCTTCGACCAGATCTTCGAGATCGAGCCGGCGACGTAATCCAACTTTTGCCTCCGTCACGTGTAATTGTGGATAACGACGCTGCTGACCGCCTACTGGTGGAACGCTGCCGGGCGGGGGACTGGGATGCCTACACGGACTTGGTCGTTCGCTACCAGCGCCCCATCTACAACGCCGCGTTCTGGGTTTTGAAGAAGGCCGAGGACGCCAACGATGTCGCCCAGACGGTCTTTCTCAAGGTTGCCGAGCGGCTGGATGAATTCGACTCGCAGCACAAGTTTTTCAGCTGGATCTACCGGATCGCGATCAATGAATCCCTCAACCTGCTGCGCCAGAACGGACGGGCCGAAACGGATGACGAGGCGCTCGATGCGCTTCCCGCACCCGAAGTCGGCAACCCCGAGCGGCAGGCGCGCGATGCCGAGCTGTCGCGGCACATCCAGGGCGCCCTCATGCGCATGAGTACCAACGACCGCATGGTTCTGAGCCTGCGCCACTTTTCCGAATGCACCTACGAGGAGATCGCGCAAATCCTGGACCTCGACGAGAAGACGGTGAAGTCCCGTCTGTTCGAGGCCCGGCAACGCCTGCGCGGCTTGCTTCCGGAGTTGCGGGACCGCTGACCATGATGAACTTCGACCAAACCCGATTGATGCACCTCGTCCTGGACGGGGAGGCGACGCCAGCCCAGTCCCGCGAGCTCGATGCGCTGCTCGCCAGCGATCCGGTCGCTGTGGCCGAGTACCGGTCGCTCGAGCGGCTGTTCGCCGGCCTGCGGCAGGTCCCGAAGGCTTATGCTCCGGAAGGCCTCGTGGCGGCCGTGACCGCGGATCTTCCTCACCGCGCCAGGCACGACGATGCGCACCAACCTTTCTCGCAGTCCGGTGTAATTAGGCCAGTTGGATCGAATGCCCGGGGCGATACTCCCGGGAGGTCGGCAAGGGGCGGTCGGGCGGTCGACGCCAGCGCGTCCAGGCCATTTCTAGGGGGTGGCAACATGAACAAGGGACAAACCGGTGCTTCGAGCCGGCGCAAGCTGTACATCGGCGGCGCTGCGGCTGCAGCGGCCATCGTCGCCGTGGCGCTCGCGGTCGACTTCCCGCCCGGCTCGAAGGATACCGTCGGCACGATCGTTCCTGCGAAGCGCAACATCGCGCCGCAAGCCGGGTCGGATGCCGTCAAGCTGGGTCTGCCGGGCGCGCAGGGCAATATGAATAACCCAGGGTCCGGCACCAACGCGGGCAACGCAGGCAATGCAGGCAATGCAGGCAATGCAGGCAATGCAGGCAACGCAGGCAACGCAGGCAACGCAGGCAACGCAGGCAACGCGGGCAACGCAGGCAACGCAGGCAACGCAGGCAACGCAGGCAACGCAGGCAACGCAGGCAACGCAGGCAACGCAGGCA
>JBDSND010000153.1:0-26814 GCA_039915505.1 Casimicrobiaceae bacterium
GCACAAGTATCGCAAGGCTTTTCTTGTCGTGCCCAAGCGACGATCCGCGATACACGTCGAAAAGCTCAATGGCCGCCACATTCGCAGGGCGCGCGGCCATCAGCGCGTCGATCACGGACTGCGCCGCCACCGATTCGTCTACGACCAGCGCGATATCGCGGCGGACCCGCGGCAGTCGCGATAGGGTGCGCGTCTGCGGGAGCGTGGTTGCCAGTAAAGCTGCCAGGTCGAGTTCGAAAATCACCGGTGCCCGCGGAAACTCGAAGGCGCGAATCAGCCGAGGGTGCAGCTCCCCCAGCCACCCGATGGCTTGGCCTTCCAGGTCCACGCGGGCGCTACGGCCAGGGTGAAGGATGGGATGGCCGTCCGCGGCGGTCGTGAGGGTCGCCGGAGCTACGATGGCCTCGAGATCTCCCTTCACGTCGAACAGATCGACGAGCCGCTTCGGCGCACCCCATTGCTCCGGCACGGCATGACCGTACGCGAGACCACCCAAGCGAAGCGGCTGGCGCTCGCCGCCGGGTCGCTGCTCGAAACAGCGTCCTAGCTCGAATATTCTGACCCGCTCGACGCGGCGCGCGAGGTTGGTGCGTAGCACCTCGAGCAATCCACCCGCGAGCGTTGTGCGCATCACGTCGAGCTGCTCGGCGATCGGGTTGAGCACGCGGATCGGTTTCGCGTCCGGGGTGCGCCCCGGAAACAGGATCGACTCCGTGGCACTGCTCACAAAACTGAATGTGACCACCTCCTGCCAGTCGCGAGCTACGAGGCTCCGACGCAGGGTATGCACCGGACGCCCGGATTCGCTTGCCGGGAGCATTCTCTGGACGTGCGCCGAGGGACTCGCAGGAATGTGATCGTACCCGTACAGACGCGCAGCTTCCTCGACGTAGTCCTCTTCGATCGCAAGGTCGAAACGATGACTCGGCGGCGTCACGCGCCACCCTTGGTCGGTCTCGACGACGGTGCACCCAAGTCGTCGGTAGCCATCGGCAATGCGGACGGGTGGAATTTCAATCCCGAGTAGCCGCGTAATCCGACTAGGCCGCACCAGCACCGTGGCGCGCTCGGGAAGCTGGCTTAAAGTGTCGCTTAAGGGGCCTGCCCGGCCGCCACAGATGGCCAGGATAAGCGCGGTTGCGCGCTCGACAGCGGCGGGGCCGAGTTCAGGGTCGACACCGCGCTCGAAGCGATAGCCGGCGTCGCTCGTGAATCCAAGGCGGCGCGATTTGCCCTGGATCACCTCAGGATTCCAGAAGGCGCCCTCCAGGAACACTGTGGTGGTTCGGGCACTGATCCCAGAGTGCTCGCCCCCCATGATGCCGGCGAGCCCTAGCGGCTTGCGCTCGTCGGCCACGAGCAGGAGATCAGGCTCGAGCGCGAGCGCCTGCTCGTTAAGGAGCTGCAGCTTCTCGCCGGCGCGAGCGAAACGTACGACCACCTCGCCCTCGAGCAGCGCATCGTCGTAGGCGTGCAGCGGCTGGCCTAACTCGAGCATGACGTAGTTGGTGATGTCGACAATCGCGGAGATGGAGCGGATACCGCTTCGCTCCAGGCGCTCGCGCATCCACTGCGGCGTCGGCGCGGACGGATCGATCGCCTCGATGATGCGACTCGCAAAGCGCGGACACGCGCGGGGGTCGTCCACCCTGACGCCACGTCGGGCCTCGCTGTCGACGGCAACGGCGTGCACGTCCGGGCGCTGCAACGGGGTACCGGTAATGGCCTGCACTTCGCGCGCGATGCCAAGGACCGACAGGCAATC
Organism: Casimicrobiaceae bacterium; assembly: GCA_039915505.1. Classification (GTDB taxonomy): domain Bacteria; phylum Pseudomonadota; class Gammaproteobacteria; order Burkholderiales; family Casimicrobiaceae; genus CAIWHR01. Next base: position 1,766 of record JBDSND010000153.1, read on the forward strand.
GGCGCGATTGGGCGTGAGCTTCAGGGCGATGATCGTGTCATCCAATGCCAGGACGGCACGGACGTCATCTCCAACCGGGGCGTCCGCAGGCAGGGCCAGCAAGCCGGAGCCGTCATCGGAGATGCCGAGTTCCCTGGCCGAGCAGAGCATGCCGCTCGACTCCACGCCGCGAACGGTCGCCTTGGCGATCACCGATCCCCCGGGCAGGGTGGCCCCGGGCAGGGCAAGGGGCACGCGCATGCCCGGCGCGGCATTGGGTGCGCCGCAGACCACCTGGAGCAGGCCGGCGGGCCCACCGTCGACGTGGCACACGCACAGACGGTCCGCACCGGGATGTGCGACGACGCGCTCGATGCGGCCAACCACCACGCCGGAAAAAGGGGGGGCAGCGGTTCCGGCGCCTTCGACCTCGAGCCCAGCCATGGTGAGGCTGTCCTGCAACGCGGAGGAGGAAAGTGGCGGATCGGCCAGTGTGCGCAGCCACCGCTCCGAAAACTTCATCGCCTCACCACGTGTCGAAGTAATAAGTATTCGAATTCAATGTCTTGAATAATTATCATTGAGCTTACTTGAACTGTCGCAGAAAGCGCAGATCGTTCTCGTAGAACAACCGCAAGTCGTTGACGCCGTAGCGCAACATCGTCAACCGGTCAGGTCCCATGCCGAATGCGAAGCCCTGATAGCGTTCCGGGTCGATACCAACGGCACGCAGCACGTTTGGATGCACCTGTCCGGCGCCGGCGATTTCGAGCCACCCTTCGCCGAAGCTCATGTCAACCTCGGCGGAAGGCTCGGTGAAGGGAAAGAACGAGGGCCGGAATCGTACCTTCAGGTCGTCGCGTTCGAAGAAATGCCTTAGGAACTCGGTGAACAGACCCTTCAGATCGGCGAAGGTGACGTCGGTATCGATCCACAGCCCCTCGACCTGATGGAACATGGGGGAATGCGTGGCATCGCTGTCGACCCGATAGACCCGTCCCGGCGCGATGATCTTGATTGGTGGCGGGTGCGTTTCCATAAAACGCACCTGGATGGGTGACGTATGGGTGCGCAACACCTTGCCCCCTTCGACATAGAAGGTATCGTGCATTGACCGCGCCGGATGGTTCTCCGGGGTGTTGAGGGCGGTGAAGTTGTGAAAGTCGTCCTCGATTTCGGGGCCGTCTGCCACGGTGAATCCCAGTGAGTGGAAGAGGGTCTCGATACGCTCCAAAGTACGGGTGAGAGGATGCAGGCCGCCGCTACCCTGGCCACGCCCTGGTAAGGACACATCGAGGGCTTCCGCGGCCAGTTGGGCTTCGAGGGCGTGCTCGGCAAGGGCCGCGCGATGCGCCTGCAGAGCCGTTTCCAGCGCTGTCTTAGCCTCGTTGATGCGTAATCCGGCGTCCCGCCGGGCGTCGGCTGGCAGCTTGCCCAGTCCCTTCAGCAGCTCGGTCAGCGCGCCGGCCTTGCCGAGATAGCGAGCCTTGCTGTTCTCCAGCGCGGCGGCGTCCCGGCAAGCATCGAAGTCCGCGAGCGCGCTGCTGACGATACGGTCGAGGTCGTCCATCTACGATCCTGCTGCCCCGGGTGGAACGCTGGCCAAAAAAAAGGGAGGCGCCACATCGCCTCCCTGGGGTTCTCGCGCTGGTTCAGGCCAGAGAGGCTTTGGCCTGCTCCGCGATCTTGCTAAAAGCCCCCTTGTCATACACGGCGAGGTCGGCAAGCACCTTGCGGTCGATTTCGATGCCCGCCTTGCTGAGGCCATTCATGAACACGCTGTAGGTCATGCCGACCTCACGCGCCGCGGCGTTGATACGGGCGATCCACAACGCGCGAAACTCGCGCTTCTTGGCGCGACGGTCGCGGTACGCGTACTGACCCGCCTTCATCACCGCTTCCTTGGCAATGCGGTACACCGCATTGCGTCGGCCGCGGAAGCCCTTCGCCAGGTCCAGGACCTTCTTGTGCCGCGCCCGGGCGGTTACCCCACGTTTGACTCGAGGCATGGTCGCTCCTTACGCGTACGGCAGCATGGCGTGCACCGATTCGACGTTGGTCGCGTGGATCTCGGTGATACCGCGGAGCTGGCGTTTGTTCTTGGTCGACTTCTTGGTGAGGATGTGGCGCTTGAACGCCATGGAGCGCTTGATGCTACCGCTCCCGCGGACGCGAAATCGCTTCTTCGCACCGCTCTTGGTCTTCATCTTCGGCATGACTTCTTCTCGACTATTTGCTGCCCACAGCGGTGCTCTCCGGCGGAGAGTCTTTTTGACCGGCCTCGGGCTTGTTGGATTGCGGGGTCTTGGGCACCGTCTTCTTAGGGGCCAGCAGCATGACCATCTGCCGGCCTTCCATGCGGGGGAACGATTCGACGATCGCGTGCGGCTCGAGGTCGTTGCGAATGCGCTCCAACAGGCGCACACCGAATTCCTGGTGTGCCATTTCCCGCCCGCGAAAGCGAAGTGTGATTTTGGCCTTGTCGCCCTCACCCAGAAATCGAATGAGGTTGCGCAGCTTGATCTGGTAATCGCCTTCGTCGGTACCGGGCCGGAATTTTACTTCCTTGACCTGGATCTGCTTCAGCTTGAGCTTTGCCTCGTGCTGCTTCTTCGCCTCGCGGTACTTGAACTTGCCGTAATCCATGACTCGGCAAACCGGCGGCTTCGCCGTGGGCGCGATCTCGACTAGGTCGAGCTCCGCCGTTTCAGCACGCGTGATGGCATCGGCAAGCGAAACGATACCGAGCTGCTCACCCTCTTCACCTACCAGGCGGATCTCCGGGGCATTGATTTCGCCGTTGATCCGCGGTGCTCGTTCCTGGGCTATTGTGAGTCTCCAAGTGATTCAAAAAACAAACCGTGCCGCCCGTCGCCGCGCCGCAACATGTTGTCAGCGACGCGTCGTCACCTCGTTGCTGAGGCGCATGAGCAAGGCCTCGATTGGCATCGCACCGAGGGCCTCGCCGCTACGGGTTCGCACGGCTACCTGATTGGCCTGCAGTTCCTTGTCGCCCACGATTAGCTGGTAGGGCAACTTTTGCAGGCTATGTTCACGAATTTTATAGGTTATTTTCTCATTGCGCAAATCGGCGATGACCCGGAAGCCGGCCTTACGCAGCCGCTGCTGCAAGCCCCGGGCGTAGTCTGCCTGGCGGTCGGTGATGTTCAAGACCACCGCCTGGACCGGGGCTAGCCAGAGGGGCAGGGCGCCGGCGTGATGCTCGATCAGGATGCCGATGAAGCGCTCCAGGGAGCCCACGATGGCCCGGTGCAGCATGACCGGCGTCTTGCGGAGGTCATCGGCATCGACGTACTCGGCCCCCAGCCGCTCGGGCATGGAAAAGTCCACCTGCATGGTTCCACACTGCCAGGATCGGCCGATCGAGTCCTTCAAGTGGTACTCGATCTTCGGGCCGTAAAAGGCTCCTTCCCCAGGCAATTCGGTCCACTCGACGCCACAGGCCGAAAGGGCGTCGCGCAAGGCCGCCTCGGCGGTGTCCCAGATGGCGTCGGAGCCGATCCGCTTCTCCGGCCGGAGTGCGAGCTTGATGGCGATGTCCTGGAAGCCGAAGTCCCGATACACCGCGAGCGCCAACTCGTTGAAGGCCTTCACCTCGGGTTGGATCTGGGCCTCGGTGCAGAAGATGTGGCCGTCGTCCTGGGTAAAGGCCCGCACCCGCATGATGCCGTGCAGGGCACCCGACGCCTCGTTACGGTGGCACGCCCCGAACTCGCCATACCGCAGCGGCAGATCGCGGTAGCTCCGCAGGTCGGCATTGAAGATCTGGACATGTCCCGGACAGTTCATCGGTTTGATCGCGTAGTCGCGCTTTTCCGACTCGGTCGTGAACATGTTCTCCTTGTAGTTCTCCCAGTGTCCCGAGCGTTCCCACAGCGATCGGTCGAGGATCATCGGGCACTTCACCTCGAGGTAGCCGTTGTCAACATAGACCCGGCGCATGTGCTGCTCGACCTGCTGCCAGATCGCCCAGCCCTTGGGGTGCCAGAAGACCATGCCGGGCGCCTCGTCCTGCACGTGAAAGAGGTCGAGTTGCTTGCCGAGTTTGCGGTGATCGCGCTTCTCCGCTTCCTCGAGCCGGTGCAGGTAGGCGTCGAGATCGTCCTTGTTCGCCCAGGCAGTGCCGTAGATCCGCTGCAGCATCTCGTTGCGAGAGTCGCCCCGCCAGTACGCGCCGGCGAGCTTCATCAGCTTGAAGACCTTCAGCTTGCCCGTCGACGGAACGTGGGGGCCGCGGCAGAGGTCAGTGAATCCCCCCTCGCCATAGAGCGAGATGTCTTCGTTCCCTGGGATCGAGGCAATGATCTCGGCCTTGTAGTGCTCCCCCAAGGACTTGAAATAGCCGACGGCGTCGTCACGGGGCATGATGCTGCGCACCACCGGCTCGTCCTTCTTGACGAGCTCGGCCATCTTCTTTTCGATTGCGGCGAGGTCTTCCGGGGTGAAGGGTCGCTTGTACGCGAAATCGTAGTAGAAGCCGTCTTCGATGACCGGCCCGATGGTGACCTGCGCTTCGGGGAAGAGCTCTTTGACCGCGTAGGCAAGCAGGTGCGCGGTGGAGTGTCGCAGAACATCGAGACCCTCGGGGTCACGCTCGGTGACGACGGCGACATCGGCATCACGCTCGACGGTGAACGAAGTGTCGACCACACGACCGTCGACCTTGCCGGCGAGGGCGGCCTTGGCGAGGCCCGGTCCGATCGAGGCGGCGATCTCGGCGACGGTCACGGGGCGATCGAACGCTCGCATTGATCCGTCGGGAAGGCGTATGGCAGGCATGGGCAGGCTCCGGAAATGAAAAAGTGCGGACGAGCCGCACTTTTTCATTCAACGCCTGAAAAGGTCGTGCGAGCTCGCGTTTGGGCTAGAGCGACTCCCTGCGCGTTCGCGGTGTCATAACCATGGCCTTTCCGAGCCTTATCTTAGCGTTGCGGGTGCTGGTAGGCGCGATTGGACTCGAACCAACGACCCCCACCATGTCAAGGTGATGCTCTAACCAGCTGAGCTACGCGCCTAATAAGCTGCGGATTATAGCGTAATGGCGCGTTTCCGGGAACGAGGGGCGGAGCCCCTACCCGGGACGAACGTGCAAACCTGCAACAACGCTGCAGCAACGCCCGGTCGTGGCGTGCAGGACGGGCCGATTGGTGATGGCGCGATCCGCAAGGGCATTGGAACGGTCATGGGTCACGGGCACTGGCATCTCCCGCCGCGACCGCGCGTAGCGTCGCGAGCGTATCGGCATCACGCGGCGATTTGTCCCGGCGCCAGCGAGCGATGCGTGGGAACCGGACGGCAATCCCGCTCCTATGGCGAGGCGAGGGTGCAATCCCCTCGAACGCGAGCTCGAAGACTTGCACGGGCGCCACGCTACGGACCGGGCCGAAGCGCTCGAGGGTGTTGGCGCGGATCCAGTTGTCGAGGGCGCGAATCTCGGCGTCGTCTAGGCCGGAGTACGCCTTGGCAAACGCCACCAGTGCATCGCCATCCCAGACCCCGAACGTGTAGTCGGTGTAGAGGCTCGCCCGCCGGCCGCTTCCCGCCTGGGCATACATGAGCACGGCATCGACCGTGTGCGGGTCGAGCTTCCATTTCCACCAGTCGCCGCGCGTGCGACCGCTCCGGTAGGGGCTCTCGCGACGCTTGAGCATCAGTCCTTCCGCGCCGCGGGCGCGCGCCTCGAGGCGTAGCGCGGGCAGCGCAGCCCATTGCGCGTGCGACAGGACAGGCGAAGGCTGCAGGATCCCGGTGGTTGGGACGACGGTCTCCAGCGTCGCACGCCGCTCCGCCAGGGTGACCCCGCGGAGGTCGGCTCCCGCGAGCTCCAGGACGTCGTAGACCAGCATGATGACGGGTGCCGTGCGCAGGACGCTCACGCCTGGCTTGCGTCTGCCGAGGCGGCGCTGCAGCACCGCGAACGGGGCGGGACGCTCGGCACCCGGCAACCACGCGACCAGCTCGCCGTCGAGCGCAAGTCCCCGGGGCAGCATCGCGGCGGCGGACACAATCTCCGGGAACGCGTCGCTGATCAACGCCTCGCCGCGGGACCAGAGGCTGATGCCGTCGGCGCGGACCAGCAGCTGGGCGCGTATCCCGTCCCATTTCCACTCGACCTGCCAGTCCTGAAAGGCGCCGAGCGATTCGAGCTTCGCGTCGAGCGGATGAGCCAGCATGAAGGGATAGGGGCGATGCAGCACTAAATGGGCGGCGTCGTCGTCGTGCCCACGCAGGTATGCCCAGAAATTGGGGGCCGGCGTCCAAGGTCCGATAAGGCGTTGTGCCACTTCACCGGTCGGTACATCGGCGACGATCGCGAGCGCCCGGTGGACGAGCTCCCGTCCCGCGCCGACGCGAAACGCCCCGGTGAGCAGCTTGCCGTACACCAGTCGTCCGTGCCGGTCGAGTTGCTGCCATGCGTCGATGAGCTGCGCCCGCGCCTCTGGCGGGCTCAGGCCGGCAAGGGGGGCGATGCGATGCTCCACCCAATAGGCGAGGCTACGGTCATGCGCCTGGTGCGCGACTGCGTCAGGAACCAGCAGGGCGATGGTTTCGGCGAGGTCGCCGACCGCTTCGTACGAGGACTCGAACAGCCACGGCGGTACGCCGGACGCGTCCACGGCCGCTGCGCGCAGGTCGACGCCGCGAACCAGGCGCTTCAACTTGCGGCCCGTCAGGAAATGGGTCGCCCACGCCGCGTCGAGCGCAGGAGCGTCCCGGAAGTACGCGGCAAGCGCAGCCACCTTGACGCGCGTGCGGCTGGTCGCGTCGAGCGCCAGGAAGAGGTCGGTGAAGGCGCGCACGGCCTCGATGGCGGCGGTCAGCGGCCCACGAGCAGCCAGAGCGCGCTCATGAGCAGCGGTTGATGGACGAGATAAACGAGCAGGCTGTGGCGGCCGAGCCAGCGAATTGCGCGTGGCGCGGCCGCGAGCGGGCGCAGCCTCGAAAATCCGTCGCGCAGCAGGACACGGCCCAAGACGAGGCCAGTGAAAACGGCTGCGGCCCAGGGCACGAGCGGCACATAGTCCTCGGTGACCGGTTTATAGGTCGCGAAGCCGATCCACGAAAGCCCCATCGAATCGAACCGCGGCGATGCGTAAGTCAGTTCCGCGAGCACGATCGCGGCACCGATCGCGAGCGCGACGCGAGGTCGGCGGCGCACCGGCCAGGCCAGCAGCGAGGCGACTACGATGCAGTGCAGGATGCCGAAATAGATGAAGCTCGCTGGGAAGAGCGCGATGCTCGCAACGGTTGCAGCAAATGCCCCCGCGGCAATGACGGTGACGCGGCGCAGGAAACGGGCGGGCGTGGTCCCGTTGTGATCGGCGAGCACGATGCTCATGCCGACCAGGGTCAGGAACAGGGTCAAGATGAGGGCGCGGAATCCCAGCCAAAATCCATCGTGCTCGAAATCGAGCGCCACGACGCCGAAATAGCGAAGGTCGAAGGCGAAGTGGTATGCGAACATCAGGCACAGCGCGAGGCCTCGCAGCGCATCGATGGCGTCGATCCTCGCGGGCCGCCCCGGCGGCGCGCCGCGGCTGGGGGCGGACGCGGCAGCGGGAGCGGTGTGGCCCCGCCCGGGCGCAGTCCGGGTCATGGGGCGGGCCATCGCCACGCCAACCATACGCCGGTTCCGTCCGGCGTACCGAGCGAGCGCAACCAAGCGAGTGTCGGGTCGTCGTCGCGGCGCGGTCGAACGAGTCCGCGCACGAGCCCGCTGCCATCACTCTGCACCTGTAACTCGCCATCGATGGCGACCGCGCCTGCGGTGTTGGCAAGCGGCCCGGAAATCCCACTGGCTTGAGCCTGCAGGGTCGCCGTGATGTCGCCGAGATCGATGCGCTCGCCGCCCGCCAGCCCCAGGCGGGCGCCGCGCCAGGTGGCGGCGAGCGTGCCGTGGGTGGAGCTCTCGAGTGGCCAATCGAGGCCGTCGACACGGAGGTCGACCTCGCCGCCGGCGTCCAGACGGGGACGGGCAAGGGTGGCAGCGGCGATCGCGGCCGCAGGCACGTTGACACGCAATGTGGCGACATGCACCCCTGCCGCCGTTACGTGCACCTTACCGGTGGGACGGTCCACCGTCGGCGACTGCGGAGAAAGCGTGACCACGACCTCGCCGCGCAGCAGTGGCGACGGATGCATGCGCCACGCGAGCGGGATACGTGCTTTGCCGGAGACCAGCGTTCCCTGTCCTCGCCAGATCGTGCCTTGTGCATCGGCCAGCATGATGCGCTCGTCAAAGGCCCGCACCAGCTGGGCATTCACCAGACTAGCGGGAGCTTGCCAGGCGATTGCGATAGCGAGAAGGCACCCCCCGATGACGAGCAGCAGGACGGCTCGGCGCATCCGCGTCTAGCGCGCGAGCACGAGCTCGGCCCGCACCATGCCCGGCTGCCCCAAGCTGCTCAACGTCGCTTCCCGCACTGCGAATCCAGTCTCGCGGTGGACCTTCTCGAGCCAGGGCACGATCGCGTCGAACGCAACGCTCGCGAACGTCAGACGCGCGTCGCGCCCTCGCCATTCGATACTCGTGAGGGCAGCGCGGAGGACGCCTCGCGCGAGCGCGGCGTCGAGCGCCACATGCCCATCGGCGGGCGGAGGCAGCGGTGCGCGGGCCAGCCGGGCGGTCTCGGCGGCATCCAGACGTCCCTGAGCGAGCGCGCGCTGCGCATCATCGCGGTCGCGTTGCAGACGCACCGTGTCGCGCGCGAGTGGATCGACGACCAGCGCCCATGCCAGCACCGCGGCCACCATGATCCCCAGCGCCGCCACCACGCCCCGTTCGCGGCGAGTCTTCATGCGCCACCAGGCATTCACGCTGTCTGGAAAGACGCGCATCTAACGGACCCCAAGGCGAACGCGCACGCCGCCATTGAACGGCACGACGATTCCCTCGAGGCCCGATTCCCGGAACCGCGCATCAAGTCGTTGCATGGCCGCGAGCTCGACGCCGGCGAGGTCGAACGTCCAATGATCATCGCCATACACCGCGCGCTTCACGCTGCCTGGGGGCAGCGGCGCCAGCACGATCGACGCTCCGGCTAACAGGGGAAGGGCGTCGCTACGCACGAACTGCCGCTGGGCGTGGGCGAGGGCGGCATGCCGCCGGGCGAGCGCTGTCCGCGAGCTTTCGGCCGAGGTCAGCGCGTCGTGCGGCACGCCGGCGGCTTGTCCGAGCGCGGGCCACGCGCTTGCCGCATTGCGGAGCTCGAGCTGCAGGGCCACCCAGGTGGCCGCCATGCCGAGCACCTGCAAGGTAAGCGCGCTGGCGAGCAGCGCCAGCGTCGGCGCGAACAGCCTCGCCAGGCGAGGTGCGGCCGGAGCGGCATCTACACCGCGATCGACATGCAGCAGGTTGGTGCCGTGTGCGTGACGGGCGGCCTCGTGCCATTGCCATGCTTCCCCTGCCATGAAAGCCACGCCGCTGCCCGCGCTCCAGCGGGCGAGATCGTCCGCCGTTGCGAAGCCCTCGACGCGCACCTCGCGGCCGGTGCCTGGCGGCGCGGTTCGCAGGGCTAGCGACAGCTCGGCGGGCAAGGCGCCGTCGGCACCCGGAGGACTCGTTGCGAAGGCGCCGCCATCCGGCAGCCGGACGAAGCCTTCCGCCGCCGGCCCGTCGAAACACCATCGCCATTGCTTTGCCGGGTCACAGAGCTCCGGCTCGACGACGATCCGCGCGAGCTGCACCAGAGGGCCTGCACGTTCGCGCAGCGATTCGAGCATCGCCCGCGGCGATACGATCGCGACTACTCGACCTTCGTGACGGGCGCCGACAGCGATCTCGACACCGGCCTCGCCTCCCGCGATCTGATCCTCGATCGCGAACCGGGATGCGGCCGCGAGTCGTCCAGCGGGCATCGGTGGCAGGTCGAGCGGCACGAGCCGCACCACGGCGGCGGCGATGACGATCTCCAATCGGTCGTGTTTGGGCCACTGGTCAGCACGATCGCGGCCCACGGTGGATGCGGATCGATCGGCGGAATCGACGAGCCGCCACGCGATGGCATCGGCGGCCTGCCAGGGCACGGGGAGATAGACGAGCAGGGTTTTCATCGCATGCGCAGGTTCGCGGCTAGTTTACGTCAGGCAAAGGAAGTGCCTGGAGGCGCCTAGTGTCGCGTCGCGCATCATTCGACCACCTCCCAAACGATCGTGGGCCAGCGCTCCGGCTCGCGGCGTACCAGCGCCCGCGCCCGCGTGACGGTCGTGCCCTGGCGTGCTTCGACCGTTACCTCAAAATACTGGCTCTTGACGTCGAGGCCTTCTTCGCTCGTCAGGCGCAGGCCTTTCGGCAGACGGGCTCGAAACTCCGCGACGGTCGCGAATGGCCTGCTCCTGCGGCTCGCCACGAGCGCCGCGAGGGCATCGGTCGGTGCATCGTCGAAGATCGCGCCGAGCACCTCGATCGGGGCAGTATTCACATTGACAGGCGTGCGCGCTGGCAGGGCCGCGAGAAAGGGGCGGACTGCCCCGAGTGCTTCGGTGGAGACGCTGCGCAACCCGGCGAGTTCGGCGACGCGCACCGGCGCGGCGTTCGCGACGGCGATGACGGCATTCGGGCCGACCGTGGCGTTATTGCCAGGGCCGGTCCCGGGCGAGCCCGCCGCCGTGCCGGCCGCGATCCAATCCGTAATCGCGGAGAGTGCCGCTACCGGTCCACCGCGCTGGGCGAAAAGGCGCGAGAGCCGCAGGCGCTGCACCACCGGCGTGACCGCAGCGCCGAGGTCGTTGATATTGAGTCGCGCCTGGGCGTCGGCGATCGCGCCGCGAATCTCGCCGTTGTCGAGCGGTATGGGCGGCAGGCTAAGCGCCCAGGTTTCACCGAGATGATCGATCGCCGTACTCCTGGCGTCGTCATATAGGATCTGCCGCGCCCACTGCAGGCTGGCCATGGCGATGGCGGCGCCCTGTACACGGTCCCGGCGGTTCTCGACGTTGCGGCTCCAGCGCTGCTGGTCGGCGAACACCGTCGCCGCCACCACCGCTGCGAAGGCAGCAAGCAGCATGGCCAGGACCACGGCGGTTCCAGTCTGTCGTGCTGGTGTCGGCATCGGCATCCGCATCGGCATGACTCGGGTCATTGCAGCGCGATCACCCGTTCGATGCGCACGCCATCCGCGAGCTCCAACGCAACCCGTACTCCGCGCGGCAGGACGGGCTCGCCGAAGATCGGCCAGCGATCCCGCCATGCGCCGCGGCTGTCGAGGAATGCGAGCGACAGTTCGGCTACGCCGTCGACCAGCGGATACGCCGTGGGGGTCGCATCCGCGGCGAGGTCGAGGCCGCTCCAATAGAGGATCTCGACGCTGCCCTCGCGCAGTCGGTAGCCGATGCGTTGACCCGCGCTGCCCGGCTCGAGCACGAACTCGGAACCCGCACGCGAGAACATCAGCAGGGCGCTACCCGAGGCGTCGCGACTGGCCATGAACGCCGGCAGTACGTCGTTGCCAACGCGCGCCGACCGCGGTACCGCTTGCCGGCAGTCGCCCTCGAGGCGCGCCAGGAAGAAATCCAGGGCGCGCCAGCGTTGCGACTCGCGGGCGAGCCGTACCTCGGTGTCGGCAAGGCTCGCAATGGCGCGGTAGCCGAGCACCGACAGCAGCGCCATGATCGCGAGCCCGATCAGCAGCTCGACCAGCGTGAATCCACGCGGCAGGCAACTGACCTCTCGGGTGTTCACGGCGCGGCGGCTCGGCCGACGTAGCCGACGAGGGTCGCCAAAGCGTACTGCGGCGTGGCCGGATCGACGACGACGATCTCGATTCTGCGAAAGGCCGGATTGGGCGTCGCCGTGATGGTCTCGCGCCACGCAAACTTGGCGCCCGCCTGCTGCGCGTCGCCGGTGGCGCTACCCGGCGAGGGCCAGAGCGGCGCGAGCTGACTGGCCGCCAGCTGGTTCTGCGCCACCCAAAGGGCGAGCGTGCGCTGCTTGAGGAACGTGGCACTGTCGGCAGCCTGGGCGAGTGCGCGCATGCCGGCCGCGAGCGCCACGGCGACGATCGCCAGCGCCACGAGGATCTCGACCAGGGTGAAGCCGCGAGAGTTGGGGCGAGGCGGAGGCATCCTCGCCGCGGTCAGGACGACGCTGCGTTGCGCGGCGTCATGTGCCAGGTGATCCGGTTGAGTGGATCACCGTCTATCGCCGCGCGCCAGCCGATGGCCACGAGGTCGATTCGATAAGGCTCGTTACGCCCACTTGGACGGAACGGAATGATGGCGTTGGCTGACACGGTCGTCCCCGCGTAGCTCTCGGGCCGGACTGCAAAGCCCCCTGGCAAGGACCGCGGCGCGAGTACATCGTCCCCGGTGATGACCTGCCACTGGCCGTCGCCGTCGCGGCGCCAGAAGCGATACCCGCGGCCGTCGGCGGACACCCCCAGGGTTTCGCTCCGCCATTGCGCGGTGGCGCTTGCATGCTCCAGGGCGCCGGCAAGTCGGGTGGCCTCGCGCTCCAGGAGCCCACGCTCGTCGGGCGCCATCGCCACGAGCGTGAGCGCGGCCACGATTCCGAGCACGACCAGCACGACCAACATTTCCACCAGGGTGAACGCGCGCGGCCGGGTAGCGGCGCGACGCAGGATGCGCCTTACAGCTCCCACGATCCGATGTCCGCGGCGGTGCTGCTGCCACCCGTCGCACCATCCGCGCCAAGGCTGAAGACGTCGATCTCGCCGCGCAAGCCCGGATTGAGGTACTGATACGGATGACCCCACGGATCGTTGGGCAGGCGCTCGAGGTAGCCGTTCGGTTTCCAGTTCATGGGGGCTGGACCCACGGTTGGCCGCGCCACCAACGCATTGAGTCCCTGCTCTGCGGACGGATACTGCTGGTTGTCGAGCCGGTAGAGCTTGAGGGCCTGCATGATGGCTGCGATGTCGTTCCGGGCAGCGACCATGCGCGCTTCGTCCGGACGATCGAGCACGCGCGGTACGACCAGCGCTGCAAGGATCCCAAGGATCACGATCACTACCATGATCTCGATGAGGGTGAAGCCGCGCCCGTGCGCGGTTCCCGGTAGCCAATGCGCGTGCCGTGAAGATTGCTGCATGGCGGCGATTATAATCCGCGGGCACTGCTCCTCATCCTCCGATGCGCCGCTCACTTCGTCTCATCACCTGGTCCGCGCTGATCCTCGCGCTTGTCGCGGTCGGCGCCGCGGCTTGGCTCGCGTGGTGGCTGCGCCAGCCGTTACCCATACCGCCGCCTGCCTATGCCTTCGACGTCCGCTCCGGGGCGAGCCTTACCTCCGTGGCGCGGGAGTTGGCCGCGGCCGGGGTGGTGCCGCACGAGCACATCTTGATCGCACTGGCGCGCTGGGAGCATGAAGACCGCAACATCAAGGCCGGCAATTACGAGATTCCGGTGGGGACGACCCTGCCGATGCTGCTCGCCCGGCTCACCCAGGGTGACGTTACGCTAGCGGCGCTGACTATCGTCGAGGGGTCGACGTTCGCCGAACTGAAGCGCGCGCTCGCCGGCGACCCGCGCGTCGCCAAGACGATGCTGGATCTCGACGACGCGGCGCTGATGGCGAAGCTTGGCTCCGGTCACGCCCAAGCCGAGGGCTGGTTCTTCCCGGAAACCTATTTCTTCTCGTCCGGTGCGTCGGACCTGGCGCTGCTGCGGCGGGCGCATCGACTCATGGTCACGCGCCTCGAGCACGCATGGGCGAAACGCGCGTCCGACCTGCCACTCACGGATCCCTATCAGGCGCTCATCCTGGCGTCGATCGTCGAGAAGGAGACCGGCCGCGACGCCGATCGACCGCTGGTCGCCTCGGTATTCATCAATCGCCTGCGCATCGGCATGCGCCTGCAAACGGACCCCACGGTCATCTACGGCTTGGGCGCGCGGTTCGACGGCAACCTGCGGCGCCGAGACCTCGAAACGGATCACCCCTTCAACACGTATACCCGGGAGGGACTGCCACCGACCCCGATCGCGCTGCCAGGACAGGGCGCTCTCGAGGCGGTGCTCAACCCGCCGCGCACCGACTACCTCTATTTCGTTGCTCGCGGCGACGGCAGCTCGCAGTTCTCGGCCAATCTCGCCGATCACGCCCGCGCCGTCGCGCGCTATCAGAAGGGGCGTCCGTGAAGCAGCGCGGCAAGCTCGACCGGAGGCTGGTGCGATGACGAGCAGCACCGTGAGTCGATCGGGTGGGCGCTTCATCACCCTTGAAGGCATCGACGGGGCTGGCAAGAGCACCCACGTGGCGTGGCTCGCGGCGCGCATCGCGGCCTGCGGACATCGCGTCGTGACGACCCGCGAGCCCGGCGGGACGCCGCTCGGCGAGCAACTCCGGGAGCTGCTGCTGCATCAAGCGATGACCCACGACAGCGAGGCGTTGCTGATGTTTGCCGCGCGCCGTGACCATCTCGCTCTGGTTGTCAGGCCGGCCCTCGAGCGCGGCGACTGGGTGCTCTGCGACCGGTTCACCGACGCCACCTTCGCGTATCAAGGTGGAGGTCATGGTGTGCCGCTCACGCGGATCGCCGCCCTGGCCGAGTGGGTCGAGGCCGGAACACGACCCGACCGCACGTTGCTCTTCGATGTCGCGCCGGCGATCTCCCATGCGCGACTCGCCCTTGCCCGGGGCGGGGCTCGCCAGTCCGACAAGTTCGAGCGCGAGGACGGGGAATTTTTCACCCGGGTGCGCGACACCTATCTGGCCCGCGCGCGCGCCGAGCCGCAGCGTTTCCGAGTGGTCGACTCCGGCCGTTCCATCGAGGCCGTGCGTGTCGAGCTCGACGCGCTCGTGGCCGAGCTCGACATCGAGTCCCGGCAGGGGGCGTCGTGAGCGAGGATGACGTCGATCGCACGCCCGCGCTGCCGTGGTGGCCGCAGTTGCCGTGGCACGCCGAAGCGTTGCGCGAGATTACAGGTCTGGGCGAAGCCATGCCGCACGCCCTGCTGGTGCACGGGCCGCCCGGCATAGGCAAGCACGTGTTCGCCCTGCACCTCGCACAGGCATTGCTGTGCGAAGCGCGCCTTCCGACCGGGGAGGCCTGCGGAGCGTGCCTCGGCTGCCGATACGTCGTAGTCGGTCAGCACCCCGACCTCCTGCGCCTCGAGCTCGCCACCCTGAACGCCGAGACCGGCGAGCTCGAAATGGTCGAAGGCATCGCCATCGAGCGCGTCCGCGCCCTGATCGCCTTCGTGCAACTCACTAGCCATCGCGGCGGGGCGAAGGTGGCAGTGATCGCGCCGGCGGAGCGCATGAACCTCGCGGCCGCGAATGCGCTGCTGAAGACTCTGGAGGAGCCGCCGTCCGGAACGCACCTCATTTTGGTCAGTCACCAACCTGGCCGGTTACCCGCCACCGTGATCAGTCGCTGCCGGCGTTTTCCACTCAGGGCCCCCACCGCCGAGATCGCCCGGGGCTGGCTCAACGCGCAGGGCGTCGCGGCGCCGGATCCGGTGCTCGCCCAAGCGGGCGGCGCACCCCTGGCGGCACTGGCGCTCGCCGAGCCCGCCCTCCAGCAGGAGCGCCGGGTGTGGCTTACGGCTCTCGCGACGCCGGGCACGCTTTCGGTGGTCCAGGCTGCCTCGCGCGTCGAATCGGGGGGGCGCGACGAGCGCAAGCGGCGTCTGACACTCTATGTCGACTGGCTCATCGGGTGGACCGAGGATCTCGCCCGCGCCGTCGTCGGCGCACCGCCGCTCAAGAATCCAGATTTCAGTCCCGCGCTTGCGGCGCTGGGGCCTCGTGTGGCGCGGGTGGGCCTCTTTCGCTATCATCGGGTACTTCTGGAACAGCGGGCGTTGCTCGCCCACCCCCTGCAGCCCCGGCTCGTGGCCGAAGCGCTGCTCATCGATTATCGCAATTTGTTCGAGGCCTCTGGATCCGCGTGATGAAGGACAAAGCCGGCAATGGCGCTACCCCGTCGCCGAGCGCCGCGCGGCCCGGGGTGCTGTCGCTCAACATCCGCGAAAAGGCGGCGTTGTACGCGGCCTATATGCCGTTTCTGAAAGGTGGGGGCATCTTCATTCCAACCTCCCGCCAGTACCAATTGGGCGAGGATGTGTTCATGCTCCTTTCGCTCATGGACGATCCGAACCGGATCGCCGTGCAGGGCAAGGTCGTCTGGATCACCCCCGAGGGCGTCCAGGGGAACCGCACGCAGGGAATCGGTGTCCAGTTCACCCTGGACGAGACCGGGGCAGCCGCGCGGGCCACGATCGAGAAGCTGCTTGGCGAGACCCTCGCGTCGTCGCGCCCCACGCACACCATGTAGGTTCCCCTGAGGCGTCGGCGCGTTCGCAGTTCCTTGCGCCCATACGATGCCTTCCTACCGCGATCGCGGTGGTCCTCCCGTCCAGGCGGCACGAACGCCCGCCGCATGACGTCAGCAGGTCCGCGCATGTACGTCGACTCCGCATGTAAGTAGACTCCGCATGTAAGTAGACTCCGCATGTACGTAGACTCCCATTGCCATCTGGATTTCCCCGAGCTGCGCACCGATCTCCCCGGTGTTCTCGCGCGTATGGCGGCGGCCGACGTCACGCATGCCCTTTGCATCTCGGTGGAGATGAGCGCGTGGCCGCAAGTGCACGCCCTCGCGCTCGAGCACCCGAATCT
The DNA here is from genome assembly GCA_039915505.1 of Casimicrobiaceae bacterium. Classification (GTDB taxonomy): domain Bacteria; phylum Pseudomonadota; class Gammaproteobacteria; order Burkholderiales; family Casimicrobiaceae; genus CAIWHR01. The sequence continues at coordinate 18,348 of JBDSND010000153.1, forward strand.
CTATGCCACGGTGGGCGTCCACCCCGATTACGAAGCCACGGTGGTGCCCGACGTCGCCGCCTTGGCCGACCTCGCGCGCCGCCCCAAGATCGTGGCGCTCGGCGAGACCGGTCTCGACTATTACCGGCTCACCGGCGACCTCGAATGGCAGCGGGAGCGGTTTCGCACCCACATACGCGCGGCGCGCGCGGCCGGAAAACCGCTGGTGATCCATACCCGCGCCGCGGCCGACGACACCCTGCGGCTCATGCGCGAGGAGAATGCCGGCGAAGTCGGCGGCGTCATGCATTGTTTCACGGAGACCTGGGAAGTCGCGTCAGCGGCCATCGATATCGGCTTCCACATCTCTCTCTCGGGGATCGTCACCTTCAAGAATGCAGCCATCGTGAAGGACGTCGCCCAGCGCGTCCCGCTCGGCCGGCTGCTGATCGAGACCGACGCGCCGTATCTGGCTCCCGTCCCCCACCGCGGCAAGCGCAACGAACCTTCCTACGTGCCTCACGTCGCCGCGGAGATCGCCCGCTTGCGCGGAATCGCGATCGAGGAGGTCGCCGCGACGACGACGCACAACTTCTTCAAACTCTTCGGGATCCCGCCTTCTCATGAACACCCGTCCCATTGAATGCCGCGCCGTGCATGCGGTGCTGCTCGCGCTCTTGCTGCTCATCGCACCTGCGGTCAACGCGCAGCGCCTTTACGACGACTTCGTGCTGGCAGTGGCGAACGACCGCCACGGCGAGGTGCGCGCGCTGCTCGCGCGGGGAATGGATCCCAACACCGTGGATCCCAACGGCGACCCCGTACTGCTCGCCGCCGCGCGGGCGGGATACGGTGCGACGGTACAAGCGCTCCTGGCCGCCCGCGCCCAGGTCGACAGCACCAATGCGTTCGGCGACACGCCGCTCATGGTGGCCGCGCTCAACGGTCATCTCGAGGTGGTCAAGGCGCTGCGGTCGCGCGGTGCAGCGCTTGATCGGCCCGGCTGGACGCCACTCATATATGCCGCGGCGGGTGGGCGCGACGATGTCGTACGCTACCTCATCGCGCAGGGTGCCAACGTCAATGCCCAGTCACCCAATGGGACGACTGCGTTGATGATGGCGGTGCACGAAGCGCGCGCCGCGACAGTCGATCTCCTGCTCGCCAGTGGTGCCGACGTCAACCAGCGCAATCACGCCGGTGCGACGGCCCTTACATGGGCCGAGAAGAAGGAGGATGACGATCTGGTGCGGCGCCTGCGGCGCGCGGGCGCCCGCTAGCCGATCCTGCCGTGGCTGCGGCCAGTTCTGCCCGCTACCCGTTTCTACCGCTTATCCCTCTTTAGCAGACACCGGCTGGCGCCGCGCAGTCAGCGCTCGGCGCTGGAGGGTACGCCAGCGACCGGCGTCGGTGACGTAGTCGAGACTTCCAGCGGCGCCGCCATGGCGTCGGTAACCAAGGCCGGCATGATCGTCGGCAGCACGCCGATCAGGCGTCGCGCCCCGTTGAACCGCTTCTGCCAGTAGCTGCCATCGAGGGTTGCAATCTCAACGTCGCGCCCGGCGGCGGGCGCGTGCAGGAAGCGATTATTGCCGAGATAGATGCCGACATGAGAGAACGCGTAGCGACGGGTATTGAAGAAAACCAGATCGCCGGGGGCGAGTTCGTCGACGGTGATGCGCTTGCCGACGCGGCTCATTTCCTTGCTGCTATGAGGGAGGTTCATCCCGGTGACCTGCTGGAAGACGTAGCGCACCAGACCACTGCAATCGAGTCCGGTCTCGGGCGAGGTTCCTCCCCAGCGGTAGTTGACACCGAGCAGGCGCATGGCGACGTGCGAGAGATGGTCGGCCGTGGCCATGGCGTTGACGGCAGCTGCCTTGACGGTTGCCGTGGCCGCCACCGCGAACGACGTGTCGTCCCGCACTTGGGCCGCGACCGGCGGGGCGATCGTGACCAGCGACAGGAGGCAGCATGCGGCGGCGACGTGTTGGAGGTGGGGGCTCTTCACACGCACGCCGCGGATTGTCGGCGAAACCCGACAATCATGCAATGGCCGGCGATCATCGGCGCCCGCCGGGCGTCCCGCGGCGGGGCCGCTGCGGCGGGAGAAGCCCCGCGGCGCGATGGCGACGGGCCGCCTTGGGGTCCGTCAGCAGAGGTCGCAGGAGCTCGATGCGATCTCCGGGTTGGACTAGCGCGTCCAGCGACCGGCGCTTGCCGAAAACCGCGACCGTGAGTTGCGACAGATCAAGCCCGCGAGTGGCCACGAGCCCTGACCGGGCGATGGCGGCGGCGATCGTGGCTCCGGCCGGGACGCTCACCGTGACGACGTCCTGGATGGCAGGCGTCACCCAGGCCACGGTCACCTCGAGGGGATCGTGGGTCAAAGGCGCGTGCCGTACAGCGCCTCGGCGCGCTGGACGAAGGCCTCGATGAAGGTGTTGGCGATGTGGCCGAACACCGGTCCGATCACCCGGTCGAGGAGCTGGGTGGCGAACTCGTATGCAAGCTCGAACTCGACTTTGCACGCCGTCGTGTCGAGGGCGCGGAATCGCCATTCGCCGTGGAGGTGGCGGAAAGGCCCGTCGCGCAAGGTGATCACGATCGATTCCGGCGGATCGTTGCGGTTATCGGTGGTGAAGTGCGCCCGCACACCGCGATACGCAATGTCCACGCGTGCAGTTTTGCCCTCGGGACGGTCCTCCAATACCTCGGCACCCCCGCACCACGGCAGAAACTCCGGGTAACGGTCGACATTGTCGACCAAACGAAACATCTCAGCGTTGCTATAAGGAACGAGGACGGATTTGCGGATGCGTTGCATGGAGGATTGTTAGAATGCACGACGCAACGTGCGAATGGGCCGCCATGGCCCGCCACAAGCCGCGGTTGGCCAGCGGTTGCCCGCGGTTGGCCCGCGGTTGGCCGATTGGTAAAAATACCCCGCCGGGGGCCACCGAGCGCCAAGCCGCCGGCAGCAGCCCCCGCCGGGCTCCGCGCGGAAACCGATGGCAGGACGGGACACCGATGAGTATCGTCGAGAACAAAAAAGCGTATCACGATTACTTCATCGAAGAACGGTTCGAAGCTGGCGTCGCCCTGGAGGGCTGGGAAGTGAAGTCCATTCGCGCCGGCCGTGCCCAGCTGAAGGAGTCCTATGTAGTCGTGAAGGGCGGCGAGATCGTGCTGCTGGGCGCGCACATCACACCGCTCACCACGGCATCGACCCACGTCCATCCCGATCCCACGCGCACCCGCAAGCTGCTGATGCACCGCGAGGAGATCAATCGCCTGGTCGGTAAGGTCGAGCGCGCGGGCTACACGCTCGTGCCCCTGAATCTCCACTACAGCAAGGGGCGCGTTAAGCTGGATGTCGGTCTTGCCAAAGGCAAAAAGCAGCACGACAAGCGCGAGGCTGAAAAGGCACGTGACTGGAATCGGGAGAAGCAGCGCCTCCTGCGCAATCCTACGGGCGGTTCGCGCGCGCCACGAGCCCAATGAGATGGACGGCGTGGTTGACCGGTCATGACTGATCGCGATCTGCCCGCCGACCACCCGTTCGTACGCGACCTGGCACGCAATCCGGCGAACCACGTGCCACTCTCACCGGTTTCGTTCCTGGAGCGCGCCGAGCGCGTCTATCCCAACAAGAGTGCGGTGCGGCACGGGTCACGCACCTGGACCTATGCCGATTTCGGGGCTCGCTGCCGTCGCCTTGCCTCGGCGCTGGCCGCTCTGGGGGTGCGCCGCGGCGATACCGTGGCGGTGATGGCACCCAACATCCCGGCCATGCTCGAGGCCCATTACGCCGTCGCGGGCCTGGGCGCGGTTTTGAACGCGCTCAACTATCGCCTCGACGCCGCGGCGATCGGCTTTTGCCTGCGACATGGCGGAGCCCGGGTGCTCCTCACCGATACCGAGTTCGCGCCCACCGTCGCCGCGGCCCTTGCTCACGCGCCGGACGACATGGTCGTCGTCGACATCGACGACGCCGAAGAGGGTGGAAAGGCTGGGCAGCGGCTGGGACGCATCGACTACGAAAACTTCGTGGCGAGCGGAGATCCGCGCTTTGCATTCCCGGGCATCGCCGACGAGTGGGATTCGCTGGCCCTGCTCTACACCTCCGGTACCACCGGCGATCCGAAGGGCGTGGTCTACCATCATCGCGGCGCCTACCTCAATGCACTGGGGAACGCGCTCGCATTCGGGCTCGATCCGCAGAGCGTCTACCTCTGGACGTTGCCGATGTTCCACTGCAATGGGTGGTCGTACACGTGGGCGGTGACCGCGGTCGGCGCAACCCATGTCTGCCTGCGGCGGGTCGATCCGGCACTGATCTTTCCCGCCATTCGCACCCACCGGGTGACTCACCTGTGCGGCGCGCCAATCGTGCTCAACATGCTGGTGAACGCGCCAGCGGAGGTGCAGCAACGCTTTGAGCACACGGTCGAGGTGGCGACGGGCGGGGCAGCGCCGCCGTCGGCGGTGATCGAGGCGATGGAACGGATGGGCTTTCGGGTCACCCATCTCTACGGCCTCACGGAATCCTACGGTCCGGCAACCCTCTGTGCGTGGCAGGAGGGGTGGGCGGATTTGGATCTCGAGCCGCGCTCGCGTCTGATGGCCCGCCAGGGCGTGGCGATGCCTACGTTGGAGGCGGTGCGGGTCGCCGATGAGACCGGCGCCGACGTGCCCCGCGATGGCACCACCATCGGCGAGGTGCAGCTGCGCGGCAATACCGTCATGAAGGGCTACCTCAGCAATCCGACCGCGACCGCCGCGGCCTTCGCCGACGGTTGGTACCACACCGGCGACCTCGCGGCCTGGCACGCCGACGACTATATCGAGATCAAGGACCGCGCCAAGGACATCATCATCTCTGGCGGGGAGAACATCAGTTCCCTCGAAGTGGAGGAGTGCCTGTACCGCCATCCGCAGGTGCTGGAGGCTGCGGTCGTCGCCCGTCCCGATGCGCACTGGGGCGAGACACCTTGCGCCTTTATCACGCTCAAGCCATCGGCCGGTGCCGGCGACGAGGCCGAGATCATCGCGTGGTGCCGCGCGCATCTCGCCCGATTCAAGGTTCCACGTACGGTGGTGTTCGGCGCGCTGCCCAAGACGTCGACGGGCAAGATCCAAAAATTCGCGCTGCGCGAAGCCGCGCGCAGGCTCGATCCGGATACCGCGCGACGATGAACCTGGACGACGCGGGGACGCGCGCCGCGGTCGAGGCATTCCTGGCCGCCGCTGCGGTGGCGCGAGCCGTTCGGGTCGAGCGCTGGACGAAGCTCGCCGGCGGTGCGATCCAGGAAAACCTGCTTGTCGAATGCGTGGTCGCGGGTGGAAGGCATGCCGGTCATCGGCAATGGGTGCTTCGCACCGATGCGTCATCGGCAGTGGCGACCAGCCGATCCCGCGCCGAGGAGTTCGCGCTGCTCGGACTCGCACATGCCGCCGGGGTCGCTGTCCCCACCCCGTGCTTCCTCCATGCTGCTGATGCGGGTCTGCCGGCGTTTTTCCTGATGGAGTACTGCGAGGGCTTCGCCGCGGGACATCTTCTCACCAAGGACAAGGCGATCGCCGATCCCGCGGGACTGCTCCGCGACATTGGTGCAAATCTCGCGCGCATTCATGCCATCGCCGTGCCGACACAGGGATTCGCGTTCCTCGGTCCGGCGACAGGTACCCCGACACGCGACTACCTTACTGGGGCGCGTGCCTATCTGGACCACTGGCGCAGCCGATTCGAAGATGTGTATCCGGCTCTCGAATGGGGCATCCACGCGTGGCTCGCCCGCGTACCCGACGGTGAGGATGTCGTCCTCGCGCATCGCGACTTTCGGATCGGCAATCTCCTCGTCGCAGACAGCCGGCTCCGGGCCATCCTCGACTGGGAGTTCGCCGGCTGGGCGAATCCGCTCGAGGATCTGGGGTGGTTGTGCGCGCCGTGTTGGCGGTTCAATGCCCGGCAACGCGTGGCGGGTGGCATCGGGGCCGCCGCCGACCTCCTCGCCGGTTACAACGCCGTGCGCGGCACGCGCTGGCGCGAGCAGGACCTCGTACCCTGGCAGGCACTCGCGCAAATTCGTTGGGCGATCATTGCGCTGCAGCAGGCCGAGCGCTACCTGGGTGGGGGAGAACGCTCGCTCGAGCTTGCGCTCACCGGACGCATGGTGCCCGAACTCGAGCACGATCTGCTCGCGCTCCTCGCCAGGTGGGAGACAATGCGCGCAGGAGGACCTGCATCATGAGCGATCGACCGACTGCCGACGACCTTCTGGACATCGCCCGCGACAGCGTGCTCCTCGAGTTGCTGCCGCTCTTGCCGAAGTCCGCGCACTACACCGCCCGCATGGTGGCCAATGCACTCGCCATTGCACGCCGCGAGCAGGCTTCACCTGGGGTGGATGCGGATGCGCTCGCTACCCTGGTGATCCTGGCGGGCGGCGAGCCCGCAACGCCTAGGGCGGAATGGGCGGGGCACCTCGTGGCGCGCATCCGTTCCGGCACGTTCGACGAGGTACCTGAACTCAGGCGCCAGCTCGTGGATGCGCTCGCCCGCTGGACGCGCGCGCGCGTCGCCATCTCCAACCCGCGGATTCTCGCGACCCCCGCCGCGTGACTCGGGCAGGCGCGCGGCCCGACGTTCGGCCGCACTGAGAGTCGTCATGTTCAAGTCCGACCTGCTATCCGGCAAAGTCGCCTTCGTGACCGGTGCCTCCAGCGGTCTCGGCCGCCACTTCGCCCACGTGCTCGCCGCGCACGGGGCGCGGGTGGTGGTCGCGGCACGGCGACATGTCGAGCTCGACCGGACAGTCGCGGCAATCGCAGCGGCGGGCGGCGAAGCGCAGGGCGTCGTGCTCGATGTGCGTGACCCGGCCAGCGTCGAGGCGGCCATAGGCGAGGCCGCAGCCCGGCTGGGGCCGCCGGAGATCCTGGTCAATAACTCCGGGGTCGCCATCACCCGGCCGGTGTTGCGCACCAGCGAGGAGGAATGGCAGCGGGTGCTCGATACCAATCTGTCGGGGGCCTTCAGGGTGAGCCGCGCGGTCGCGGCAGTACTCGCGGAGTCCAAGCGTCCGGGAGTCATCGTCAACATCGCGTCGATCCTGGGCGTGCGGGTGGCCAAGCAGATCGCTGCGTACGCTGCGTCGAAGGCGGCGCTGATCAGCCTCACCCAGACGCTCGCGTTGGAATTTGCATCGCTCGGTATCCGCGTCAACGCCATCGCACCCGGATACGTCGAGACCGATATCAATCGCGAGTTCCTGAATTCTCCGGATGGCGAGGCACTCGGACGGCGCGTGCCGATGCGCCGCTTCGGCGCCGTCGAAGACCTCGATGGCGCGCTGCTGCTGCTGGCATCGGACGCCGGCCGCTACATGACCGGATCCACCATCACCGTCGATGGCGGCCACAGCCTCGCCTGGCTGTAGCGTCATCACGCACGGAGCTTCCATGGACTTCACGCTTTCCCGCGAGCACGAGGCCTACCGGGCCCGCATCGCCGCGTTCGTCCGCGAGCGAATCATTCCGCTGGAAAGCGAACCCGCGAGCTACGACGCGCACGAGAACATCCGTCCGGAGCTACTCGACAGCCTGCGCGGTGAAGCGAAGGCGGCCGGGCTCTGGGCGCTGCAGGTACCGAAAGCCTGGGGCGGACAGGGACTTGCCGTCGTCGCCATGGCGGCATGTTACGAGGAGATGAACGCCTCGATCTTCGGGCCGGTTGTGTTCAACAGCGCGGCGCCCGACGACGGCAACATGATCCTGCTTGCCAAGGTAGGGACCGAGGCACAGAAGGAGCGCTGGCTACGGCCGATCGTCGACGGTCGCGTGCGCTCCTCGTTTGCAATGACCGAGCCCAATCCGGGGAGCGGTTCTGACCCGTCGATGATGCTCACCGCCGCCGAGCGCCGCGGCGATCGCTGGATCGTGCGTGGTCGCAAGTGGTTCATCACCGGCGCCGGGGTCGCGCAGCATTTCATTTTACTGGCGAAGACCTCCGACGACCCGCGGCGCGGCCTCACCGCGTTCCTGTTCGATCGCGACCAGCCGGGCTGGCATATCGTGCGCCGGATCCCGATCATGGGTCCCGAGGAGCACGGCGGGCATTGCGAGATCGTGTTCGATGGTCTGGAGATCGCCGACGAAAACCGGTTGCTGGGCGTCGGCGATGGTCTCAAGGTAACCCAGATCCGGCTCGGCACTGCGCGCCTCACCCATTGCATGCGCTGGCTCGGCCTCGCCAAGCGATCGCTTGCGATCGCGCTCGACTACGTCACCACCCGCCAGGCGCAGGGACAGCTGCTCGCGGACCGGGAGAGCGTGCGCACCGTGCTCGGCGACGCGGCGCTGCAGATCGACATTGGCCGGCTGCTGACGATGCGCGCCGCCTGGATGCTCGACCGCGGCGAGTTCGCCCGCAAGGAAATCTCCATGGCCAAGCTCGTCGTCGCCGACGTGCTGCACCAGGCCGTCGACA